>VBDX01000126.1 GCA_005881885.1 Chloroflexota bacterium
CTCGATGCGCTCACGAAGCTGCTGAAAGCCGGTGGGATGGACGTGACGGTCGTCGACGATCCCTGGCCGGCCGTCTGGCGCAAGATCGTGACGAACGCTGCGGTCAATCCGCTGAGCGCGCTCGTCGGCAAGACCAACGCGGAGCTGCTCGCGGACGCGCCGGCCTGCCGCATCGCCGATGGCCTCGCGCGCGAAGTGGCGCGCGTCGCGAGCGCATCCGGCATCGGGATCGAGGAAGACGAAGCGATCCGCCAGTGGCGTGCGATGGCGGCGCTCACCGGAGCGAACCGCTCTTCGATGCTCCAGGACGTCGAAGCGGGACATACGACCGAGATCGACTCGATCAGCGGCGCGGTCTTTCGTGAGGGTGAGAAGCGCGGCGTCGCCGCGCCGCTCAATCAGGCGATGACGCTTCTGGTCTCAGCCTTCCACCCAGGCCCGGCGCGGGTTTCAACCGGCGCCGGTACTCGCGACGGATGAAGTCAGGCGCGTACGGCAGGTAGCGAATCTGCCGCGCGGCCTCGATGCTGAAGAAATCGCTGATGATCTCGCCGCTGCAGTTCACGCTCCCGCAGAGGCACGTCGAGCGTTGGCCGCTAGAGGCGTTCAACCGGTAATCGATCGTGATCTCTTCGCCCGGGCGGATGCTTCGCCACGCGAAGACCTTGACGCCGCTGCGCATCGCGTTCGGATCACAGGAATGGTTCAGGTAGCAGCCCGGTGGGAGGAGGATCGCGCTTGTCTCGAAGTCCAATTCGCAGAGATGTCTGCGCTCCCCGCGAGAAAGCGATCGGATGTCCGCGTTCGAGACGACGCGCCCGTACCGGCGGCGGAAATGAACTCGCCAGCGCGGAGTGCGCGCAAGGCAAAGACGCCCTTTCCTTTTCTCCCGGCCGGTCTCACGATGACGTCGCTGATCACCTAAAACTCCGGACCTTGACGATTCGCGCATTCTCGATCGGGAACCGCGACGAGTACTCGGACGTTAGACGGGCGTGAAGTACCTGCTTGCGCTCGTCCTGCTTCTCGCCGCCTGCGGCGGCGCCACGAGCGGCGTGCCCGCTGCGACGCTCCCGCCCGAGGCGCGGAACGCACCCGACCGTGTCGCCGCGGAGGGCCACACGTACATCCTCCGCTCGGACCTCTACAGCGATCTCATGCCCGGCCCCGCACCGACGCCGCGGCGGGGCGTCGGTGGCACGATCTTCCTCCGCGCGGACGTCGCAAGCGACGCGCCGCAGGGGCTGCGCGCTGAGAAGATCTGGCTCATCAAGGGCGCCGAGTCCTGGGAGACCGTTCCGCAGCCGGTCCAAACGTTCGCCGCCGACCGCGTGAATCATCTTTCGCTCGGGATCACGGACGGACCCACCTGGGACGCGGGCGCCAAGGTGGATGTCGTGCTTCAGTTCAGCGTGGCCGGGCGCGCGTACTTGATCCAGCAGCGCGGCGTGCAGGTGATGGGCGCGTTCTAACGGGCAAAAGCCCGCTGCTACAGGCGCCGTCCGATCACGAGCGCGACCGCGGAGAGCACGACGAACGCGATCCCGATCCAGCTGAAGGCGGTGGCGAGCCCGACGGCCTCGGCGAGAAAACCGAAGAGCGGCGCGCCGATACCTCCGACGTGGGCGTTCACCAGGTAGTAGGCGCCCAGCACCGTGGCCCTGCGGCCAGCCGGCGCGCTGTCCATGACGAGCGTCTCCGTCACCGTCGAACGCATCGACCAGAGCAGGCCAAACACCACCAACGCGACGAGGAGCGCCTCATTCGGCACGGCGGTCACGGCGAACACTGCGGGACCCATGAGCGCCAGGCCGCCCAGCATCACGCGACGGCGACCGAAATGGTCCGAAAGCAGGCCACCGAGAGGCGCGCCGACGACTCCGACGACCTGCGGCACGCCGAAGAACACGGCAGCCAGTGCGGGCGAGATGCCGCGAGCGTCCACCAGATAAAGCGCGAGGAACGCGAGCAGGGCCGCGATGCCGAACTGGAACGCGATCGAGAGCGAGACGACCGGCCCGACATCGCGGAACACTTGGCCGATCTCGCGGAACGCCGCGAACCGGTCGCCCGGAGCGGCGCGCTCTTGCACGTGCGGCGCGACGAGCCAGAGCAGCGCGCCGAAGAGGACCGGCGCGGCCGCGAACCAGATGTAGGGCGTGCGCCAGGTGCCCGTCGCCGTCGCGAGGATCCCGGCGAGCGCCGGCGCCGCGAAGAACGAGAGATGCCCGCCGGTGATGTGGATGCCCATCGCCGTCCCGCGCATGCGCGACGAGAACGTCCGCGCGATGAGCGCGGCGGCCGGACCGTGGTAGGAGCCGGACACGATTCCGAGCAGCACGAGGAGGGCCAGCAGCTGCCAGTAGGCGCCCGCGGTGGCCAGGGCCACGCTCGCCGCGCCCATGAGGAAGAGCCCGCCGACGATCACCCCACGCGAGCCGACGCGGTCGGCGAGCATCCCCCAGGGTGCGTTCGCGAGTCCCGCCGCGATGGAGAACGCCGACACCGCGAAGCCGCTCTGCGCGTAGCTCAGCCCAAACGCGTCGCGAATGAGCGGCAGGAGCGGGTTGAGGAGAGAGTTGGTGACATGGTGCGAGAAATGCGCGGCGGTGATGGTGGCGAGAAGCCCGCGCCCGCGGGCCTCCCGGAGAGAAAGCTCCTCGACGGCGGGTTCGCTGGGGATGGCCCGAGCCTCTTCGGCGATCGTCGTCACGCGAGCTCCTCGACGGACATCCCGAGCAGCATGTTGTCGATGAGCCGTGCCTTGCCCACCCGCGCCGCGAGCGAGATCACGGCGCGCGATGCGGGACGGATGAGGTCATCCAATGTGATCGGATCGGAGACGGCGACATATTCGAGGCTGAGGCCGGCGCCCGATGCCGTGGTCCGAACACGCCCGCAGAGCTTCGCGGGATCGCGCTCGCCGTGCGTCCAGTCGTCGCGAGCGGCGAGCAGTCCGCGCGACAGTGCGACCGCCTTCCGCCGGTCGTCCGGCGACAGATACGCGTTGCGCGAGCTCATCGCGAGGCCGTCCGGCTCGCGCACGATCGGGCAGCCGACGATCCGGATGCCGAGGCGCAAGTCGCGGGTCATCGTCTGGATCACGCGCAGCTGCTGAAAGTCCTTCTGCCCGAAGTACGCGACCGATGGCCGGATGATCGCGAAGAGCTTCGCCACGACGGTCGCCACTCCGGCGAAATGACCCGGCCGCGCGGCTCCTTCGAGACGGTCCGCGATCGGTCCGGGCTGAACGCGCGTGGCGTCGCCCTCCGGATAGATCTCCGCCACGCTCGGCGCGAAGATCATCGCGACGCCGAGGCGTTCACAGAGCGCGACATCGGTGACCTCGTCGCGCGGATATCCGGCGAAGTCCTCACGGGGGCCGAACTGCGTCGGGTTCACGAAGATCGATACGACGGCCGCATCGTTCTCCCGAACGGCGCGTTCGATGAGCGAGGCGTGACCCGCATGGAGCGCACCCATGGTCGGTACAAGACCAATGGAGACATTGGCCGACGCCGCGCTGAACGCGCGAGCGTCGGCGACGGAACGAAGAACGTTCAATCGGCGGGAGTATCGAGCTTGTGCATCGCCCTGTACGCCGGGACCGTCGAGATCGGCGGACGCTCGACGTCGATGATGTCGTGCATCTCGAGATGCAGCTTTCCACCCGACGCCGCGATGAGCTTCATCGTGAAATTGGCTTCTTCGAGGAGGTTCGTGTTCTGTGCCTCGCCGACCCGCTTCAGCGCGACCTGGAGGACCTCGAAGCTCATCATCGAAAGCTCGTGCAGCGACTGGTTGCGGTGGATGCGCTGCTTCATGTCGACCTGCGCGATCGCCCCGAGGCCGGCGCGCTGGAGCGTGTCCACGAGCAAGCCCGTCTCGACGCCGTAACCGGAGAAGAACGGCAGCTGTTCGAGCAGCGCGCGGCGGCCGGCTTGCTCGCCGCTCAGCGGCTGGACGATCCCCGAGAGCTCCGGAAAGAAGAGATTCAGGATCGGGCGCGCGGCGAGCTCGGTCACGCGCCCGCCGCCGGTCGCCTGGAGATCGTCGCCGATCCGTAGCGGTCGCTGGTAGAAGGCCTTCACGAACTGGAGATCCGGCCGTAGCAGCAGCGGGCCGACGATCCCGTACACGAACTTCGGATGCGCGCTCGTGACGTCGGTGTCGACCCAGACGACGATGTCGCCGGTGAGCACTTGAAGGCTCTTCCAGAGCCCCTCGCCTTTACCGCGGTAGGTGCCGGTCTCGGGGAGGATCTCGTCGTGGATGAAAACGGGCACGCCTTCGTCCTCGGCGATCTTGCGCGTTCGATCGTCCGAACGCGAATCGATCACGGCGAGCTCGTCGATGAGCGGAAAGCGCTCGACGAGGCGGGAGCGGATCGCGCGGATGACCTGCCGGATGGTCGCTTCCTCATTGAGCGTGGGAAGGCCGACCGAGATACGGAGGTTCTGTCGCTCTTTCGCTTCGACTAGGCGGCGTAGATCGGCGAACTCGCTCGAGCTGAACGTGTTCTCGACGAACCACTTGTCGACGATCTCGCCGAGGACCCGACTGCGATCGGCGCGCTCCTGTGGAAGACGCGTGCGCTCGACAAAGACCGTCGATGCGATCGGGGCGCTCGTGCGCACGACGACCGCGTTGCGGGCCGCGTCGATCAGCGCGTGGCCGATGGGTCCGAGCGGATCTCGCGCTCCCTCACGGCCGGTGGCGCCGAAGACGATCGCGTCGTGCTCGGCGAGCTCCTCTCCGATCACGCGCGCGGGATCGCCCGACCGCGTGACGAGACGCTCGACGCGCTCGTCGTACGCGCGCTCCCCGAGAAGCTGGTACAGGGTCGAGCGCTGCCGACCGCCACCCTGCTCCGCGACATGGAGCAGCGTGACCGAGCCGTCGTGCGCCTTCGCGAGCTCGATGCCGAGCCGCGCTGCGAGCTGGGCGTACCGGCCCCCGCGGACCGGCACGAGGATGCGGCGAGCGCGCGCCGGCGCGCCCTTGACGATGGCGACGTCCGAGGGCGGGTCGCGAAGGATCGCCTCGATGGTGGTGCCGAGCAGATTCCATCCCGGCCGCCGCCAGCCGACGAGGAGCAGATCGGGACGCTCGTTCGCGCAGGCTTCGCGAATGGCGTCCCACCCGACGCGTGCGACCGTGACGAGCGAGCGCACCTGGCGGCCCGGACGGAGATCCGCGCCCAGCGCGTCGAGGGCGCGACGACGGCCGCGCGCCTCGGGCTGCGCGGACGCGAGCGTGTTCTCGCCCGTCACCTCGATGACCGATGCGAGGACGACCTCGCCGTCGCACGCCAGAGCGGCCGCGGTCTCGACGAGCGCGCTCTCGCGCTCGGGCTCGGTGATCGCGACGAGGACCTTCATGGAGTGGGTCCGAGCACGAGCGGGACCACCCGTTCATCAAGGACGCGCGGCCACGAAAGTGCGCGGACGCGCGAGCGAAAGCGCGCACCAGGCTGCTCGAGCGTGCGCTCGACGGCGTCCGCGATCGCCTCAGCTGAAGCATCAGGCCGCACATACGTCGCGGCATCGCCGGCGAGTGCACGAAGGGTGGCCAGGTCGCTGCACACGATCGGCAGGCGGTGAAGCCCGGCCTCGAGGAGAGGAATGCCGAATCCCTCACTCTCGCTCGGCAGTACGAGCGCGTCGGCAAGGGCGTAGAGGTCCGCGACCAGGCGGTACGGCGCGCGTACGCCGAGCGCGTGGAGGAGATGCACTCCAGGCGCGCCCTTCGCGAGCGCGGCGAGCTCGGCGAGGTAGCGCTCGTTCGCGGCGTTGTGCGGGCCTGGCGGACCAGTGACGACGAGGGCCGCCGCATGACCACGTCCACGGAGGACTCGAGCGGCGGCGATCGCCGCCTCGATCCGCTTCCGACGTGTGAGCCGCGCCGGGAGCAGAAGGAGCGGATCCGCGCGGTACAGATCGAGCCGCTCGGCAAGGCGCGCGCCCGCGGACGAGAGGCCGAGCGCGGCTGCGACGTCCACGCCGTTCGGAACGACGTCGACCTTATCGCGCGCGAGACCCGTGACCGACGCGAGCTGGTTGGCGCGCTCGTCGGAGACAGCGACGTAGCGGACGCCCGGGTGGGCGCGCGCGATGAGCTCCCACGGATCGCCCGGATGACGTTCGGAGGCGTACTGTGGGTCGCACCAAGCGAGGTCGTGGGTCCACGCGATCACCTGCCCGGGCCGTTCGCTCGCGAGCCAGACCAGCGCCTCCGTGAGCGCGAGGTCTTTGTGCATGGTGAGCACGTTGTGCGCGACCACGCGATCGGCCTTCGCGAAAATCGGGCGCAGCCGGCGCACCAGCTTCTCGACAAGAGCGTCGTGCGCCTCGGTCCGCTCGCCGCGCGCAAGTGAGCGGAAGTCGCGCAGAACCGCGGGATGGCGCGAGTCCGCTTCGGGCACCCGCAGGAGACGGACGCCCTGCGGGGCGCGGCCGCGTCCGGCAACGATCGTGACGAGGGCACCGGCGTCCTTCAGGGCGCGAGCGTGCGCACCCATGACCTGCTCGACGCCTCCGAGGATGGAAGGCGCGGTGTAATGGACGAGAAGGATCCGTGGGCGCCGGCGGCTCAAGCCGTCGCGGCCGTGTGCGCGCGCGTCACGCGTCCCCTTCCGCCGACCACCTTGTCGCCGCCCGGGCCTCGCCGGACCCGGAACGTCGCGCGCGAGTCGAAGATCCGCATGTCACGCACGTCAATCCGCTCCAGCCAGGGCGGCAGCGCCGGATCGAGCAGGAGCCGCTGCGTCGCGAGGTCGGGCTGCATTCCCAGAAGCGCGCGCAGGCATAGAAAGATCATCCCGGCGGACCAGGCCTGCGGGATGCACGAGACGAGGTAATCAGCCGGTCGCGATGAGAAGCGCAGGTCGCGCTGGAAGCCGCACCAGAGCTCGGGGAGCCGGTTGTTCGGGAAGCGCCGGCCGGCCTCGATGAGCGCAGCTACGATCTCGTTCGACTCCTCACGCAGGCCGTAGCGGGCGAAGCCCTGCGCGATCAGCGAGTTGTCGTGCGGCCACACCGAGCCGTTGTGGTAGCTCATCGGGTTGTAGGTTGGGTACTTGCTCGAAAGGGTGCGGATGCCCCAGCCGGTGTACATGTCCGGCTCCATCAGCCGGCGCGCGACGCGCGCCGCGCGACCAGGCGCCGCGATGCCGCACCAGAGCGCATGCCCGGCGTTGCTCGTGACCGCGGGGACCTGCCTCTTGTTCCCGTCAAGCGCCTGCGCGTAGCACGACTCCGCCTCCATCCAGAAATCGCGCTCGAAGCGCTCGTGGAGCTCCCGAGCTTCGCCACGAAGGCGATCGGCGCGCACGACATCGCCGTCGACGGCGTAGAGGTCGGCGATCCCGGCCTTGGCGGCGTAGACGTACGCCTGCACCTCGACGAGCGCCGCGGGCAGCTTGGACCACTTGCCGTCGGGATCGGTGAGTGAGTTCGACGAGTCTTTCCAACCCTGGCTGCGCATTTCGCTCCCGCGCGTCCCGTACTCGACGTACCCGTCCTTGTCCGGATCGCCGTACGTGTCGCACCAGGTGAGCGCGCGCTCGGCAGCCGGAAGGAGCTCCCGCCAGAGCGAGCGATCGCCGGTCCATTTCACCGTCTCGGCGAAGATGAGCGCGAAGAGCGGCGTCGAATCGATCGAGCCGTAGTACGGCCGATGCGGTATCTCACCGAGCCGTGCGAGCTCGCCACGCCGCAGCTCGTGGAAGATCTTGCCCGGCTCTTCCTCGGTGTAGTCGTCGACCTTCTGCCCCTGATAGCTCGCGAGCAAGCGGAGCGTTCCGCGCGCGACATCCGGGTTCCAACCGAGGGTCTGGTACGCCGAGATCAACCCGTCGCGGCCGAACGGCACCGCGTACCACGGGATGCCGCCGGTCGGGAACGGTCCGCTCGCGTGGAACTCAAGGAGCGCGCGCAGGTCGAGCGCGCTGCGTGTGATGAGCCCCTCGTCGAGGGTCTCGGAGCTCGTGGTGTAGCGCGAGCACGTCCGGAGGAATCGGCGGTACCGCGCGTTCAGGGCGTCGATGGCGTCGTCGAAACGATCGGGCGAAGGCGCCGCACCGGCGCCGTCCTCGCGCGGTATGACCGCGAGCTCGAGCTGCAGGATCTGCTGCGGGCCGAGGGTGCGCGCGACCTTGAAGACGTTGCCCAGGGTCGCGTCCGGCGCGGGCCGCAGGGTGATTTCGGTCGTTCGGCGCACGCCGTCCCGCCCGACACGCTCGAAGATGAGGCCGCCCTCACGGGGGCCTCGCGTGGATGCGAGCGGCTCCGTGCTCAGGTGGTCGCGGTACGCGCGCACCGCGAACATGTCACGGAACGCCGCCTCGAACTCGAGCTCGACCTCAATGTCGACGGGATGGGCGTTCGCGTTCAGCACGCCGACGCGCTCCCGCAGGCCGTCCGCGAGGAAGCGCGTGCGCCGGATGGAGAGTGTCTCGGCGGCGTGTCGTGCCGTGCCGAGGGTCGCGCCTTCCGAGTGCATGAGTTGGAAGGTCGCCACGTAGTTCTGCTCGGTGTTCGCCGAAAGGAGGATCGGCCGGGTGCCGTTCACTCGCAGCCCGTACCCGGAGAGGTACTGCGTGTCGTGGTAATAGAGGCCGAGGGGGCTCGACGCGCCGAGGGGTAATCCGCCGTCGTCCTCGGTCACGAGGACGAGCGCGTCCTCCTTCAAGGAGACAGTCACAGGCGAGGGGGCTGTGCCCCCCCGGACCCCCAACGATCGAGTAAGTACGGCTTTGCGCGCTCGAACGCGAGGGCCTGTTGCTCGACAACTCCTTCCGCGCCCGCGTGGTCGAGCCCCTTCATCTCGTCGATGAGGGCGGCCACCCGCGCGAAATAGAGCGGCAGGAGCGCGCGGGCCAAGGTCTCGCTTTCTTCGCGCCGTTTTGTCGCGGCGAGGATGTCGTACACGGCGCGCGCCCAGAGGTCGCCGCTGATCGCGCGCGTGTCGCCGGACTCGGCCGCTTCCCGCGCCGCGGCTTGCGCCTTCTGCGAGAGCAGGCCGCCCCAGGCGGCGGCCTGCTCCTTGGCGCCAGCGCGGAACTTGTCCACCAGGATCGGCACGCTCGCGTTCACGGGCTCGGGCTCGACCGGCCGCACCTCGCCGATCACGGCGATGTCACGCGATCCGGTCACACCTCTCCATAGCGCTTCGTTGTGGCGCGCGAGTGTGAAGAGCGTGCCCACCACCTGGGTGAACATCGGACCGAGGTCGGCACCGGGATCCTTCGGATCATGGATCTTCGCGCCGAGGAAGGCCTGCGCGACCCGAACGCCGCGCGCTAGCGCCGTCGTGGTCATGAAGATATCGATTCCGAATCTCGCGACATCCGTGTCCCACACCGGCTCGGCGAGCCAGACGTGCGCGAGCTCTGCGGCGAAGCCGAACTCGCCACCGATCGGCTGCCGCACGCGCGCTCCGTAGAGCGCGCGGGTGAGCGGATACGCGACCGTGTTCGTGATCGTGCCGTCGTGCTTGTGGCGCGCGTAGAGCGGCGTGACGTAACCGGCGTTGCCGCTGACCACGGGCCCGAGCAGGCGCGCGATCCATTCCGGAGTGATGCTTCGGAGATCGCTGTCGACGACCGCGCAGGCCTTCGCGTTCAAAAGGGAGACGGCCTCGAATATCGCGCGGAACGCCGAGCCCTTGCCCGAACGACCCTGGTAGCGGCCCGCGATGGTCGGTATGCCGTCGGCGGACGCGCGCACGCGATCGGGCGTACCGTCCTCCGACCCACCGTCGGCATTGACGATGACGGCGCGCGCGTCGGGAAAGTGCGCGCGCAGCCCTTCCGCGGCGGCCTGGGTGACGTGGCCGATCGTTGCGGCGTTGCGGAAACTCGGGATGCCGACCACGAGGTCGGCACCAGCCTGCGCGCGTAGCGCCTCGCGCATCGGAGCGTCTAGGGCCGAGATCAGGGTCACGGGTGTCTCTACGATACCGACGAGTGATCGACGCCCTCGACCAAGTCGTCCTTCCCTTCATCGATTCTCTCTACGGAGCGTTCGGCTACCTCGGGGTCGTGATTGCCATGAGCATCGAGAGTGCCGCGATACCGATCCCCTCGGAGCTCATCCTCCCTTTCGCCGGCTGGAGCGTGTCGCGCGGGGTTGTCGAACCGCTCACCGGGGCGCCGTGGGCGTACTGGGGCGCGGTGCTCGCGGGCGTCGTCGGCAACACCGCTGGCTCGCTCGTCAGCTATGCGGTCGGGGCGCTCGGCGGTCGTCCTCTCCTCGAGCGCTATGGCCGGTACGTGCTGGTCAGCGCGCATGACCTCGAGACGGCGGACCGCTGGTTTGGCCGCTGGGGCGACCTGACCGTGCTCTTCTCGCGAATGCTGCCCATCGTCCGCACGTTCATCTCCGTACCGGCGGGCGTCGCGCGAATGCCGCTCTGGCGTTTCACGCTCTTTTCGATCGTCGGCGCGGTGCCTTGGGTGATGCTCCTGGTCTGGGCCGGGATGGTCCTGGGCGATAACTGGCAGGACCTCAAGCATCAGTTGCGCGGACTCGACTACATCGTTGTCGCAGTGATCGTCCTCGGAGTCGCGCTCTTCGTCTGGCGGCACCTGCGCGCGCGTTGAACGACATCGTCGGCGCGCTCGGCGCATTCGACACGCAGCTCTACCTCGCGGTGGCGGCCCAGCGGAACGTCGCCACCTCGGTCATCGCCGTCGCGCTCACGTATCTGAACTGGAACGGCTTCTTCTGGTGGGTCCTGGCGCTCCTTCTGCTTCGCTCGCGGGGCCTCACCCGGCGAGGCGTGGCCGCGGCCGCGACCGTCGTGCTCGGGCTGGTCGATGCGTGGGTCCTCGCGGAGATCCTGAAGCTCGTCGTCCGGCGGCCACGTCCTTTCGAAGCGATCGCCAACGCGCCGGGCGCGCTGCCAGCGCCGGAAACGGTCGTCGCGCATCCCTCCTCGTTCTCGTTCCCGTCCGGCGACGCTGCGCTGGCCATGGGCGCCGCGGTCGCCTTCGCGTCGGTCGCCCCGCGCTATCGCACGCCGATCCTGCTGCTCGGCATCGCAGCGGCGCTGGCGCGCGTCGTCGTCGGCGTGCATTACCCCTTCGATGTCCTCGGCGGGATGACGATCGGCGTGATCTCCGGCGTCGCGGCACCGAGGGCGATCGCTCTCCTGCGGCGCCGTCTCCGCTGGCGCGCGTTCGTGATCCCGCACACGCACTGGGACCGCGAGTGGTACGAACGGTTCGAAGGCTATCGCGCGCGACTCGTCCCAATGGTCTCGCGGCTCCTCGACATCCTGGAGCGAGACGGGGACTTCCGCTCCTTCACCTTCGACGGACAGACCATCGCCATCCAGGACCATCTCGAGAAGGTCCCAAAGGACCGGCCGCGGGTCGAGGCCCTCGTGAGCGCCGAGCGTCTCCTCATCGGGCCATGGCATGTCCTCGCGGATCTCCTGCTCGTGTCAGGGGAGTCGATCATCCGCAACCTTCAGGAGGGGCTGCGTAGCGCGGGCGAGCTCGGGCGCGCCGCGCGCGTCGCCTATGTCGCCGACCCGTTCGGCCATCCCGCGCAGCTCCCGCAGGTCCTCCGGGCCTTCGGATACGACACCTACATCTTCGCGCGTGGCATGGGTGACGAGGGTGAGTCGGTCGGGAGCGAGTTCTGGTGGGAGGCGCCCTCGGGCGATCGGGTGCGCGCGGCGCACCTCGTCGACCACTACTCCAATGCTTTACCGCTGGTCGGTCCGGCGGACGAGGCCCCAGCATCCTTGCGCCGCCGCGTCGCCTCGAAGACGGCTCGCATCCTCGACCGGCTCACCCCGTACGCGAATGGTGACTCGCTTCTCTTGATGGTCGGCGATGATCACGTCGACGCATATGCGCGCTTGCCGGAGGCCGTCCGCGCCATGCGCGAGGTCTTCCCGAACGTCGATGCCCGGATCGCAAGCCTGGAGGAGTACGCGACCGCGATGCCGCCGCTCCAGCACGTGGTGAGCGGCGAGATCGCGAGCGGGCGGTACCGTCCGATCCTGCGCGGCGTGAACTCGACTCGTGTCTGGATCAAACAGGAGAACGTTGCCTGTGAGCGGCTTCTTGTCGAGCGCTGCGAGCCGCTCGACGCGCTCACCGGCGGTAGCGCGCGCGACGAGCTCCGCGAGCTCTGGCGGATGCTGCTGCAGAACCACCCGCACGATTCGATCTGCGGCTGCTCGATCGACGCGGTGCACGACATCGATATGGCGCCACGCTTCGCCTTCGTTCACGGCCGTGGCGAAGCCCTCGCGCGCCGGCTCCTCGGCGAGCTCGCCGGCCCGGGCAGCGTGCCGATGGTCTGGGATCCCCTTCCCTGGACACGCGACGCGGTCGTCCCGATCGACGGACATCCGACGCGGGTTCACTCCGCCGGGCTCGGCCTCTCGCCCGTCATACCGGCGGAGCGCGTCGCGGTCGCGGCGAGCGGCGAGGGAGCGATCGAGAACGGCGTTTTGCGGGTGGAGGTCGAGCCCGACGGGAGCTTCGTCGTCGTCGACAAGGCGACCGGCGAGCGCAGCGGGCGCCTGAACACCTTGATCTCCGAAGGCGATCGCGGCGACGAGTACACCTACTCCTACGCGGGCCCGACCGTTGGCTCGCAGGGCGCGGCCGGACGTCGCGCGGCCTCGGTCGATGGTGACCGGGCGACGGTGACGGTGGATCTGGTCCTGCGCCTGCCGGCGCGGCTTCGTGAGGACCGACTCGCGCGCTCCCCCGACCTGGTCGACTGCTCCCTGCGCGTCGCCGTTTCGCTCGACGCGGGCGAGCGTCGGGTCGATGTGAGCCTCCTCGTGGACAACCGCGCCAGCGACCACCGCCTCCGCGTGCTTTGCGAGACTGGGACTAGGACGCTCACGCACCAGGCTGGGGCAGCCTTCGCGCTGCTCGAGCGCTCGAACCGCTTCGATCTGCGCCGCCGCTGGATCGAGCCACCAACGGCGGAGGCGTGCGTCCACGACCTGGTCGTGGTGCGGGGCGCGACGAAAGGAGTCGCGATCGGGGTCGACGGGCTGCGCGAGTATTCCGTTCTCCACGACGGCAGGACCATAGCGATCACGCTCCTGCGGGCCGTCGGCTTTCTCTCGCGCGGCGACCTCCCGGAGCGGCGCGGACACGCCGGTCCGGACCTCGCGACGCCTTCAGCGCAATGCATCGGGACGCGCGAGTACCGCTACTGCGTCGTCCCGCTCGACGAGCGCACGGAAGTCGCCGCGGCCGCCCGGAGCATCCGCGCGTGGCTCTCGCCGCCACTTCTGTGTTCGGGCGACGGTCGTGCGCAGACCCTCGTTTCGTTCGTCGATCAGACGACACCGATCGCCCTCAGCTCGCTTCGTGCCGGAGCGGACGGAGCGCTCCTCCTCCGCCTCGTGAACCCGCAGCGCGAGGAGGCCACCGCCACGTTGCGTTTCGCCCGGTCGATCCGCGCGTCCCGGCCGGTCGACCTGCGCGAAGGGGAGACGAACCTCGGTAACACCGGGCTCGACGTCATACGGACCGCCGCGCCCCTCGAGGTCGACGGCGAACTCGCGCGAGCGCGGCTTCAGCCATTCGAGATCGGCACGTGGATCGTCCAGCCGGCCTGAGACGAGCGCACGCACATTTGTACGACAGCGTGCGCACGAATGTGCGACGTGTTCGCACGAATGGAGGACAGACACGACGCCCGTGCTCGGGTACGGTCCGCGCATGCGAAAGCTCCTTCTGATCGTCGCCGCCTCGCTCGCCATCGCGCAGGTCATGGCGCTCGCCGTCGCCGCGGACGAGGAGGGCCGGTTCCGGCGCACGACGCCGCGTGGTTCATTCGGCCGCGATGGCCCCGAGCTGCTCGTCGGCGTGCCGGGCGGACGCGCATGGGGGATCGAAAGCGACCTCATCCCCGTGGCGCAGGATCGTTCGGCGTTGCGCGCGACCATCGAGGTACGCGATGCGACGGTGCGTGAGGCATTCGTCCGCGTCGCGTGGTACGACCGTGCGAGCGGACGACCGCGGCAGTTCGCGCTGAGCGACGCGACACCGGTGCGCGCCGGAGAAACGGTCACGCTCGAGATCGCGCTCGACCCGCCGCCCGGCGCGGTCGCGTACCGGCTGCGGGTGCTCGCGCGGCTCCGAGCCCCGGACGAGCTCTCCGCCGCGGGCGCGGTCAGCGTGCGCCTGTCGGCGCCGTTCGGCAGGCCTCCGACCTATCCGGTGACCCAACTCCTCCCGTGAGGGATACTTTCGGGGCAGATGGCAACCGTTACCTACGACCACGTCTCCAAGCGGTTCGGCGAGGTGACGGCCGTGAACGACCTGAACCTCGGCGTCCGTGACTCCGAGTTCCTCGTGCTGGTCGGTCCGTCCGGATGCGGGAAGACGACCGCGCTGCGGATGCTCGCGGGTCTCGAGGAGCAGACCAGCGGCGACATCCGGATCGGCGAGCGCGTCGTGAACGACGTCCCGCCAAAGGATCGCGACATCGCGATGGTCTTTCAGAACTACGCGCTCTATCCACACATGAGCGTGTACGACAACATCGCGTTCGGATTGAAGCTCCGCGGCATGCCCAAGCAGGAGATCGAGCGCCGCGTGAACGAGGTGAGCCAGATGCTTGGCATCGGTCAGCTCCTCAAGCGCAAGCCGAAGGAGCTCTCCGGCGGACAGCGGCAGCGCGTCGCCGTCGGCCGCGCGATCGCGCGCGAACCGGCGGTGTTCCTGATGGACGAGCCGCTTTCGAACCTCGACGCGAAGCTGCGCATCCAGACCCGCGCCATGCTGCAGAAGCTGCATCAGCGGATCCGCCGGACGACGATCTACGTGACGCACGATCAGGTCGAGGCCATGACGATGGGCGACCGTATCGCGGTGATGAGCGACGGCGTTCTACAGCAGTTGGACACACCCGAAAATCTTCACGAGCGCCCGGCCAACCTGTTCGTCGCAGGATTCATCGGATCGCCCTCCATGAACTTCTTCCCGGCAACGGTCTCCGGATCGCGGGGCAGCGCCGTCGCGGATGCCGGGTTCTTCAAAGCGCCGCTCAGCGGGAAGGCCGCGGAGTCGTTGGGCAAGGAAGTGATCCTGGGAGTCCGGCCCGAGGACATCGACGACATGGCGCACGTGCGGGCAGACGGGCATCTTCCCATCGAGGCGCGTGTGGACGTCGTCGAGTTCCTCGGTAACGAGCTTCAGCTCCTCCTCGCGGCGGATAGCCAGACGTTCGTCGCGCGCGTGTCTACCGAGACGCATACGCGCCCGGGCGCAACGCTACAAATCGGCTTCAACCTCAAAAAGCTCCACGTCTTCGACAAGCAGACGGAGGCCGCGCTGCGGTGACCCTTCGCGGCTCCACGAGCGAGTTCCCCTTGGAATCGGTCGTCGGTCTTCTCGCCGGAACCAACAAGACCGGGGAGCTGCAGATACGCGGCGGCGGCAAAGTCGGTGCGCTGGGATTCGCCGGCGGCCGCCTCGTCGCTGCGGTCATGGACAGCGAGGGCGGCGAGAGCGCGCTCGGCGGAATCTTCGCGATCTCCGAGGCCGAGTTCGAGTTCACCCCTTGGGCGTCGCCTCCGGAGTCGAACCTCGAGAGCGGCGACCTCGTGGCGCTCCTCAAGCGGGCTGCCGAAGCGCGCGACCGCCTCGCCGCGATCCGCTCGCAGATCCCCGACGACCACGCGCGCTTCAAGCTCTCCGAGAAGGCGGCGGATTCAGGCGCGGTCACGTTCACTCCGGACCGCTGGCGCGCGCTCCTCGCCGTCAACGGCGATCGCGACGTCGTCGCGATCGCGGAACAGCTCCGACTCGGAAGGATGGAGACCTTGAGCCTGCTCGCGGGTCTGGTAAAAGACGGCATCATCGAGATCCTCGCGCCGCGCACCGCGGAGCCGCAGGAGGCACCCGCGCACCTTCCGTACCTCGCGCCTGAACCCGTGCCCGAGCCGCCACCTCCGCCCGCCGAGGCAGCGCCGCCACCCGAGCCGGAGCCCGCGCGCGAGCGTCAGCCTGAATGGACCGCACCGCAGCCGACGGAGATGTGGACGCCGTCCCCGCCCAAAGAGATCGCGGCCGAACCGAAGCCAGCGCCGCCGACGGAAGTCCGCCCGGACCTCCAGGCAGAGCTTGCCGAGCGTTTTCGGGAGAGGCCAAAGCGGGAAGAGGCTCCTCCACCGCCGCGCGAGCAGGTCCCGCCTGCGATCGACGATCGGCTCGCGTCCCTGACGGGCATCTTCGCGCCGGGACCCGCCGCGAACGCTCCACCTCCATCACCCCCCACCTCGGCAGCCGGGCCCGCTCCGACAACAGCGCCGGATGAGCCCTGGGGCGCGCAGCCGCAGCCGTCATCCTCGACGGCCTCGTGGATGACACCTTCGCCCGCGGCCACTGAGGCACCCGCGAACGCGTGGGCCCCGACGGCTACACCACCCCGCGATGGGGAGGCCGAAGCGGCACCCTGGTCGAGCACGAGTAGCGCCGCTCCCGAGGCTCCGCCCGCGCGACGCGGCGAGGAATGGGCCCCGCCGCCGGAGGCACCTGGTGAAGCGGCACCGGAGAGGAAGCGCGGCGGGTTCCTCAGTCGCTTCCGCAAGGAAGAACCGGTAGCGGCGGCCGCCACACGTATGCCCATGGCGTCGGTGGCGAGCAGGGGTGGGCTCCTCGCATCGCTCTCCAACGCGCTCCTTCTCGAGTACGGCAGCTATGGGAAGGGCAAGATCGAGACGCGGATGGCGAACCTCCTGATGCGCGTCGACGAGCAAGCCGATCCGATCGATCGACCCCTGCCGATCGTCGACGACCTCATCGATGCGACGGCGCTCGAGCGTGAGGGCTTACCCGAAGAACAGTCGGTGCCGTACCTCGCCGCGCTCGTCCGGCAGATCTACGAGGATGCTGAGCGGGCGTTCGGCAAGGACAAGGCGAAGAAGGGATACAAGGCGGCGCAGCAACAGGTGTTCGGCACCGACAACGCCCTGCAGTCGCCCGATCTCGCCGGCAAGCTTCCGAAGGTCTGAGCCTCTTCCTCGGCATCGACCTCGGCGCCTCGAACATCCGCAGCGTGGTCGCGCGTGACGACGGCCCGATCCCTCGGATCGTCGCGCGGGACGAGCGGGCGACGCCGCGCACCGGAGCGGATGACGTCGTCCGAGCGATCGGCGAGAGCGCGCGGTCCGCGCTCGCCACGGTGAACGCGTCGGTGCGCGAGCTCTCCGGTGTCGGCTGTTCGGCTCCGGGACCGCTCGATCACCGGGGCGGGATCGTGCACGAGGCGCCGAACATACCCGGCTTCGTCGAATTTCCGCTCGGGAAGCGTCTCGCCGGCGCCCTTGGGCTTGAGGCGATCTACCTCGATCGCGATACGGTGATGGCCGCGGTGGGGGAGGCGGTCGCCGGTGCGGCGAAGGGCGCTCGTGACTTCATCTACATCACGATCTCGACGGGCATCGGTGGGGCGATCGTGAGCGATGGCCGGCTCCTGCGCGGCGCGGCGGACACGGCGGGGGAGATCGGCCACCTGCCGGTGGCGCTCGAAGGCCCGCGCTGCGGGTGCGGAAGCTACGGCTGCGTCGAATCGCTCGCGGCGGGTCGTTTCATCGCCGAGGCGTTCGGTGTCGAGGACGCGGCGCTGGTGTTCGCCGCGGCCGCGGCGCAT
>VBDX01000132.1 GCA_005881885.1 Chloroflexota bacterium
AACGCCGGCACGCTTGGCGGCAACCTCGGGACCGCGTCTCCGGCGGGAGACACGCTTCCCGTCCTCGCGGCGCTGGACGCGACCGTCGTGCTGCGCTCGCGCGCCGGCGAGCGCCGCGTGACGTTCGGCGACTACATGACCGGTCCGAAGAAGAGCGTCCGGCGTCGCGACGAGATCGTGGTCGCGGCCGAGTGGGACGACGCCGGCCCGGCGCAGACCTTCATGAAGGTCGGCACGCGCAACGCGATGGTGATCGCCGTCGCCGGGCTTGCCCTCGTCGTCGATCGCGCGCGACGACGGGTCGGCGTCGGCCTCGGGTCATGCGGTCCGACGATCCTTCGCACGCCCGAGGCCGAGAAGTTCGCGACCGGCATGTTCGACGAGATGGGATGGGAGCGAGCAACGAGGCCGACCGAAGCCGCGCGCAAGGAGTTCGGCCGCCTTGTCGCGGCGGCGGCGCGACCGATCGACGACGTTCGCGGCACGGCCGCGTATCGGAGACACGTGCTCGCGGTGATGGCGTCCCGCGCCCTCTTGCGTGTCGCGGCGATCGTATGAAGCTCACGGTGAACGGCGACGAGCGCGAGGTCGACGCCGCGGACCACGAGAGCCTGCTGACCGTGCTGCGCGAGCGGCTCGGCCTGCCGGGCAGCAAGAACGCGTGCGAGCAGGGCGAGTGCGGCTCGTGCTCGGTACTGCTGGATGGCGCGCTCGTCTGCTCGTGCCTCGTGCTCGGCGCGGCCGCAGCGGACCGCGAGGTGCGCACAGTCGAGTCCCTCGCTGACGGCGATCGCCTTCATCCCGTCCAGCGCGCCTTCGTCGACATGGGCGCAGTGCAATGTGGCTTCTGCACTCCAGGCCTAGTCGTGTCGACGTATGCGCTGCTCAAGGAAAACCCGGAGCCAAGCGAGCAGGAAGTGCGCGAAGCGCTCTCAGGGAACATCTGTCGCTGCACCGGCTATGGAAAGATCCTCGAGGCGGTGCAGCGCGCGTCCGCCGGGATGTACGGCCGATGAGCGTCGCGCCAGTCCGGTCGCGGATCCGCGGCGTCGTCGGCGAGTCGGTCGAGCGGCCGGACGCGGTGGCAAAGGTCAAGGGCGAGTTCCAGTACGGCAGCGACCTGAACCGAGAGGGAATGCTCTTCGGCGCGACCCTTCGAAGCCCGCACCCGCACGCGCGCATCCTCGGCATCGACGTCTCGGGAGCAAGACGGATGAGTGGCGTGCGCGCGGTGATCACATCGGCCGAGCTCCCGACACGCGAGCTCTTCGGCCTCATGAAGCTCGACCAACCGGTGCTGGCGACCGGTCGCGTCCGTTACGCCGGCGAGCCGGTCGCGATCGTCGCCGCGGACACCGCCGAGGAAGCTCGCGTGGCCGCGCGCGCGATCGCGGTGCGCTACGACGTCCTCCCGCCGATCACCGACGCGGTCGCCGCGCTTCAGCCCGGCGCGGCGAGCCTTCACAGCAAAGGAAACGTGATCGAGGATGTGCTGGTCGCCCACGGCGATCCCGACGCGCGCGCCGACGTAGTGGTCGAGGGCGAATACGAGCTCGCGATGCAGGACCAAGCGGCCTTGGGGCCCGAGGCCGGACTGGCCATTCCGCGCCGTGACGGCGGGGTCGAGCTACACGTCGCCACGCAGTGGCTGCACGAGGACCTCCGCCAGATCGCGCCATGCCTCGGTCTGCCCGAGTCGAAGGTGCGCCTGGTGCTCGCGGGGGTGGGCGGTGCGTTCGGAGCGCGCGAGGACGTGACGCTCCAGATCCACGCGTGCCTTCTCGCGCTCGCGACCAAGCGGCCCGTCCGGATGACCTACGGCAGAGAGGAATCCTTCTATGGCCACGTCCATCGGCATCCCGCGAAGCTCTGGTACGCGCACGGCGCCACGAAGACCGGCGAGCTCGTCTTCGTGCGCGCGACCATCGTGCTCGACGGCGGCGCGTACGCGTCATCGAGTCCCGCGGTTGTCGCGAACGCGGCCTGCTTCGGCGCTGGCCCCTACCGCGTCCCAAGCGCGCGCATCCACGCGGTCGGCGCCTATACGAACAACCCGCCGACCGGCGCCATGCGCGGATTCGGGGCCGTGCAGTCGTGCTTCGCATACGAAGCCCAGATGGACAAGCTCGCGGCCAAGCTCGAGATGGATCCGGTCGTGCTCCGCGAGAAGAACGCACTCCGCAACGGCGACCGGATCGTGACGAGCCAGCCGGTTGAGGGCAGCGCACCAGTCGCGGAGATCGTCCGCCGCTGCGCCGATCTTCCGCTGCCGGAAATGGAGATCCCACGCGACCCCATCGGGCTCCCGGGGGGCGCCGGGAACCTTACGTTCGGCGAGGGAGTGCGTCGCGGCACCGGTCTCGCCGCGGGTATGAAGAACGTCTGCTACTCGCACGGGTTCGACGACTTTTCCACGGCACGCGTACGGCTCATGCGCGACGAACGTGGTCCTCTCGCGCGCGTCCATACCGCTGCCGCGGAGGTCGGGCAGGGGATCGTCGCTGTGTGCGTGCAGATCGCGAGGACCGAGCTCGGCGTCCAGAGGGTGGAGATCGACCCTCCGGACACCACGATCGGTTCGGCGGGATCCTCCTCGGCGTCACGGCAGACCTGGATGACGGGCGGCGCCGTCCTCGCCGCCTGTCGCGAGGTAAAGGCCGAGCTGCTTTCGCGCGCGCGCAGGACCGGGCGGTCGCTCGACGATCTCCCAGCCCTGCTCGAGGAGCCGATCGACAAGACGGTCACCCACCGGCATCCGGACACGGAGCCGCGCGACGTGAACACGCAGAACCAGGGACACGTCGCGTTCCTCTTCGCCGCGCATCGGGCGGTGGTCGACGTCGACGTGGACACCGGGCTCGTCAAGGTCGTGCAGGTCGCGACCGCCCAGGACGTCGGCAAGGCGATCAATCCCCTCGCGGTCGTCGGTCAGATCGAGGGTGGCATCGCGCAGGGACTCGGTCTCGCCGTCATGGAAGAGGTGCAGCTCGCCGAGGGCAAGGTGCGGAACGCCTCGTTCACCGACTATCTCCTGCCGACGACGCTCGACATGCCGACGGTCGTCGTCGACCTCATCGAGCATCCGCATCCCGACGCGCCGTACGGCGCGAAGGGCGTCGGCGAGCCGCCCACGATCTCGAGCACACCCGCGATCGTCGCTGCAATCCGCGCCGCCACCGGCCGCGAGCTCAATCGCGTGCCGGTGCGCCCGGACGACATCGTGTTCGGGGCGCCGTATCGGTCTGGCTGGCGCATCCGGCCGGGCGACGATCCGCGCGGCGCCGTCCGCGCATAGTGGGAGGGCAGATGCCCTCGTCCGACGCACCGCGAATCTTCAGCGGGATCGGGAGCACGTACGAGAAGGCCGGCGCGCTGCTCTCGTTCGGCCAGGACCCGCGCTGGCGCGCGCGACTTGTGTCGTCCCTTGCGGCCGCGCCCGACGATGTCGTCCTGGATGTGGCGACGGGCACGGGACTGGTCGCCCGAGCGCTGCGTGAGCGCTACCACTGTCGCGTCGTCGGTCTCGACCGGAGCGCCGATATGCTCTCGGCCGCCGCGGATCACAACGGCCACATGCCGCTCGTGCGCGGGCGCGCCGAGCGGCTACCCTTCCCGGACAGGTCGTTCGACCACCTGACATTCACCTATCTGCTTCGGTACGTCGATAACCCTGCCGCGGTGATGCGCGAGCTTGCGCGTGTCGTCCGCCCTGGCGGACGCATCGCGGCGCTCGACTTCGGCGTGCCGCCCAACCCGTTGCTTCGAGCCCTGTGGCGCCTCTACACGCGGATGGGGCTGCCGCTCATCGGCCGCGCGATCTCCCAGCGCTGGGCGAGCGTCGGCGCATTTCTGAGCGGCAGCATCGAGGGCTTCAACGCGGCGCACACGCAAGAAGACATCGAGCGCTGCTGGCGTGCCGCGGGTCTCAGCGGTGTCCATGTAGAGCGAATGAGCTTCGGTGCCGGCGTCGTGATGACCGCGGTGAAGGATGGCGCGACCGAGGGCCCCAGGGGTAGGGGCCCCTGGGCGCGTAGCGAGGCGGCGGAGGGATCCCCACCCGATGGAGGGTGGGGATACCGCCGCGTTGAGAGGGTTTCGGTCGCGCCATCCGGAACGCAGCCCTCGGTCGCGCCGGCCGCTAATCGCACTGCGTTCTACGCGCTTCGCCCCGGAGGAGTCCGCGATTACTGGACGCTGCTGCACCCGCCGTACACCGTGTGGCATCTCTCGTATGTCTTGCTTGGCGCCGCGTTGGCTCCGATGCCGGATCCGCGGATCGTCGCCGGCGCGCTGCTCGCGTTTTTTCTAGCAGTCGGTGTGGCGGCGCACTCGTTCGATGAATTGCGCGGCCGGCCGCTTGGCACGCGGATCCCGTCCGGCGTTCTCATCGCGCTCGGCTCACTTGGACTTCTTGGTGCGATCGCCATCGGACTGATCGCGGCTGCGACGGTCGGCCTCTGGTTTCTCTTTTTGGTCGCGACCGGAGCGGCGCTCGTCGTCCTGTACGCGTTCGAGGTGCCGCTTGTGCATTCCGACTTCGGGTTCGCACTCGCCTGGGGTGGCTTCCCTGTCATCGCGACAGCTGCCGCGGCTGGCGCGCCGGCCATCCCGACGGTGGCCGCGGCTATCGGCGCGTCGCTTCTCAGCCTCGCGCAGCGCCGGCTCTCAACACCCGTCCGGCGCATTCGTCGCAAAGCGGTCGAGGTGCGCGGCGAGGTTCGCTATGCCGACGGATCCACCGACGCGCTCGACGCGTCGCGGCTCATCGCAGGTCCCGAGGCCGCGCTTCGGCTGTTATGGATTGCGATATTGGCGATCTCGATCGGGGCACTCCTCGGCCGCTGGTCCGGCGGCTAGATTCACGCCGACATGATCCCGCTGGAGACGTTGCGCGCGGCGCCGAAGGTCCTGCTGCACGACCATCTCGACGGTGGCCTGCGTCCGGCAACGGTCGTCGAGCTCGCGCGCGACATCGGCTACACGGGCCTTCCGACGACGGACGCCGCCGAGCTTGGCCGCTGGTTCCACGGTAGTGCGGCCTCCGGATCGCTCTCCCTCTATCTGCGCGGCTTCGCGCACACCATCGCGGTGATGCAGACCGAAGAGGCGCTCGAGCGCGTCGCGTACGAGTGCGGCGAGGATCTCGCGCGCGACGGGATCGTTTACGCGGAGGTCCGCTACGCGCCGGTATTCCACACCGCGCGCGGTCTCAACCACGAGCAGGTCGTCCAGGCCGTGGAGAAGGGGTTCGAGCGCGCCGAGCGCGAACGCGGCGTCACGCTCCGCCAGATCATCTGTGCGATGCGTGACCGCACCGATTCGCTCGAGATGGCGGAGCTTGCGGTCGCGAACCGTGAGCGCGGTGTTGTCGGCTTCGACATCGCAGGCGAGGAGGCCGGCCATCCGCCGAAGGCGCATATCGAAGCGTTTCAGCTCTGCCGCCGCGAGAACTTCTCGATCACGATCCATGCGGGCGAGGCGTTCGGCCCTCCATCCATCTGGCAGGCGCTCCAGTACTGCGGCGCGCACCGCATCGGGCACGGGGTGCGTCTCGTCGAGGACATGGCGATCAGTGAAGGGAGAGTGGTGAAGCTCGGTCCGCTGGCGGCGTACGTGCGCGATAAGCGCATCCCGCTCGAGCTGTGCCCGTCATCGAACGTGGATACCGGGGCTGTACCGACGCTCGCCGACCATCCCATCCGCCACTTCCTGGCGCAAAGCTTCCGCGTCACGGTGAATACGGACAACAGGCTCATGTCACACGTGACGCTTTCCGAGGAGCTCCAGCGTCTCTCCCGCGCGTTCGGGCTCACGCTCGCGGAAGTGGAGCGCCTCTCGATCAACGCGATGAAGAGCGCGTTCGTCGGCTATGACGAGCGTGTCGCGATCATCTACGCGCGTATCAAGCCTGGCTACGCGCGTCTCCGCGGCGAGCCTGCCATCGCGGGTTATCCCTTGCCTCCGACCGCGTAGCGCTCCGCTCTTTACCATCCATTCACGCGTCCTGCGACTGACGCGACACGATTCTTTGTTGTCGTCCACTCATCCTCGCTGCGTACTCACTTCGTACTGATCGGACGAAGGGTCACGGCGACTTTTGGTGGGGGTGGACTATGGGGCGGTTTCCGATTGGCAAGTTCTTGCTCGCGCTTTCGTTCTCGGTGTGCATGGTCATCTCGACTGTCGCGCTTGGCGCGACCGCTACGGCGAGCCCGCAATGGTGCGAGGAGGATCCGGTCTTCCTCGTGAACGGTGCCCTTGTAGACGTAACGACGACATTTCCGGCCGAGTACCTCTCCGCGATCAAAGACCCCGTCGCGTTCGAGCTCCTTGTGCCTTCGAACGCGATCGCGGCCGTCGTCGCACTTCCTGGGAGCGTTCCGATGACGGCGAAGATCACCAAGTCGTTGCCGGCAAATGGGCTGCTCTCCCTCGGGGTGCCCATTGTCGTCAAGGTCACGGTGACGGCGAGTAAGTCGTTCGACACCAAGACCAAGGTGGCCGGGACGTACTTGTGGCTGAGCTCGACCGCTTACGGAAAGTCGAACGTCACCACTTTTGTGAGATACACACTGATCGGGCTCTAGCCCGTGTCACGCCTTCGCTGGCCAATACGCCTTTACATCCTCGCTGTCCTCGGCGCGGCGCTCGCGGCCCTCCCCGCGGGCGCCGCCTTCCGAGGCGACCTCACGACATCGGACACGCTGCTACTCGCACTCGTCACCGCCATGGCCGCGGTCGGTCAGCTCTGGCCGGTGCACCTGTCGGTCAAGGTGAAGATGACGGTCGACGAGACCGCGACGTTCGCGGCCGGTCTGCTGCTCGGACCCTTCTATGCGATGGTCGTGACCGCGGCGAGCACGCTGATCGCACTTCACTTCCGCGGCGTCCGGCAGCGTTGGTACAACCGCGGCTTCAACACAGCGGCAGCGGTCCTCGCCACCGGGGCGGCTGCGACCGTATACGTCCTCCTCGCCGGGCCGGGCTCGATCGTGGTCCGCGAACCCTGGGCGATCCTGCTGGCCGCGGTTACGAACTACGTCGTTCACACGGCGCTCGTCGACGTCGTCGTGGCTCTGCAGCTCAGGCGCAATCCGCTCGTCGGTTGGTGGCGGTTGCATCGGAGGCTGGTGCCCTACGAGACGGCCCTACTGCTCATCGGCGCGCTCGGCGCCATCGCGGCTCAATCACAGCCATGGACGCTCCTGCTCTTCGGCGTTCCGATGGCCGTCGTGCTCCTTACCCTCCGCGACAGCGCACGCGTGCGCGAGCAAACCAAGACGGCGATCCTCGAGCTCGCCGATCTCATCGACCTGCGGGATTCGTACACGCATGGTCACTCACAGCGCGTGGCGGACCTCGCCGGGCGGCTCGCGAAGCGCCTCCGGCTCGATTACACGCAGGTCGAGCTCATCCGGGACGCCGCGCGGGTCCACGACATCGGCAAGATCGGCACGAACGACCTGGTGCTCCAGAAGCCCGGCCCGCTCACCGACGAGGAGCAGAAGGAGATGCGTCGGCATACCGAGATCGGCCACCGCCTCCTCAAGCGGCTTCCGGAGTTCTGGGAAGGTGCCGAACTCGTTCTCTCGCACCATGAGCGCCACGACGGAATGGGCTATCCGCGTGGGCTCAAGGGAGACGAATTGCCCTTCGAAGTGTCGGTGATCTCGGTCGCGGACTCCTACGACGCGATGACCACCGACCGCCCATACCGCAAGGGGCTTGGGTGGGACGCGGTGCGCGCCGAATTGCTTCGCCAGCGGGGCAAGCAGTGGCGGGAAAGAGCAGTCGACTCGTTCATCGAGATGATCGACGACGAGCGCCGCGCTCTTCCGGTCGATCGGCCCGTTGTGTCACAGGGCAGACCTCTGCCCGCGAGCCAGGCGGCGGGTCGAACGTGACCCGCTTCCCCCCGCGCGCCCGTATCGAAAAGGTCTCGCGGAAGAGCACCGGGGCGCCGCGCGTATCGAGCCGGCATCGACCCCGGCCAGCGCGATCATGACGTCACGGCGCGCGCTACCTTAGCCGCGCGTGGCGGAGCGTCTCGAGCGAACCTTCAACTGGGCGCGCCTGGGCGGCGCAGGCCTCATCTTCATTCTGGGACCGCTCTTCCCGAACATCGGCCAGGGGTACCTCTACGGCCTAGGCGCTTTCGTCCTGATCTACGCCGCCGCCGTATATGGGCTCTTGCATAGCGAGCGTGCTCTCGCGCGATTCGATCTGATCAATCGAGCGATGTTCGTGATCGACGTCGGTATCGTCGCGTTCGGCATGCTCGTCTTCGCCGCGGATCCGAGCTGGACTACCTTCGTGGTTGCCACGCTGATGATCATCGGCGGCGGCTTCCGTTTCGGGACCGCCGGCGCGTTCGCCGCGGCCGGCGCGCTCGCGCTCGCCTACGTCGCCATCGCCGCCTACCGGGCCGAAACGTACGGTCTCGTCGTGGAGCCGCCCCGGCTCGCGTTTCACGTCAGCGTGATGGTCATCGCCGCGTACATGATGTCCGGCCTTCTGCGCGAGCTCGAGCATCTACGGGCACAACGCGAGAAGTTCGTCCGGCAAGCTGCGGAGGCGGCCGCGCTGCGGCAGGCCGATCGGATCAAGAGCGAGTTCCTGGCTGCCATGTCGCACGACTTCCGCAGCCCACTCACCGTCGTTCGTGGCGCCGTGGAGCTGCTCCTGGGCGAGCGCCCGGGTGCTCTCACGCCGGCGCAGCGCGAGCTCGCTGAAAGCGCCGAGCGCAATGTGCGACGCCTCGAAGACTTCACCTCGCAGCTCCTCGAGATCGCACGCCTCGAAGACGGCCAGATCGCGCTCGAGAAAGAGGAGGTCGACGCGGTCGCGCTCGTTCGCGATGTCGTCGCGGACCACGCCATCCTCGCGAAGGAAAGACGCCAGTGGATCTCGCTCGATGTGGATCCCGATCCGCCGCTCGTGGTCGCCGATCGCAGCCGGATGTCCCAGGCGCTCGCGAACCTCATCGTGAACGCGATCCGCTACGCGCCTCAGGGCACGCCCATCCTGGTCGCAGCGCACCGGCGGGGCGACGCGCTCCGTATCGAAGTGCGCGACCACGGACCGGGGATCGCCTCCGAGGATCGACAGCGCATCTTCGAGAAGTTCTTCCGAGGGAAGAGCGCCAACGGGACGCCGGGCTCGGGCCTCGGGCTCGCGATCGCGCGCTCCCTGGTCACTCTCCACGGTGGCACGCTCGAGTACGAAGAGAATCCTGGCGGCGGGGCCGCGTTCGTCACGTCCCTCCCGCTTGCCACGTGAAGATCCTCATCGTCGACGACGAGCCGGATGTCCGCGCGCTCGTTCGAAGCTCGCTGTCGTTCGCGCGCCAGGACCTGACACCGCTCGAGGCGGCGGATGGCGACGAGGCGCTTTTGATGATCTACTCGGAACGGCCCGACCTCGTCGTCCTGGACCTCGCCATGCCTCGTCGTGATGGTTTCGCGTTGCTCGAGCAGGTGCGCCAAAAGACCGACCTCCCGATCATCGTGCTCACCGCGCGCGGTCTCGAAGAGGACAAGATCAAAGGCCTGCGTCTCGGCGCGGACGACTACCTGACGAAGCCGTTCTCACCGCGCGAGCTCGTCGCGCGGATCGAGAGCGTGCTCCGCCGTTCGGCACCGCGCGCGTCCCGCACCGGCATCATCGAGACCCATGATCTCGTGGTCGACCTCACGGCGCGCCGCGTGCGCCGCGCGGGAAAGGACATCCACTTCACTCCGACGGAGTTCAATCTCCTCACCGAGCTCGCCACCCATGCTGGCGAGGCGCTGACGCACGATGTGCTACTCACACGGGTTTGGGGACCCGAGTACCGCTACGAGACGCAGTACCTCAAGGTGTACGTCGGCCGGCTCCGCGACAAGATCGAGCCGGACCCCGACCAGCCAAAGCTCATCCAGACCGTTCGCGGCGTGGGGTATCGATTCGCCCGTCCGGACGAATGACGCCGGCAGTGCCCAAAGGCGCGCCCGCGTTACCCGTCACTTGAGCCAGACGAGGTCGCCGAAGAAGAAGTCCTGACCCTGCGCGATCGTGCGCACGTTCCCGGTCGCCAGCGTCAAGATGAAGAACGCCCCCGTCCCGACGTACGCCAGGCGCGTCGCGTCAGGCGACCACGCGGGCACGACATCGTCACCGGTCTGGCCGATCGCCTTGACGCTCGTGCCGTCGCACGGCGCGACGTAGAGCTCCGACGGGATGTTGAGGTGCGCGAATCCGGCTTTCGCCCCGATCGGCAGTGAGGCGACCGTGTGTCCGGCCGCGGAGAACACGATCTCGCAGCCGTTCGGCGAGAAGCGCGGTGCCTGCAGGTACCACCAGGTGTCCTTCGTCTTGAAGAAGGGCCGGGCGCTCGAGCCGTCGATGTTCGCGCTCCAGAGACCATCGGGTTGCCCTTGCGTGAGGTGGACGTACACGATGAGTTTGCCGTCGGGCGAGAGCGCCGGATCGGCGCCGTTCATCAGGATCCGCTTTCGTTCCCCACTCCGGAGGTCCAGACGCTCGATCGAATCCTCGTTGCCGACGAACGAGCCGGCCTGGATGATTGCCGCGCGTCGATGGAAGTAGAGGATGTTCCCGGTGCTGTCGAACCGTGGCGACGCGTAGAAGACGTTGTCGCCCTCGTGCTGCACGACCGGCCGGAAGCCGGTCCCATCGAGGTTCACCGAGTAGAGGTCGGAACCGAAGCCCGTCTTCTTGTCGGGCTGCTGGGTGAGCGCAAACACGACCGACTTGCCCGACGGATGCAAGACCGGTGTTGCCGGCGCGCTCTGCGGCGGCAGGTCGATGATTCGGCCGAGCGCTCGGCCCGCGTCGTCGAGCGCGAGGAGGCCGGCGGGGTTCGCGAGGACGAAGCTCGCCCGCAGACCGACCCCTTGCGTCGCCGGGGGTGGCGGCGGCGCGGCAGTGCAGGACGCGACGACGAGGATCGCGAGGATCGTGAGGGTCGCAAAACCCCGCACGCTCACACGATCACCTCGCCGGCCGTCCGCACTTTTTCGCGCAGGCGCTCCTTGATCTGCCCCGAGCGCCTTGCGTAGTGCTGCACCGCACTGACGAACGCGGCGTGCGACCAGGTCAGCGGCGATACCGACAAAGGCTCGCCGGTGTACGGGTGCACCTGCTCTGACAGGATCCCCGAGGGGAGGGCGCGGGACGCGCACCAGTCGAGGTACACCCGCGGGCGTTCGAGGTCCTCGGGGGTGGTGGCGATCGCGATGTAGTGCTCCGCCAGCCAGAGCGTCGCCACGAACCACGGATTGCCGGGCACGCTCGCGATGTCCGACGAGACCTGGAAGTAATAGTCGTTCTCGTAGCGGGCGATCCCGCCGACCGGGGTCTTCACCGAGAGCCGCTGTTCGATCGCGTGCATCGTCGAGATCATGCGCTCGTCGCTAGCGGGCAGAAGACCGAACAGAAAGATCCCCGCGAGCGAGATGTCGATCGTCGCGTCCTTCACGATCGTGCCGTCGGGCAGGACGGTCACGGTGCGGACGAACCGGCCGCGATCCGCGTCCCAGAGGTGCGTGAGCGCGGCATCGCGGATCTCCTGCGCCGCCACGGCATAACGCTTGGCCAGCTCGTGCTGGCCGAACGCGACGGCGAAGTTGCGCGCCGCCGTGAGGCCCGCCCAGACCGCGGCTGTCGTGAAGGCGTGGATGCCGCGTCGCTCCTCCCAGAGGTCGAACGACGGTGCCGGCAGCTTCGTCCGCGGCTCACGATAAGTGGCCATGAAGTCGGCGCCGGTGCGGACGAGCTTGCGGTAAAGCGGGCGAATGAACTCGATGTCGCGGTCGCGCTCGTAATGCTGCCAGAGCGCCCAGATGGGTAGGCCGGTCTCGTCCTCCTGGATCGGCAGCTCGAGCCGCCCATCCGGAGTGGACCATGCGTGCCACGAGGACCCCAGCGAGCCGTCCGGGTTGTATTTGTGAAGCAGGTAGCCCTCGCGCGTGATGAGCTCGCCGCACAGAAAGAAGAACCGGCGCGTGACCTCGCCGTACCCGGCCAGGTCGAGCGCGTCGGCGACGAGTGCCCCGTCGCGCGGCCATAGATAGGAGTACGTGTCGCGATTGAATCGCAGGACGTCTGAGTCGTTGCCGGCGATGATCGCGCCGCGGTTGTCCACCTGCGTCCGTATCACGAGCGTCGAGCGCTTGTACAGGCCGCAGATCTCGTCGGGGAGGTGGTCGGTGATGGATTCGTCCTTGTTCGCCCAGAGGCGCCAGTAGTCCTTCGTTCGGGCGAGGAACGATGCGGGCGTCCGTTCGCGCACGAGCTTGTCGAGCTCGCGGACATCTTCGTAGGCCTGCCCCGCGGCGATCCAGAACACGGCAGTCGCGCTGCCCTTTGCCGGGACTGAAACGGCCACCATGCCCACGCTATCGATCGAGCCTTGCGCGACCGGATTGCGCGAGAGCTCGCCGTCCTCCGCGTCCCGCCACGTCCCCTCCTTGCCGGGGGCGTCCTTCTGGCCGATCGCGAAGGAGGAAAGACCGTATGCGCTCCCTCCGCTCGATCCCGAAATGAGGAAGTACCGGCGTCCTTTGTAATGGACCACGGCCTGGCAGCGTGGGTCGTAGTACGCCGAGTCGCCGGTGTCGTTCCCTAAGAGGTGCGCGTCGAAGTGCTGGAAAAGGCGGACCTGCCGGTCCTTACCGGACGTGTCCTCGACGGTCACCTCTTTGAAGTAGAGGTTCCGGTCAAAGTCGACGGCATCGCGGAAGTGCAGACTCACGCCGAGCTTCGCGTGCACCAGGTCGGTGTCCCCGACCAGCGTCTCGTGCTCGTAGTTGATGTGACGCTCCCAGCCATCGTCGCCGGTCCATGCGAACTGCCCATCGATCCAGATCCCGAAACGGGAGGGCTCACCGACGGTGTGGTTCTCCAGGCCAACGTTCGGGTAGAAGATGTCGCGGAGCTGGTAACGCGCGTCGAACGTCACAAGGAAGTCGCCGTTTCCAAGCGGGAGGTCGCGGGGCACGCGCGGTCAGTTAGTAGCGGGGCGGCGGGTCGCAGCGAGATAGCGCTCCGCATTCGCGATCACGCTCGCGACGTCGCCGCGCTCCAGCAGATCGGGGCGAATGAGCGGCCCGCCGACGCCGAACCCAACCACGCCGGCGCCGAAGTAATCAGGGATCTCCTCGAGCTCGATGTTGCCCGTCGCGACCAGTGGCAGGTGGATCAGAGCGCGGCGGACGTTGCTGATGAAATCCGGACCGCCGATCGCCGAGATGGGGAATACCTTGATGAAGTCCGCACCGAGCTCCGCCGCCTTCACCATCTCCGTGGGCGTCATCGTGCCGGGCATGCTCATGGCGTCGCGCGCGCGCGCCGCCTGGATCATCTCGGGCACGAGGACGGCCGACACCAGGAAGCGCGCCCCTGCGAGCAGCGCGTCTTCCGCTTGCCTTCCCGAGAGCACGGTCCCGGCCCCGACGATCGATCCGCGCGAAGCGAACGCGTCGTCCGTCGCGAGCTCCTCGATCACCTCGAACGCGTCGGGGACCGTGAGCGTGATCTCGACCAGCCGGATGCCCGCCTCGCTCATCGCGCGCGCGGCTTGGCGCGCGAGATCCTGCGTTGACGTCCGGATCACAGCCACGAGACGGTCCTCGCCGAAGATCCGGATCAGGTCGCGCCGCAAGACGAGTGGCCGCTGCGTGATCGCCATCTACGCCATGGTAGCGAGCGAAGGGGGCTACGCCCCCTTCGAAACCCCCGGCGCGTCGATCCAGAACACGCGCTGCAACTCATTGAGACGGGTCCGATGAGGACGTTCGACCTGACCAGCGACGGGGTAGCCCCAGCCACGCACGATGTCGTCGAGGCCCGGACCGCCCGGGTCGGCGTTGCTGTACACGCCGATGATGAGACGCCCGTCCTCGGCGACGATGTCGCGCATCAGCCGTTCGACCAGATCCCGCCGCCGGCGTGGCGGGACGTACTCGAGGTTCGTGCGGACGAAATCGAACCGCATCGGCGGCGTCCAGGTCAGAGCGTTGCCGACGAAGATGCGCTCCGCCCAGCGAGGCAGGCGCGACCGCGCGAGTGCCGCGAGCTCCGGCACGATGTCGAGGCCGTACGGCTCGATCCGTACGCGCTTCGCTGCGCACCAGCGGACCATCGTCTCCATCAGCAAGCCATTCGCGCAGCCGACGTCGAGGAACGTGCCGTCGCGATCGATCGCATCGGCGAGGAGCCCGCGCGCGTGCTCCCACGTGGCCGCGTCACCGGAGTGGCCCGACTGCGCCTGCGGTGTGATCGCGGCGAGATAGGCCGGGCGAATGATGTCGGCGACTCGGGCGTGCCAGCCGGCTTCGTCGATCTCACCGCGGTCTAGCGCGGCATCGATCTCCGCGATCAGCGAACCGGCGCGGTCGCGGAAGCGGTACTCCGCGCCAGGGTCGTTCACCGCTCGATGAGGAACACGCGCGCGGGCGCGCCGTCGCCATCCTGGAGCTTGATCGGTGCACAGACGAGGTCGTACTCGCCGGCGGCGATCCCACGCATGTCGAGGCCTTCGATTATCACGACGTTCGCGCGCAGCAGTGTGTTGTGCACCGGGTAGCCCTGCTTCTCGGGGCCCTGCGGCTCGATCGAGAGGTAGTCGACGCCGACGAGCTTCACCCGACGTTCGACGCACCAGCGCGCCGCGCTCGCATCGATGGCCGTGAAGTCGCGGGTGAATCCCGCGGTCGGATCGGCCCACCGCTCGCTGTTTCGGGTCTTGAAGAGGAGTCGCTCCGTCCCGGCCGGAATGCCGGACCGATCGAGCCATCCGGCCGATACATGGTCCGCTCCGGGAAACGCGACCACGCGGCACGGGCCGACCAGGGCATCGATCGGAAGCTTGTCGACGGTGTTCGCGCCCTCGATGAAGTGGATCGGTGGATCGACGTGCGTCCCGGTGTGATTCCCAAAGGTGATCAGCGAAACGTTCGCGGTGTCGCCCATCGCGATCCGGCGCAGCGGCGTGAATTTGGGTCCCGGCTCGCCGGGCCAGGTGACCATGCCGGGCCGCAGCACCAGGGTGACGTCGTAAATCTTCAGATCTCAACCACCTGCTTGATCTGTGCCGGATCGTGGCGCAGCGCTTCGGTGGCTTTCTCGAGTGGCACCCGGCGCGTGATCAGAGACAGGAGAAAACCGGGCCAGCGGCGCTCGGCCGCGGCGAGGTCGACGAGGCCCTGCCGGAAATCCACGGCGTTGGCGTTCACCGTCCCTAGGACCAGCGCGTTCGATAGGACCAGGCGCTTGTTGATGTCGTCGGCAGGGACCTCGAGAGAACGCGTCCCGCCGGTCACGCTCGTCAGGATCAGCGCTCCGTTCGGACCGACGAGGTCCATCGCCGCGAATGCCACCTCTGAGCTGCCGGTTGCCTCGAGGATGACGTCGGCGTGGCCCTTCGGACCAGCGACTTCGTCGAGCGGCGTGACGGACGTGGCCGCGTAGCCCACGCCGATCCTCGCGAGCAGCGCGCGGCGGTCGGGCTTCGCGGTGCGCTCGACGACCGTCACATCGAGCCCGCGGAGACGCAGGAGGACCGCCGCGAGGATCCCCACCGGCCCGGCGCCGGTCACGATCGCGCGCCGTGGTTCCCAGATGGTCATACGCCGCTGCGCGGCGCTGACTTGTCGCCATCCTTTCTCACTGATGGAGAGAGGCTCGAGAAGCACGGCCACCGCAGCGATCTCCTCCGGTACAGCGAAGAGGTATTCGGGTCGCTCGGCGTAGCGCTCCGCGCAGAACCCGTGCAGTCCGCGGATGCCGCGTTCGGTGTAGTCGCCCCAGAGACACATGTCCGCTTCGCCGCGCGAACAATTGGGGCAACGATCGGGACGGCGCACGCTCGCGACCACGGGCGTGGATTCCGCGAGCACGGGCCCGCTTTCCTTCGTCGGCCGTGCGGGCCGGCTCACCCGGCCGAAGCTCTCGTGTCCGAGGATCAAGAAGTCGGAGCCGAGGGGAGCGACGCCGTACTCGCCGTGGTCGATCTCCGCGTCGGTGCCGCAGAGCCCGACGCGGACGACATCGACGACGACCTCGTCATCGGCAGGCACCGGATCGGGGACCTCGCGCACTTCTGCGCTCCCCGGCTTCTTCGGGATAACGGTCAGCGCGCGCATCCGCGCAGAATACGTCGCGATGCCGATCACTCCCGCCGAGGTCGAGCGCATCTTTCGCGCGTCGGGCGCCCTGCGCGAGGGGCACTTCGTGCTCGCATCGGGGAGGCACTCGCCGACCTATCTCGAGAAGTTCCAGGTGCTGCAGCATCCGGTCGAGACCGAGCGACTGTCCCGCGCGATCGTGGAGTGGGCCCGACCCCTCGACCTTGCGACCGTCGCGGGCCCCACGACCGGAGGGATCATCCTCGCGCACGAGGTCGCGCGGCAGCTCGGCGCGCGCGCGGTCTACGCCGAGCGCCGCGAAGATATGGCCGGCCGCGAGCTACGCGGCGGCTTCACGCTCGGTCGCGGAGAGCGCGTGGTCGTGGTGGACGACGTCATGACCACAGGAGGCTCGGTGCAGGAGACGATCGAGGCGGTGCGTTCCGCGGGAGGGAGGGTCGTGGGCGCGGCCGTCCTCGTGGACCGGTCAGGCGGCGCTGCGTCACTCGACGTGCCGCTGCAGGCCCTCTGGACCCTCGACATCCCGAGCTACGCGCCGTCGGAGTGCCCGCTTTGCGCGAAAGGCCTACCCGCGACCCATCCCGGCACCACTCCTGCTCCGGCTGGTGCGGCGCGATGAAGGATCTGTACAAGCTCGCCCGCACGCTCGTCTGGGTCGCGTTCTTCGGCGCGCTCTATCAGGAGCTGCGCAAGCCGGACGCCGAGCGGACCTGGCACGGCAAGGTCGCAGGCGTCATCCCGTATGACTTCCGCTTGCCCACGGTCGAGCGTCTGCGCAGGGCGTACTGGGATCCCGAAAGCGAGGTCATCTTCAGCGACCACGTCTTCGGCGTGGGTTGGGCCGTGAATATCCCGGTGGCCGCGCGAAGGCTGGCGGCGCTGGTGGATCAATACGCCGACGCGAGCCGTTCGCTGCGCGCGGGCCGTTCGCCGGCGCGCCGATCTTCCTCGCCCGAAAGCGAATGAACGCCGGAAGCTGACGCTCGAGGTCCTCTTCGGAGCCGGCCGGGCCACCGTCGTAGCTCGGCGAATATTCCCAGAGCCCGTCGATCAGCAAGCCGGATCCCGCGCACGCCTGCACGAGGTCGGCCACGCGGTGTCCGTATTCGAGCGTCGGCGCGCGGACGCGGATCTTCCCGAATTCCCACGTCGGGTCGACGATGGGAATGGGGCCGTCGTCGAAGTAACGCATCTTGAGGCGCCAGCCCGTACCGGTCCAGCTCTCGTACATCCGGATCGTCACCGGATGCATCGTGGAGAAGATGTAGAGGCCGCCGAGCGCGAGCACCCGTCCGACCTCGGCGATCACGCGAGCCGCGTCCGGAACGAAGACGATCGAGTGGTTGTGATAGACGAGGTCGAACTCGCCGTTACCGAGCGCGGATAGGTCACGCATGTCGCCGCGCATGTAGGTGAGCTCGGTCCCGCGACGACGGGCGATCCCTCGTACCGTCTCGAGTTGCCGCGAGCTGATGTCGAAAAGCGTCGCGTCGGCACCAAGCTCGGCGAAGAGGATGGCGTGCCACCCGCCGCCGCCGGCGAGACAGAGGACGCGCCTTCCCTGGGGCTCGAATGCGCCGAGTGACCCGTCGGTCAGCTCGTCGAGGAATCGGCGCTTCCCCGCTTTCGTCTTCGGCGGCGAGCCCTGCGGACGCGTGTACGGGATGCCCGCCTTCGCGAGGCGCTCCCACATGCGCTCGTTGTGCGCGGCCACCTCGTCGACCGCGACGCGTTTGGGCACGCTCGAATTGTCGCCGCAATATGCTCGTCCGCGCTCGTGAAGATCGTGGTCACGCGTCCCGTCGCCGCCGAGGCGCTCGCGATGCTGCGGCCACGCGCCGACGTCGTCGTCGGACCCGACGACCCCCCGATCCCGACCGCGGACGAGGTCGCGCGGCTGATCGGCGACGCCGACGTCGTGTACACCCTTCCAGCGAACCCGTTGAACGCCGACGCCATCCGCGGGGCGAAGCATCTCCGGATGATCGCGACGATGGGCACCGGATACGACAACATCGATGTCGCCGCGGCGAAGGAGCGTCGGATCCCCGTGACGTTCGCGCCGGGCATCCTTGATGAGACCACCGCCGATGGAGCGTTCGCGCTCCTCCTGGCGGCCGCGCGACGCCTCGGCGAAGCCGAGCGTTTCCTCCGCGCCGGCAAGTACCGCGGCTGGACACCCTTCATGTTCACCGGGCAGGACGTCAACCACGCCACGCTCGGGGTTGTCGGGATGGGGCGGATCGGCAGGGCCCTCTCGCGACGCGCGAAAGGCTTCGCCATGACCATCCTCTACCACGATGCGCGGCGCAACGAGGACGCCGAGCGCGAGCTTGAAGCGACGTTCATCGCCGGACTCGACGATCTTCTCGCGCGAAGCGACTTCGTATCGCTACATGTGCCGCTCCTCCCCGAGACACGGCACCTCATGAATGCCGAGCGCCTGCGCAAGATGAAGCGCACCGGGATCCTGATCAACACGTCGCGTGGTCCGGTCGTGGATGAAAGGGCGCTTGCGGATGCTCTCAAGCAGGGCGTGATCGCCGGCGCCGGCCTCGACGTGTACGAACGGGAGCCTGCGGTCGAGCCGGCGCTGCTCGCCCTCGAGAACGTCGTCCTCCTGCCGCACATCGCTTCGGCATCGGAACGGACGCGGACCCGGATGGCCGTGCGCGCCGCCGAGAACATCCTTGCTTTTCTCGACGGCAAGCCTCTTCTCGATCCGGTGCCCTAACGTGGCGACCGCGACGAGTGCGCTGCCAACGCTCCTGAGCTTCGCGAGCGAACGCGAGACGCTACAGGCGGAGCTTTACGGCGATATTCCCGCGGACCGGGTGGCGATCCTGATCCATGGACAGAACTGGGACGCGTCCGGATGGCGGAACGTCGCTCCGCGCTTGGCGGCACGCGGCGTCGCGGCGCTCGCCGTGAATCTCCGCGGGTACGCAGGCTCGAGCGGAAAGACGAACCGTTACCGACCCAATGCGCCGTGGACGCCGGTCACCGATCTTCGCGCGGCGAAGGCGGCGCTGCGCGGCCGTGGCGCATCTGAGATCGCGCTCGTCGGCGCGTCCATGGGCGGAAGCGCGGTGCTCGCCTCGAGCTTCGAAAACGACGTCGAGTGCGTCGTTGCCGTCTCGGCGCCCGTGGCCGGGGTGCCAGAGGAGCTCGCGAAGAAGATCACCGGGCGCAAGCTTTTTGTCTGCGCAGATCGAGACTCGCTGCGCGCGGCCCCGAACGTCCTGCGCTGCTTCACCGCGGCGAGCTCGCCGAAGACCCTCGTCTTCTTCGGCGGAAGAGAGCACTCTCGTGCGATGTTCACCGCGTCCTACGGCGAGGAGGCGATCAGCGCGATCGTGGAGTTCGTGTGCCGGCGCGGGTGAACCCGGACGTCCCGGGCGAGCCGCGGCTGCTGCGAAGGGTGGGAAAGCGCATCCGCACGCTCCGCGAGAAGAAAGGAATGACGATGGCCGAGCTCGGGGCGAGCGCGAAAGGCATTGTGTACTTCCAACGGCAGTACGTGTGGAAGATGGAGACGGGCAGGGTTGCTCCCTCGCTCGCCGCACTCGCCCATTTCGCGCGGCGTTTGGATGTTCCCCTTGCTGAGCTGCTGCGGGGCATCTAGTCGCTCGCTTATCCGCTCGTTGCTGGCGGGCAACGTAAATGAGTGACACCATGGATCGGATGAACTCGCCGCTCAAGCGGCGCGTCCTCGTCATCGAGGACGACCCGGACGTGCGCAAGCTCATTACAGAGTCCTTACGGGCCGCGGGTCTCGATGCCCTGCCGGCCGTCGATGGTGCTCAAGCATTGCGCACGGCTCTCGCGCGAAAGCCTGCGGCGATCGTTCTGGACCTCGGTCTTCCGGACTTCGATGGCGCTCAGTTCGTGGCACGGTGGCGCGAGCGACGGCCCGACTCTCGCGACGTACCGATCGTGGTCATCAGTGGTCATCCGGATCGACGCGAGGTCGGCGGCCTGATCGGCGCTGTGAAGGTTTTTGGCAAACCGTTCGAGGTCGACGAGCTCGTCGGGACGGTGGACCGCGTCCTGAACTAACTCGTTCTCGGTTACAGAACGAGCACCGCGCCGCGAATGCTCCCATCTGGGCGGCGCAGCGGAGTGGCGCGCTCGTGCAACCTCAAGAGCTCGTCTTTGCGCCCCGTGTAGGCCAGGTCCATATCGACCGTCTCCCCGTGGAGGGCCCGCGTGCTCGGAAAGTCTTCGATCTCGAGGGGCCCGCCAACTGCGTCGCGCAGCGCGCCATTCTCCTGACGCTCAGACGGTGTGCTGCCGAGCAGCTCCGTTCCGAAGAGATGACGTCATTGTTGAACACCAGCACGCTGCTTTGGATGTGGTCCAGGACGGCCAGGTGTTCGGCTCTGAGCTCGGCCCAGCCGCTCGCGAGCGTGCACCTGTTCCGTCACGTCCAGGCAGAACACCATCACTCCGTTCACGCTCGTGTCCTCGCCGCGAAGGGGTTGGAAGACGAAGCTGCCGTAGCCGGGTGCGGGGATCCCGTCGCGTAAGAACTTCGCCGGCATCTCGTGGCGCACCGCCGGAACGCCGCTCGCGTAGACCTCGTCGTACGTCGCGAGCATCTCGCTCGAGATCTCGGGGAAGACGTCGCGTATGCGGCGACCGAGGAACTCCCGTCCGGCGCAAGCACGACGGAACGCTTCGTTCGTTATCTCGATCACGTGCTCGGGTCCGCGGAGCATCGCAAGCATCACGGGCGCTTCGCTGAAGATGTACTGCAGCCAGGCCGGTTCGATGGCCTGATGGCCGGTGATCATGCGTTGCGTACCGGCCTCGGCTAGCGCGGCGCGATTGGGGACGCCGAAGCGCTGAAGCAGGAGCGAGACGTGCTCCTTGACGGCCTGCTCGCTGACGCCGAGCTCTTTCGCGATCTGCTTGTTCTCGCGTCCACGGATGACGCGGTTGAGGACCTGCGACTGCCGCGATGTCAGGCGCGTCTCCTTAACGGATGGGGCCCGCCGCGCTCGTTGGCTCATACCCTGATACAAGGCAACTTCTCGAACGCAGCTGCCGAGCGAGCGGGGACCACCTATACGTAAGTATATCTATCCGCGTCTGGTTTAACCCCACAGAAGGGTCGAGGCGCTGACTTTTCGCGCCTTCCGCAAGAACAACGTCGGGAACCAGATCGTGGCCAAGCGCGCGGCTGCCGCTCGGTGCTCGCGAGATAGAGCGCCTGCGCGTGATCATGATTGCAGCGGTCGAATCGCGCGACCGGCGCGAGTTCCGGACCTATACACGACTCGCGCCGAAGCTCGACTCGCCGAACTTGCGAGAAGCGGTGCTCATACGTCTCCGGACGGGCGACGCGGGCAGCGCCGTCGCTCACTGTGGATGCTGAGGCATCTTCTGGACCTGTCGCTGGAAGCCGCCGCCCGCGCGATCGGCCGCGAGATCCTCGTCGCGACGGAGGCCACGCCTCCAGGGTGCAGCGCCCGCGACTGGGTACGCGAGATCGCGAGGCGATTCCTTGGGGTGAAGCGGTTCTTTGCATGATCCTCTCAGACCCAAGCGCGTCGTGGCCGTGAGCCCGCCGGGATTCGAACCCGGAACCAAGGGATTAAAAGTCCCCTGCTCTACCGTTGAGCTACGGGCCCAAGGAGCCGCGTCGCGAGCTTGCTCGACCACGTGGCTGACGACGGGCCCGCGAGCGTTGCGAGAGGGGCCCGCCTCCGAGCAATTTTAGGCGTCCATACTCGCGCGATGCCGCTCGTCTTTGGATGCATCGCTCCGCATGGCTCCATCGCGATCCCCGAGGCAAAACCCGCAGACCGACCGACGCTCGCCATGACCACGACCGAGGGTATGAAAGAGCTCGGCCGGCGATTCGCGGCCGCGCGACCCGAGGTTTCGATCGTGCTGACGCCACACAACGTCCACGTCGAGGGCGCGATGGCGGTCATCGACGCCGGCGCCGTCGCCGGTGACCTCAGTCAGTGGGGGAGCCCGATCGCGATGCGCGTGCCCGTCGATCGCGATCTCGCGATCGCGGTCCGGGACACGATCCGCGCGGCCGGCATCCCGGTGGTCGCAGTGAGCTACGGCGCGAACGATCCCGCGGCTTCCGTCGCCCCGATGGACTGGGCTGTCCTCGTTCCCGCGCACTTCATGGGCGGGCGCACAGATCCCCAGGTCCCGCTCGTCGTCGTCGCGCCGGCGCGCGATCTTCTCGACGACATCCACGTTCGGGCGGGTGAGGCGATCGCCCGCGCGGCTGCGGCCTCCCCCAAGCGCGTCGCGCTCGTGGCGAGCTGCGATCACGGTCATGGCCATGACGCGAACGGACCGTACGGGTTCACCCCGAGATCGAAGGAGTTCGACGAGGCGGTCATCGATCTCATCAAGCGCGATGACGTGGCCGGGATCTCACATCTTGGATCGACGTTCGCGCGCGAAGCGAAAGCCGATAGCTACTGGCAGATGCTGATGCTGCAGGGCGCGCTGGGGCGCGGTGGCTGGAAGGGCGAATTTCTCTCGTACGAGGCTCCGACCTATTTCGGCATGCTCTGCGCCGCATACACGCGCTGAGCGCGGCCGACGCCGAGGACTACGGGTCGAAGTCGCTCGAGTTGGACGCCCTCATCGAGGCCGTTGAGCGGAACGCCACAGGAGGACACTGACCAGAGCGCCTGCGGCGAGCGTCGCGAGCGCGAGCATCCGGACGACCTCGAGCTGGCCCTGGAACGCGAACCACGGCGGCGTGAGGATCAGGACCTGCGCCATCCAGTACGCCACCGCGACCGCGTTCGCGACGACCCAGGCGCGCCGCGAGCGCCGCCGAAGGTGTGGGAACAAGATCGCGACCCCAGCCGCGGCCTCGAGGAGGTGGCCGATCCCCGACGCGAACTGCGTCTCGGTCGCGTCAGGGATCGTGGCGTGAAAGCGCACAAGTATCTCCGTCGCGAGGACGATCGTCCCGAATCCGAAGTACGCGAGCACCATCGCGAGGGTCGGCGCGGCCAGGCGTAGCGCGGGGGCGCCGCGGGGGACGAACGACATCACGACCGCGCCCAGGACAAGGCCCGTTGTCATGACGGTGCTCGAGCTGATGAAGAGGAACGGATTGCCGAGAACGTAGCCGATAAGTCCGGCGAGATCGGTCGCGGTCGGTACGAGCGACGCGTGCATCTGTAAGTGTCAAACGCACCGCCGCGTTCGGAATCTCGCTTGGCTGCTCGCTCTAGGGCCGCTCCGGCGTAAACAGATCGGTCTCATTCCGCGACGCACCGCGGACGAGGTCCGCGACAAGCTCACCGGTCGCGGTCGCGAATGCCATGCCGTGCCCGGTGAACCCCGCGTTCACGAAGACTCCGCCTGCGAGCCGACCGGCGTAGGGGAGCGCGTCGTGAGAGAAGCCCATGATCCCGGCCCAGCGATGGGTGACGGCGGCTTCGGGCGCGCGCTCGCGGAGGAAGCCTTCGAGCTGTTCTTGCACGCGGGCCGTCGTCCGCTCTTCTTCACCCACCTCGTCGTCGACCGCGGTGTCTCGCCATCCCCCGATGAGCAACCTCCCGTCGGCCCGCTGCCGCCAGTAACGGTAGCCGCGGTTGGCGTAGGCGGGCCGGTCGAACACGCGACGCGCCACCGCCGCTGTGGCGAGCATCTGACCGCGCACCGGGCGGATCCGGAGTGCAACGAGATGCTGCGAGTAGGCGTTCACGCACACCACGACGGCACCCGAGCGCACGCGCCCGCGCTGGGTGCGCAGTCCATCCGGCGCCACCGCGGTCACGTGCGTGCCCTGAAAGATGCGCGCCGCGGATCTGGCGGCGGACCGCGCTAGCCCGCGCACGTACTTCACCGGGTGCAGCTCGCCGTCCTCTTCATAGATCGCGGCGCGCTCCTCGGGTATGAGACGAACACGGACACCCTCGCGCTCCAGGCGCTTCGCGCTCGTACCGACCTCCGCCCACTCGGCGTCGTCGCCCGCGAGCTGGGCAGATCCGTTCCAGGCGAGGTCGCAGTCGATGTGTTCTCGGGCGACGACCTCACGGACGAGCTTCTGGTTGTGCCTGGTGAATCGCCACACGCGCAGGGCGCGCTCTTCGCCGTAGCGTTCGGTGGCCGCGGCGAAATTCTCGGCGACTCCCGCCAGGAGAAAGCCCGCATTTCGCCCGCTCGCGGCTTCGGCGACCGTGCGCGCCTCGACGACGATCGGCTTCGCGCCTGCGCGTGCGAGGTGGTACGCGGTCGCGATTCCCGCGATACCCGCGCCGACGATTGCGACGTCGGCCGACGCATCGTTGTCGAGGCTCGGGTAGTTGTCGGCCGCAATCTCGTCGAGCCAGATGCTCGTCATTTCCATTACTCTGCCCTAGGCACGGCCGCGCGATGTTTGTGAGGGTGGGAATGTTCCGTCGCCGGTCTCTGGCGTTCCTCGTGTTCTTCTCGATGGTCGTGACGGTCCTGCCGTTCGCGGAGCAGGCGGCGGCAGCGTCGCCGGACATCGTCATCAGCCAGATCTATGGCGGCGGCGGAAACGCGGGCGCGACATTGCGGAATGACTTCATCGAACTCTTCAATCGGGGCGCCAGCGCAGTGAATGTGAACGGCTGGTCCGTCCAGTACGCGGCGTCGGCGGGAACGACCTGGCAGAAGACGGCTCTCACCAACGTCACACTCCAGCCCGGCCAGTACTACCTTGTTCAGGAGGCGCAGGGTGCCGGCGGGACGCAGAACCTACCGACGCCCGACGCGACCGGCACCATCGCGATGTCTGCGACCGCCGGCAAAGTCGCCCTGCTCAACAACAACACGACCCTACCGACAGGGACATCTTGCCCATCTGCGGCCACCGTCATCGACTTCGTCGGCTACGGGTCAGCCGCGAACTGCTTCGAGGGCAATGGGCCGACGGCCACGCTCAGTAACACGACGGCCGCGCTGCGGTCGGGTAGCGGCTGCGTGGAAACCGACAACAACGCGGCTGATTTCGTCGTCGGAGGGCCCAATCCGCGCAATTCCGCTTCGCCCCTCGGAAACTGCAACGACCAACCGCCGGATGTGAGCGGGACCGTACCGTCCGCTGGAGCGAGTGGCGTCGCATTCAACGCGAATATCTCAGTGACGTTTAGCGAGCCCGTGACTGTGACCGTGCCGTGGTTCACGATCTCCTGCTCCCTTAGTGGCGCGCATCGTGCGGCCTCCACCGGTGGACCCACGACCTTCTCGCTGGACCCCACGGCGGACTTTGTCGGCAGCGAGACCTGCACCGTAACCATCCTGGCCGCGCAGGTCGCCGACCAGGACCTCATCGACCCGCCCGATACGATGGCCGCCAACTACGTATTCAACTTCACTACGACCGCGGCGACTCGGCGCATTCACGAGATCCAGGGAGCGGCCCATCGCTCCCCGTTCGAAGGTCAGCCGGTCGGAAACGTCGCCGGGATCGTGACATTCAGAATTTCGAACGGTTTCTTCATGCAGGACCCCGCGCCCGACGACGATCCCGAGACATCTGAGGGCATCTTCGTTTTCACCTCGTCATTGCCTTCGGTCAGCGTCGGCGATTCGGTCACGGTCAACGGGTCCGTCTTCGAGTTCCGTGCGAGCTCCACCAATCTGACGATCACCGAGCTCATCTCGCCCTCTATCGCGGTCCTTTCGTCGGGCAATCCGCTGCCGCCTCCGACGGTCTGGACACCGCCGAGCGAGATCATCGAGGACGACGCGACCGGTGACGTCGAGATCAGCGCCGTCTTCGATCCGGCGACCGATGGGATCGACTACGCCGAGAGCCTCGAAGGCATGCGCGTGGAGATCGACGACGCGACCGCGACCGGTCCAAGCATTAGCTTCACCTCGAGCCAGACCACCGAGGTGTCGCTGGTCAATCCGAACGCGGGTATCCGCACGCCGCGCGGCGGTGTCGTTATCCGGGCGACGGACTTCAATCCTGAGCGGCTGATCCTGCAGGCTGTTTTGGGAACGTTGCCGAACGTGAACGTCGGGGACCGCATCGCGGGCGCGACGGTCGGAGTCCTGGACTACAACTTCGGCAACTACAAGCTTCGTCCAACCCAAGCGTTCGTCTTCGTCTCCGGCGGCCTCACGAAAGAGACCACCGCCGCGCCGATTGGCGACCAGCTCGCGGTCGCGACCTTCAACGTCGAGAACCTCGACCCGACCGATGGACCCGCGAAATTCGACGGGCTCGCGCACGTCCTCGTCGACAATCTGCGCTCGCCCGATGTCGTCGCGCTCGAGGAGGTCCAGGACAACACTGGGCCCGTCAACGACGGCACGGTGAACTCCGACGCGACACTGAACACGCTCGTCGCTGCTATCCACGCCGCCGGGGGGCCGGACTATGAGTACCGCTACGTCAGCCCCGAGGACGGCCGCGACGGGGGCGAGCCGGGCGGCAACATCCGGGTGGCATTCCTGTTCCGGATCGATCGTGGCCTCGCGTTCGTCGACCGATCCGGGGCTGGTCCGCTCACCGCGAACGCGGTGGTTGGCACCGGCGCGGCAACGCGCCTTCAGTACAGCCCCGGTCGGATCGCTCCGACCAACACCGCGTGGACCAGCAGCCGGAAGCCGCTGGCGGCGGAGTTCACCTTCCAGGGACATCGCCTGTTCGTCATCGGGAATCACTTCAACTCCAAGGGCGGTGACCAGCCGCACTACGGTCGCTTCCAGCCGCCGGTCCGCTCCTCTGAGGTCCAGCGGCACCAGCAGGCAGCGCTGGTGAACAACTTCGTAGGCCAGATCCTGGGCGCGGACCCGTTCGCTGAGGTCATCGTTCTCGGCGACCTGAACGACTTCCAGTTCTCGGACACGCTCTCCATCGTCGAGGGTGGCGTTTTGCATGCGCTCGTGGACACGCTTCCGATAGCCGAGCAGTACACGTATGACTTCGACGGCAACTCGCAGGCGATCGATCACATCCTGCTTGACGCCAATCTGTTCGACCACGCGCAGTACGCCTACGACATCGTGCACGCGAACTCGGAGTTCGCGGTGAAGGTGTCCGACCACGAGCCGCAGGTCGTGCGCATCGGTCTTCCGCAACCGACGATCTCCGCCGCACGTTCGCCCGCCGCGAACACCGCCGGGTGGAACAACAGCGACGTCACCGTGAGCTTCACCTGCCTGGACCCGCTCTCGGCGCTCGCGGCATGCCCAGCCCAGGTCATCGTGAGCGCGGAAGGTCGCGATCAGTCGGTGACCGGCAGCTCAACGCTGAAGGGAGGCGGTACGGTCGCCGCGACGGTCACCGGGATCTCGATCGACAAGACCAAGCCGGTCGTCTCGTACATCGGGAACGCCGGCACGTACGGCGCAGAGGAGACGGTGCATATCCGGTGCATTGCGGCGGACGCGCTGTCCGATGTGGCGTCGACGACATGCACCGACATCGATGGGCCGGCGTACTCCTTCGGGCTCGGGGCTCACACCTTCTCGGCGACAGCGACGGACAATGCCGGAAACGCGGGCGAAGGCTCGACGACCTTCACCGTCGTGGTGAACGAGTCCGGCCTCTGCACGCTGGCCCGCCGCTTCGTTTCCAAGGACGGCGTCGCGAGGTCGCTCTGCGCGAAGCTCGACAGCGCCGCGGCGGCCCGCGAGCGCGGGAGCCTCACCGCCGAACGCAACATCCTCGATGCCTTCGCGAATGAGGTCAGCGCGCAGCGTGGGAAGTCGATCATCAACGACGACGCGAACGTCCTGATGGGGCTCGCCGCGAGGGTCTAACCGTGGCGTGGCGGCGCGAGCTGCCGTTGGACGGCAATGATGTCGAACCACGCCGACTCGCGTGCGATGAGCCCATCGTGGAATTCGAAGATGCGAAGGATCCGGAACCGGACCGGCCGGCTGTACCCCTCCATGTCGAACGGACGTCCGTGCGCGTAGCCGTCGACGAGCGACTCATCGATCACGAAGTCATTCCCGTACAGCCGGCGGATCGGCAGGATCTTGGTGTGCTCGAGGTCGGGAAGCGATTCCCGGTAGAACGCCCCGACCGCAAGCTTGCCACGCAGCGGGTTCGGATCGCGCCCGACGGCGTCATGTTCGACGTCCTCGGTATAGGTGGCGAGGACGCCCTCGACGTCGCGCTTCTGCTGCGCTGCGAAGTGGCGTTCCAGCAGACGATCCATCTCGTCCTTCGTCATCCGGCGAGATGCTACAAACCCGCTGCCTAGTCTCCTGCGCGCTGGCCCGCGCGAGGGTCGTGCCTAGTGAATCACCCGACGCATCGTCTTAGTGAGTTCGTGTAGATCGAACGGCTTCGCGAGGTAGGCGTCGGCGCCCACCTTCAGCGACCACTTTCCCGTTGCCGCGCCGGAAATGACGATGACGGGCAGCGAAGCGTGAGTCTGCGACTCGCGGACCTCGCGCAGCACCGCGTAACCGTCCTTCACAGGCAATCGCAGATCCAGAATCATCCCGGCGGGCTTCGCATGCCCCAATTGCTCGATCGCCTCGACGCCGTTCGCGGCTTCCAAGACGTCATAGCCGAGCTCTTTGAGGGTCTCGGCGCAGACCCGACGGAGGTCCGGGTCGTCCTCGACAAGCAGGACCTGTTTCATCGCCTCGCCGAGACGTCGAACGCGCCGGTCGCGGCTCCGCCTGGACCCACGACTCGCACGCCGTACCGACCGGGCGGCGCAGTCTCTCCGAAAGCCGCGGAATACATTCCGTACTTGTCGGTCACACCCGCGTACTTCACTTCGTAATCGACTCCCGTGATCGTTATCTCGATGGAGCTCCGAGCTTTCAGGCCGGAAACCGTCCAGCGCACTCCTTCACTCGCCTGCTGGTGCGAGACACTCGGGCTCGCGTTCTCCGCCGCCAGCCGCGCCGGGAACGCGCGCTCGAAATCCGGCAGCGACTCGCCCGCAACTTGCGCGTAAGCCTGCGCGAACGTCGTCCCGCGTCTGGTCTCCTCAAAGGCCTGCGTGAGACCGTCGTGAGAAATGCGCTCGCGGAGCAGTCGCGCGGCTTCGGCGGCGACCGTATACGCCTCACCGCTCAGCGCGGCGTTCTGCTGAGCCCACTGCGTGCCTGACTCCAGGCGATCGAGCGAAATCTTGCCCTCGGCGAGCATCGTCATCGTGATCGCGGTGCCGCGGGTCGCAGCCTCGGGGGCGTCCCCGCGCTCCTCCAGCGTCGCGAGGCCCTCGTCGAGCCAAGCCGGCATGCTGGCGTCGGCGCCGACGATCTGATGGATCAGCGCATGCGTCAGCTCGTGTCGCACGATCGCGAGGTCGCCCTCGCTCTTCACGTTCTGAAGGTTGATGACGATCGCGCCCTGTCGCGGAAGGGTGATGCCGCCATTTGCCGCTGCGAGGAGGCCGGCGTCCGTCATCCGGACACCGAAGAGCTGCTGTAGACCGAGCGCGAAGCTTGAGCGTGTCGCGAACACATAGATAGCCGGCCGCTCATCGAACTGCCGGCCGTAGTCCATCTCGACCCGGCCGAGGTCGCGGTCGACGGCGCTCGCCAGCCGAGCCCGCATCTCTGAGCTGACGCTCGCTTCGACGTAGAGGTCGGCACCCTCGGCCGTCTCGGCGACGAAGCTGTGTCCCGTCCGTTCGTGGAGGAAATCGAGCAGGGAGATCGACGACGCCCGCGGCGTCGTTGGAAGCTCCAGCGTGCAGCACGAGGGGACGAAGCCGCGGACTTCCATGGGCGCGCGGCCGAGAGAGCTGCCGCCGGACGCTCCGGAGGCCTTGCTGCCGCCCACATACGCCGTCAGCGCGAGCGCTCCGCCGAAGGCGAGCCCGACAGCGGCGCGCTGCCACGGGGCGATGCGACTCGCGGCGAGCGGTCGGCTGAGCCAGTGTCCCTGCGCCAGATCGCAGGACATCGTGACGATCCGATCCCGCGTCAGCAGGTCTTCCACACCGACGGCCACCGTGGTCAGCCGAAGGTCGCGCGCGAGCTCGATCAGGGCTCGCGCATCCTGCTCCGCCGCGGCATCCGTCGCGATCCGGCGCACGAGATCGCGCGAGATCTTCAGCTCGTCCAGATCACGGGCAAGAAGTCGCCCGGGTACGTCCGCGGGCGTGACGGCGTCCAGCGAGACGCGTCCACCCGCCGTGACGAGACCTCGCAGTGCGGCGCGGATCGCGGCATCGCCCGAGTGGAAGGCGCGAGGCGTGATCTCGAAGGTGAATCCCGAAGGATCCGCTCCGAATTGCCGCATGAGCCCGACTGCATAGTCGACAAGCGTTCCGTCAACGAGCTCCGGCCCCGCCACATTGACGGACACGCCGATCTCCAGGCCACCCTTGCGCCACTCCGTGGATTGGCGAACGGCTTCGTGGACCACCCAGCGCCCGATCTCGCCGAGCTGTCCAGTCTCTTCCGCGATCCGGATGAGCTCGCTGGGGTGGACAAGTCCGCGTCGGGTGCGCCAGCGAAGGAGCGCTTCGACGCGCCGGCACTCACCGCTCCGTAGGTCGACGATGGGCTGGTAATGAAGGACGAGCTCGTTCTCGTGCAATGCGCGCTCGAGGTCGCTCGCGGCGACTGCCCGTTTCGCGATACGCAGGTCAGCCCACCGCTGAGGCAGATCCGCGCGCGCGAGCTCCTCGATGACGCGCGGTCGCGATGACCGCTTCATGCTCGGGCCGCGAGCTGCCTGTCCGCGACACGCTCTTGCAGTCCCTGGTCGAGGAGTGCCGCAAAGATCTCGACGAGGGCGGCATCCCACTGCTTGCCGCTCCCCGACTCCATGCGTCCGCGTGCTTCTTCGAAACCGAGGCCCGCCCGGTACGGGCGGTCGCTGACCATGGCATCCCACCCGTCGGCGATCGCGACGACCCGTGCGCCGAGCGGGATGGCCGACCCGCCGAGGTGATCCGGATAGCCCGCACCGTCGACGCGCTCGTGGTGGTGCCGAATGATCGGAAGGTAGTCGGCGACGCTCCGCAGCGAGAGGCAGATCCGCTCGCCTTCGGCGGAGTGCTCACGCATCCTCGCGAACTCTTGATCGTTCAGAGGTCCGGGTTTGAGCAGGATCGCGTCGGGGATTGCGATCTTGCCGAGATCGTGTAGGACCCCGCCTTCGTAGAGCAGGTCGTTGTCCTCTGAGTGAAGGCCGAAGGCCTCACCCATCGCCTGCGCGTAGCGACCGACGCGCTCGGCGTGAAAGATCGTGTAGCGATCGCGGGCCTCGACCGCCCGGGCGAGTGCGAACAAGACCCCCTCGGTCGCGTCGAGGCGTCGGTTCAAGGCGCGCTGGTTGAGCAGCACCTTCGTGCGAATGAGGAGCTCTTTCGCGTCGAACGGCTTGCTCAGGAAGTCGTCGGCGCCCGCGGCGATCCCGCGCAGGCGGGTCTCGCGGTCGCTCGAGGCGGTGAGAATGACGATCGGGATCAGCCGCCGTACGGGATGCGCCTTGAGACGCTCGCATACGGCGATCCCGTCCAGCCTGGGCATGTCGATGTCGAGCAGCACCAGGTCCGGTTCCTCGGCGGCCACCGCGTCGAGCGCCTCGTATCCGTCGCGCGCCTGCCGCACGTCGTAACCGAGCTCGATCAGGTGTCCTTCGAGCAGCTCGCGGTTCGCCTCGACGTCGTCGACGACCAGGACGATCGGCGCTCGCGGCGGGACGAGCCTCGGGACGCTCATCCGGTCACCGCGCCACCGGCTGGGTCCCGCCGGTGGCGCGGCGCGGATTGGGGGGTGGGTGGGTGAGCCAGTGAGTTGACAGCCGACCGCAGATCGGCGGGCGCGATGGGCTTTGACCAGAAGAGCACGAAGCCCGCTTCCTTGGTCCGGGCGACCTCCTCCGGAAGCACGGAGGCGCTCAACGCGACGATCGGGATCTCAAGCCCTCGCGCACGCAGGTTCCGGCAGACCTCGATGCCGCTCCGCTTGGGAAGCTGGATGTCGAGCAGGATGAGGTCGAACCGCTCAGCGAGGGCGCGCGCTTCTCCCGCCGGCCCGTCGCGCTCGACGACGACCTCATGGTCAGCCTCGAGCGCGGCCACGAATAGCTCGACATTCATCGGGTCATCCTCAACGAGGAGAATGCGCAAACTCTTTCCCCTTCAGCGTTGATGGACGACCTGCGCGGGGCTTCAGTCTCTTGAGCCAGGTCTCGAGTCGCAGCCGGTCGATCGGCTTGGTGAGGTAATCATCGGCACCGAGCGCCAGCGCCGCCGTGGGCTCGGCCTCAACGGTGACGATGATCACCGGGACGCCCGCACGCGAATCGCCCTGCTTGAGGTGAGCGAGGAGCTCCTCGCCGCGGCCGTCCGGGAGCCTCATATCGAGGACCACGCCGATCGGACGATCACGCAGGACCGCTTCCTTCGCATCGGCGACCCCGCGGACGACTTCGGCGCGTATGTCGCACGACGCCGCCACGGCAACGATGAGGTCGGCATCGTGGCGTTCGTCCTCGACGACAAGGATCCGCTCGCCATCGACGGGCTCGGTGTGAACGTTCGGGAGGACTACGCGGAAGATCGTGCCGTGACCCTCCTCGCTCTCGAAGGAGATCCTGCCCCCCATTTCTTCCACGAGCCGCTTGGTCAGCGCGAGACCGAGTCCGGTCCCTCCGGCCTCAACGCTTCCCTCGTGAAGCCGTTCGAACACCCCGAAAACGCGATCGCGGGAGTCGCGAGGTATGCCGACGCCGGAGTCAGCGACAGCGATGTCCAGATCCGTACCCGTCGTCCGCGCGGAGAGCTTGACCGTTCCGCCGTTGGGAGTGAACTTGACGGCGTTCGAGAGCAGGTTGAAGAGGATCTGACGGACCCGCGTCTGATCGACGAAGAGGCGCTCTCCGTGCGGAGCCTCGACGTCGAACTTCACACCCTTCGCCTGTGCTGCGCCTCGGGTCCCGGCGCAGACCGGCTCCAGGAGGACGTCGAGGGTGACCACTTCCGGCCGAAGCTCGAGTTTTCCGGCCTCGACCTTCGAGAGATCGAGCACGTCGTTGATGAGCTCGAGCAGGTGCTGGCCCGCCTCGCGGATGTTGCTGAGGAAGCGCTGCTGCCGATCGCTGAGCGAGGGGGCGATCTGTTCGGTGAGCAACCCCGAAAAACCAAGGATCGCGTTGAGGGGCGTTCGGAGTTCATGGCTCATGTTCGCGAGGAACTCGGACTTCACTCGAGTCGCCTCACTGAGGTCGTGGTTCGCGCTAGCGAGATCCGCATAGAGGCGGGCGCCGTCGAGGACGATCGCGGCCTGGTCTGCGAGCAGCTGCACCAGATCCAGATCGTCCGAGGCAAAGAGCGGTGCTTTCCGGCCGACCACGATGAGCACGCCCATGTCGCGGCCGCGACCAACGATCGGCGCGGCCAGCGCGGCATGTCCGTTCTGTGCGGCGAGCTGGCGACGGCGGCTCGCGTGGACGCGAAGAGCGAGCTCATGGAGTGATCCGTCGGTCCCGTCGACCGTTGCGAGCGAGTCAGCGTCCTCGTCTGCAAGCGCGACGTGCGCCGATCTCGACCCGCTCGCTCGCGCGATCGCCGTCTCAAGGTCGCGAACGATGCTCATTCGCTCCTGCAAGGGTGAGATCGCGGCGGCGCTCTCGAGGAATGTACGGAGCGACGGCTCGCGCCAGGCGCTCCGGAGGAACGCCGGAGGAGCGAATGCGACGAGGTAGCCGGTCGCGGAAATGAGGCTGAGGCTCATGGTGACCGCAGTCGCGATGGGACCAAGAAGCTGAGTCGCGGTGGCTGCCAGCAAGGTGATGCTGAGGGCGAGCGAGCCGATCGCCGCGGCGGCCATGCGTTTGCGCGCGACTCCGCGGCTGCGCCGCGCCTCGCGGATGAACGCGACCGCGGCGTATGTCCCGAATCCGAAGAAGTAGAGGACCGCGGCCGCGATCACGACTGGCGCGATCGCTGTGAAGTCGATAAGCCCGAATGCACCGAGTGGAACCAACAGCACCGCGGCGCCCAGGCCAGCGATGCACGCGCGCATCACCAACGGGCGCACCCCCGCGAAGTCGTCGACCAGCCGGAGCTGCAGGTACGGAAACGCCATCAGGATCAGCGCGGCGACCAGCCCAAGCGCCGGGGGCAACTGCGTCCCCAGGAGCGACGCGACCTGGCTCTGCGCGACCACGAATGCGATCGCTCCGAAGAGCAGGGCTGTGTTCAAGCTTGCTCGCGTCCGCTCCGCCAGCGCCGTGCGAAGCACGACCGCGAACACGAGCAGGAACAGAACGTTCGTGACGAGACGAACGAGCTCGGCCGCGCTCATCCACACCTCCGCCAGTAGATCGCCTCGAAGCAACATAAGGACCAGCAGGGCTGATTAGCGCGCGCCTGCGTGGCACACGCGTATCAGTTAACGGAGACTGTTGTTCTCGCGAGGCAGGTTGTACGTCTACGTTCATCCAGCGGCCGCAAGCAGAACAGTTCGCCCCCGGGTACGTCTACGAAAGTAGAGGGACCTCTTTACCGCGCGTTATCCGCATCGCGTCGGACGTCGTCGCGACGGTCCAGCTCGAGCTCAGGCTCTCGGCGCGACCGATGTCGCTGATGCGCGGTCCTCCGGCGGCGCGAAAACGTAGCGGTACGACAGACCCGCGAGCGCCGCGCCGACGAGCGGGCCGATCACGTAGACGGACCAGTTCTCGTAGAAGTTTGCCGCGACGGCTGGGCCGAGCCAGCGCGCGGGGTTCATCGATGCACCGGTGATGCTCCCACCGACAAGGATGTCCGCCGCGACGGTGAGGCCGATGCCGAAGCCGGCGATGCGCGGGGCGAGCGGCGAGACGGCGGTCCCGAAGACGGCCCAGAGCAGGAAGACGGTGAGGAGAGCCTCCACCACCAGGCCGGTCAGGACCGTGACGCCGCCACCGAGCCCGGGTGTGCCGATGTGCGTCTTGGCGAGGGCGGTCGGATCGAACTCGAACGCATACCGCAGCGCGAATCCGGCGACGAGCGCGCCGAGGATCTGCGCGACCCAGTAGGTGAGGACCCGCGGCCACGGATGCTTCCCGGCGACCGCGAGACCGAACGTCGTGGCGGGGTTGAAGTGCCCGCCGGAAAGTGCACCGAACGAGGACACCGCGACCGCGAGGGCGAGGCCGTGCGCGAGCGCGACGGCGACGAGGTCCTCGCCTTTCGTGGCGACGATCGCTCCCGCGCCGATGAAGAAGAACATGAAAGTTCCCGCGCCTTCGGCGAGGAGCGCGCGAGTGTGACCGGTCATGCGGCGGCTATTCTGCACAGGTGGCTGACTTTCGCCCGGTCGAGGCCAGCAAGGCGCACATTCTGATGATTCGTCCGGCCGTGGCCGAGACGCCGATCGAGGATGCGAACGCGGAGTGGGTCGAGGTGATCGCCGATCTCTCGAGCGACCTCGCGAACTGGCGCCTCCAGCACCTGCGGGGACTCTGGCGGCCGGATGTCGCCAAGCCGGTCGAATGGGAATGGGTATACACGTGGGGGTCGCCGGCCTTCGTGAGCGCACGCGAGATCTACCGCATTCATTCCGGATCGCGCGCCCGCGCGGCATTGCATCCGCTGGGCGACGACCTGGCGCCCGGCCGCAAGCACGTCTACGCGGCTGGTCCCACGGGAGCCGCGAAGCTCATCTGGCGTCGGGGCGACTACGTGCGGCTCGTGGATGCATTCGGCACGGTGATCGATGAGGTCGTGGTGTGGCCCGGAGAGTCCGGGGGCTCCGCCCCCCGGCCCCCGGCGGAGTCGCGCGCCGGCTAGCTCGGCCTGAGCTCCTTATGCTCGAGCGCGAGCTTGCGGATCAGGTCTTCGAGCACGGTCACGCCGATGCCTGGCTTGGTCGGAACGCGCATCGTGCCGTCTTCATCCACGGTGAACGGCTCAGCGATGATCTCCGTCCCGAAGTAGCGCGCCGACGCGGAGACGTCGCCGGGCAAGCGGAAATTCGGTAACGCCGCGAGATGCACGTTGTGCGCCCGGCCGATGCCCATCTCGAGCATCCCTCCGCACCACACGGGCACGTCGTGCGCGGCGCAGACGTCGTGCACGCGCTTCGCCGAAGCGAGCCCGCCGACCCGCCCGGCCTTGATGTTCACGATCCGCGTTGCGCCGATCGCGATCGCCTTGCGCGCGTCCTCGCCGGAGTGGATCGACTCGTCGAGACAGATGGGCGTCTTGATCTCGCGCTGGAGCGCCGCGTGGTCGACGAGATCGTCGTGCGCGAGCGGCTGCTCGATCATCATCGGGCGCGTCGGATCGATGCGCTTGAAAAGCGGAGCGTCGCGGAGCGTGTAGGCCGAGTTCGCGTCGAGCATGAAGGCAAGATCGGGGAAGGTCCTCCGCGTCGCCTCCGCGATCTCAACCTCGAGGCCAGGCTTGATCTTGAGCTTGACACGTTGGTACCCGCCCTCGAGCTCGCGGCGGATAGTGTCCATGAGCGCTTCGATCGATGGCTGTATGCCAATGGCGACACCGCACAGGATCCGATCGCGCGTCCCGCCGAGCAGCACGGAGAGCGGCTTTCCCGCGCGCTTCGCGAAGAGGTCCCAGACCGCCATCTCGACGGTCGCCTTCGCCATGCGGTGTTCCCGGATCCACGCGAGCTTCTCGTCGACGTCCTGCGGCGCGGAAAGATCCGCCTTGAACAGCTCCGGCAGGATGAACTCCTCGAGCGCGTAGAGGACGGTGCGCGGCGTCTCGCCCGAGTACCACGGGACCTCGCCGGCGACGCTCTCGCCCCACCCGACCGCGCCTTCCGATTCCACGCGGCAGAGCACTCGCGTCATGTGGGTCTCCCGCGCGCCGCTCGTCTCATAGGCGCGCTTCAAGGGAAGGCGCACGAGGAAAAGCTCGACCCGCTCCAGTTTCATGGCGGCTTCGCCGCCATGAAATCCATACCCGTTCCTCGCAGGGTCACTTCGTGCCCAGGGGCCCCTGCCCCTGCGCCCCTGCCACCCCGCGCTTCGGTTGCGGTACCAGAAGGTACGCACACCGGCCGTCCGCTGAGCGCAGGAATTCGACGGCTGCGTAGCCCGCGCCGAACGCGCGCTCGAAGGCATCGCGCGCCACGGTCCGCCAGGCGAGCGCGAGCTTCGGGTCGCGTGCCTTGAGCTCCTGGAACGCCCGCGGGATCTCGACGAGCAGATGCGCGGGGCCGATCTGGCCCACCGCGCCTGGACGATCGCCCTCCGCCCGCAGCAGATAACCGACGCCCTCGCGCTCGGCGTCTTCGAGCGCTGGCGCGGTGTTCTCTCCGCGCAGCCGTTTGTAGGTCCGGTCGTGGCCGATCGGCCACTCCACATAGATGCGATCGGAGGGCAGTCCCTGGTTCAGCTTGTCGGGCATGGCGCCGTAGAAATCGCGGTGGTACGTCCGCGTGAATGCGCCGAGCTTGCCGAAATTGAACCTGGCGTTGCGCGCCTCGAGCGGATCCATCGTCCACCCGACGACCTCGATGCCTTGATCGAGGCAGTGGTCACGCTGCGCTTCCTTGAGCTGCTGCGCGAGCCCGCTCCCGCGGTACGGCTCGCGCACCGCGAGCATGTGCGAGTGGTGCCGGAAGTGGAAATCGTAGATACCGAGGAAGCCGAAGACGAACGCAGCTGGCTGCGGATCTTCCGGCGCGTAGCCGAGCGCCACGAAACCGCCGTTATGGACGACCGCGAGCATGAGCTGGGGCGGAACTACCACGTCACCGCTCCAGGTCTCCTCTTGCAGAGGAACCGTGGCCGCGCATGCCGCGATATCTCGGGCCACGTCGATCCGGAATTCCGGCATGAATAATGAGTATCGGCTAGCATCCGGCCGTGCCGGCGGCGAGCATCGACTTCCTGAAACGCGTCTCGATGTTCGAGGATCTCGACCAGAAATCGCTCGAGGCCATCGCGAACGCCGCGGTTGAGCAACGCTACGAACCCGGGCAAGACATCGTGCGGCAGGGCGACACCGGCGTGGGCGCGTTCATCATCCGCTCAGGCAAGGTCGACGTCATTCAGGACCGCGGCGGCAAGGAGACCAAGCTCTCGACGCTTGGGCCGGGAGAGGTCTTCGGCGAGATGGCCCTCCTCGACGAGTTCCCGCGTTCCGCGACGGTCCGCGCGGTAGAGCCGACGACGGCGCTCGGCATCCAGCGCTGGCACTTTCGCGGGATCCTCGAGAGCCATCCACAGATCGCGCTCGCGCTCCTACCGATGCTGACGCGACGCATCCGCAACGCCGAGCACATGCTGCCGGAGGCCGCCCGACATTAGAGCGGCGGCCACAAAAAAGGGGAGGCGAATCATGGGCGACGAGCAGAGAAACAAGGAAGTCGTGCGCAAGGTGGAGCAAGCCTGGAACGACGGCAAGCTTGATCAACTCGACCAGTACTTCGCGGCTGACTACCCGTCCCACGACCGTCCGCCGGGCGTGCCGCAGGGCCTGGCTGGGGCGAAGATGATGCACCAGAACGTCATGAAGATCTTCCAGAACCGGAAGCTCGAGATGAAGGACATCTTCGCGGGGGACGACAAGGTCTTCGTCCGCAGCGTCGGCAGCTCGACGTATCTGGGCGGCCTGCCCGGGATCCCGGCGCCCGCGGGAGGCGCACCACTCAAGGACATCGAGTCTTGGTCGGTGTACCGCCTCAAGGACGGCAAGATCGTCGAGCACTGGGGCATCAACGACGCGTACTCGATCGCGATGCAGGCCGGCGCCCTCAAGATGCCCGAGATGGCCGGAGCGCCCGCCGGCCGCGGGTAGCGACCAGCGCGTCCTAATGACGATCGTGTAGGTGCCGGTCGCCTCCGTGCGGCCGGCACCGGCGCGGACGTGGTACGCGCCCGGAGCGCAAAACTGAGCATGCTCGAGATCGATGAGGCGATCCTCTCCCACGCTGCCCGAGTCGACCCATCGAACCTGCACGCGCTCGACGCGATCCATCTGGCGAGCGCGTTGTCACTCGAAGGGCTGGAGGCGTTCGTGGCTTATGATCGCGAACTCCGAGAAGCCGCTCAGGCTGCAGGCCTGAATGTGGCCGCCCCAGGCGCCTAGATTGCCCCGCCTCGTCGAATGCGTCCCGAACGTCAGCGAGGGTCGTCGCGCCGACGTCATCGATCGGCTCGCCGACACGATCCGCGCGGTCGACGGCGTACGCCTCCTCGATCGCACGAGCGACGTGGACCACAACCGCTCCGTCTTCACGTACGCGGGCGAACCGGATGCTGTTGTACGTGCGACGCACGCGCTCGTTGACCTGGCATTCAGCGAGGTCGACATGCGGACCCACAAGGGGGAGCATCCACGGCTCGGCGCGGTCGACGTTGTCCCATTCATTCCGCTCGCGGGCGTGAGCATGGAGGAGTGTGTCGAGCTCGCGCACCGCTTCGGTCGCGAGATCGCCGAGCGGCACCATGTCCCGGTCTATTTCTACGCGAGGGCTGCGACGCGCCCGGAGCGCGTTCGGCTCCCGGACATCCGCAAGCCGGAATACGAGGGTCTCGCAGCGCTCCTCGAGAGCACGCATGATCCCGATGCCGGCCCGCGGCGATTGCATGCGACGGCTGGCGCGATCGTCGTCGGCGCGCGGCCGTTTCTCATCGCGTTCAACATCGAGCTCGACTCGACCGACCTCAAGCTGGCGCAGCGCATCGCGAAGGAGATCCGCGAGTCGTCGGGCGGGCTGCCCGCGGTGCAGGCCAGAGGGTTCATGCTGACCGATCCGCCGCGCGCCCAGGTCTCCATGAACCTCCTCGACCACACGACGACATCGCTCGCGACGGTCTGGCGCGAGGTCGAGACTCGGGCGAACGCCGCAGGCGTGCGCGTGCTGCGCGGTGAACTGATCGGGCTTCTTCCGCTCGACGCGGCGCTGCAGGTGACGGCGGACGCGCTCAAGCTCGATGGCTTCACCAGAGACCGCGTGATCGAAAGTCACTTCCTCGAGTGATCGAGGCGGATCTCATCCTGCGTGGCGCGCGCTTGCTGACGCTCGAGCCGCTCAAGGATGAGCGTCCTCGGGTAGGCCCGGCGGCCGGCGATGTGGGCGCGGTCAACGACGGATTCGTCGCCGCCCGGGACGGGATGATCGTCGCGACCGGGCACGGACGCGCGCACGAGCGATTCACCCGGGCGGAAGGCGCCCTGGATAAAGATGTCGGAGGCCGTGTCGTGATGCCGGGCTTCGTCGACCCGCACACCCACCTCTGCTACGCCGGCGAGCGCTGGGAGGAGTTCGCGACGCGCCGAAGCGGCGCCGACTATCTCGCGGTCCTGGCGGCAGGGGGCGGGATCCACGCGACCGTCCGTGCGACGCGTGAAGCGAGCGACGATCAGCTTCTCGCGCTGCTGCGCCGCAGGATCGGCGACGCCGCCGAGCTCGGCACGACGACGATCGAGGTGAAGAGCGGCTACGGGCTCGAGCCCGAGGAGGAGCTCCGGCAGCTGCGTCTGCTCGCGCGCGCGAAAGCCGAGGCGCCGATCGACATCGCCGTGACGTACCTCGCCGCCCACGCGCTGCCGGCGCCGTTCACCGACGACCGCAAGCGATTCATCCGCGAGGCGACGCAGGCGCTGGAGCGGGTCGTCGGCGAGAAGCTCGCCGAGGCGGTCGATGCCTTCCTCGAGAAGGGCGTGTTCGACATCGAGGAGATCCGGCCGCTCTTCAACGCGGCGAAGAAAGCCGGCCTCGCGGTGACGATGCACGCGGATCAACTGAACGACGTGGGCGCGTCCGCGTTCGCCGCCCGCATCCGAGCGCGCTCGGCGGACCACGTCGCGCACGCGTCCGCCGACGGTATCCGTGCGCTCGCGCGAGCGGAGGTTCCGGCCGTACTCCTTCCCGGCAGCGCGTTCTTCGTCGGCTACGCGCCGCCCGAGGCGCGCCGCTTCATCGCCGCGCGGGTACCGGTGGCGCTGGCGTCCGACCACAATCCCGGCACGTCGCCCCTCGAAGGCATGCCCATGGCCATAGCGCTCGGGGTCACGCTCTGCGGCCTCACCCCGCACGAAGCGATCGTCGCGGCGACGATCAACGCGGCGCATGCGCTCGGCCGCGGTGGGCGGATCGGAGCCCTGCTTCACGGCCGGCGCGCCGACATCGTGGTACTCGACACCGACGACGAGCGCGAGCTCGCATATCGGATGGGCGCGCCCCTCGTGGCTGAGGTCTACGCCGGAGGGAAGCGGGTGGCTTGACGGAGACATTCGACCTCGCGGTGATCGGCGCGGGCTCGTCGGGCTGCGTCGTTGCGTCGGAGCTCGTGAGGGCGGGTCGAAAGGTCGCGCTCGTCGAGGCCGGCCCCGACTACGGCCGGTTCTCACGGCGCTGGCCTCGTGACGTCCGCGATCCGCGGCGACGCACCGACCGTCACGACTGGGGGCTCGAGGCTGAGCTGACGCGAGGTGAGACGACGGCTGAGCCTCGTGCGCGCGTCATCGGCGGCTGCTCGGCACACAACGAGTGCGCTGCGGTGTGGCCTCCGCGCGAGGACATCGACGCCTGGAGGGTCTCGGGCTGGAGCTCCGCCGAGCTATGGCCGCTGGTCGATCGGGTCGAAGGAGCGCGAGGCGGCTCCGCCATCCGCGGCAGGCATGGTCCACTCGTGACCGCGCCGTGGACCGACGGGCCGCTCACCGCGTGGCAATCGGCCTTCGTCGATGCGGCCGTCGCCTCGGGATACGACCGGTTGGACGACGTCAGCTCCCCGGCGCCGGCGACGGGCGTCGCTCCATTCCACGCCAACGTGCGCGATGGCGTCCGTTGGAACGCCGCATTCGCTTTCCTCGATCCCGTGCGCGGCCGCAAGGAGCTCTCGATCTTCGCGGGCACGGAAGCTCTGAAGCTTGAAATGCGCTCGGGGCGCGTGGACGCGCTCCTCTGCCGACGTGGCCGAAAGCAACTCCGGATCCTCGCCGACGCGTACGTCCTCTGCGCTGGCGTGTACGGTTCCCCACTCCTCCTCCTGCGTTCCGGCCTACATTGGCGCGCCGTCGGACGCGGTCTGCAGGACCATCCCGGCGTCGCCCTTACATTCGATCGGGCACCTGGCGCTCCGCGCGAGCTCGGTTCACCGAACGTCTATCGGAGCCAGGTCGTGTTGCGCGCGTCCAGCGGAGCCTCGCTGCTTGGCTGGGACCTGCACGTGCTGCCATACCAAGCCGACGGCGAGCTGCTCGTCTTCGTCTTCTTCATGGCGCCAAGCTCGCGGGGCGTGGTCGACCTACGCGACGGCCGGCCGCGGATCCGCTTCCGCTTCTTCGCGGGCGAAGGTGCCGTCGACCTCGACGCGCTCGAAGCCGGAGTAGGGATCGCGCGCGAGATCGCGGGCCGGCTTTCGTTCGTGCGCGTTGTGGATCCTTCGAGTTCCGTCCGCGCGCGCTCGATCCGCCGCTGGATTCGCGAGAACGTGACCGGGTACGCCCATGCCACCGGGACGTGCCGCATCGGCACGGGCCCGGAGGGCGTCGTCGACGCGCGGACCCAGGTTCGGGGCTTGGCGAATGTGCACGTAGTGGACGCCTCGATCATCCCGCGGATCCCCCGCGCGAATACCAACCTCCTGTGCATGCTGATCGGGATGCGCGCTGCCCAGCTGGTGGGGTCCTAAACTGCCGGCCGTGGCGGACCCGCGGATCGAGCGGCTGCGCTCCGTGCCGCTCTTTGGAGGCTGCACCGACAAGGAGCTCCAGTTCATCTCATCCCACGCCGACGAGGTCGACTTCGCGTCAGGCCGCACGCTCTGCAAGAAGGGGGAAACCGGCGGGGATTTCTTCGTCATCCTCGAAGGTTCCGCCAGGGTCGAGGCCGGGGACGGCCAGCGGATGCTCGGTCCCGGCGAGTTCTTTGGCGAGATCGCGCTTCTGGACAACGGACCGCGTACGGCGACCGTGGTGGCGGCGACGCCGATGCGCTGTCTCGTACTCGGGCACGAACAGTTCCGCGACGTCCTGCATCAGAACGGCGACATCGCCATCAAGATGCTCCGCGCGGTCACCGCGCGTCTTCGCGCCGCCGCCGCTCTCCCGTCGGGTTAGCTTCACCCAACCCGAACGAATTCCATCGGATAGTCGTGTAGGCGCTCGATGCCTGTTTTCGTTATGCGCACGGTCTCGCCGACTTGCAGGCCGATCCGGCCCGACTCATCCGTCACGACATTGGGCTGTACGACCACGACCATGTTCTCGCGGAAGATGAAGTCCTCGGCCCAATCGCCGCGCTTGGTGCGACGCGTTTGGATGATCGGCGGCAGCTGACCGGTGCCGTGGAGCAGGTCGTCGTAGATCGTGTAGCGGCGCTCGTGGATGATCTCCGCCGCATCGAGCACGTCGGAGACGGTCGCGCCGTCGTGAAGCGCGGCCACGATCCTCGTGAACGCCTCGACCGCGACCTCGTGGAGGCGCTGGTATTCCTTCGTCGGATCCGCGCCGATCGCGTAAGAGCGATGGATCTGACCCGCGTATCCCCACCACTCGGCGCCGATCTCGGTGATGAGGATGTCGCCTCGCTCGATGATCCGTAAGGATGGAAGCTGTGCCGGCATGCCGATCTCGGGAGCACGCATCGATGTCGTGGCCATGAAGTGGATGGAGTTCACGCCGCCCTCTCGCAGGTAGGCGCCCTCGACGATCGCGGCGAGCTCGTGCTCGTGCAGTCCCGGCCGGACCTCGTGCTCGAGCGCATGCATCGCGGCATCGGTCAGCCGGGCGGCGATCCGTAGCCGCTCGAGCTCCTCGGTGCTCTTGACGGTGCGAAGGTCGGCGACGATGCCTGACGCGTCGACGAGGCCGATCCGTGCGAGCAGGATCCCCAGGTCGTCGACGATCCGCGACGGCCACGGACCGGCGAGCCCGACGATCCCTTCGTGGATCGGCACTTCCGCGAGCACCGAGCGCAGTGCCTCGGGCGCCCAGCTCCCGGCCCAGCGGACGTCTTTTGTGATGGCGACCCGCTGCGCGGTCGGGACGTGGTTGTACAGCTGCACGAGAAGCGTCGGGTCACCGTGTCGCGGGACGACCAGGAAGGACTCGCGCGTACCTGGCCAGTTGGAGAGGTACTGAATGTCCGGTACGCGACCCGCACCGTAGAGAAGAAGCGCGTCGCAGTCGTGCTCGTCCATCCTGGCGCGGACCGCGGCGAGGCGGCGCGTGAACTCGGCGTCGGAGAACGTCGGATATCGGTCCGGCTGTGACATCGCTCGTAGAGTACGGACCGCAATGGTCCCAAAGACGCGTTACGCGAAAAGCGGGGAGCTGAATATCGCATACCAGATCGTGGGCGACGGCCCCTTCGATCTCGTGTACGTCCCCGGATGGATATTCCTGGTCACGAGTACCGTTCGCGATCTCACCTCTGGCTCCGGGCTTGTTTTCGAGGACCGCGGGACTCGCGCACTCAAGGGCGTGCCGCGCGATTGGCACCTGTTCTCGGCGAGCTAGCATGCGCTTGCGGCGTGCACGCCAAGGAGGTATCGCGACCGCATGAGTGATCGCGTGGCGATCTATCCGGGGTCGTTCGACCCGCCGACCAACGGGCATCTCGACATCGTCGAGCGCTCCTCGCGCCTGTTCGACCGTGTGGTCGTCGGCGTCGGCCGCAACCTCGCGAAGAAGACCGTCTTTTCCGCCGAGGAGCGCATCCAGCTGATGCGCGAGGCCTGCGGACGGTACAAGAACGTCGAGGTCACGAGCTTCGACGGACTGCAGGTCGACTTCGCTCGCGCGTCCGGTGCCAGCTTCATCGTGCGCGGGATTCGCGCGCTCTCCGATTTCGAGTTCGAGTTCGAGATGGCGAACATGAACCGGAGCCTCGCGGCGGGGATCGAGATGGTCTACCTCATGACCGCCCCCGAATACCTCTTCGTTTCCGCATCGCGCGTGAAAGAGCTCGCGGCGTTCGGCGCCCCGATCGACAAGTACGTGCCGGCGAATGTCGCCAAGCGACTAAAGGCCGAGATGGGGAAGCGGGGCATGCGCACCGGAGCGACGGAAGCCAACGATTAGGTGTCCACGCTGCTCGCCGCGGACGTCGGCAACACCAACATCGTCCTCGGCGCGTACGACGGCGCCAAGCTCGTCGCGACGTGGCGCACCGCGACCCGGCAGGATCAGACCGAGGACGAGCTCGCGGTGATGGTGGACGCGCTCCTCGAACGGCAGGATCTCTCCCTTGAGGACATCGACGCGCTCGTGCTCGGGTCGGTCGTGCCGCCGCTGACGGCCTCGTTCACCCGGCTCGCGGAGCGGTACCTCGATCGACCGGCGCTGGTGATCGGCCCGGGCACCAAGACGGGCGTCCGGTTGCGCGTCGACAACCCCTCTGAGGTCGGCGCAGATCGCATCGCGAACACGCTGGCCGCGCACCGGCGCTACGGCGGACCGGCGATCGTCGTCGACTTCGGGACGACCACGAATTTCGACATCGTGAGCGCGGAGGGCGACTTCCTCGGCGGCGCGTTCGCGCCTGGGCTCGAGGTCTCGGCCGAGTCGCTCTTCAGCCGCGCCGCTCGCCTGTTCCGTGTCCCCTTCACGCCGCCGCCGAACGCGATCGGGAAGAACACCGCGGATTGCCTGCGCTCAGGGATCGTTTTCGGCTACGTCGGCCTGGTGGAGGGCCTCCTCGCGCGCCTCGAAGCCGAGCTCCAGCCGGCATCGCCTCGGGTCGTCGCCACCGGCGGCCTGGCGGCGACGATCGCGCCGCTCGCGAAAGGCATCGAGCGGATCGACGATGATCTGACGCTCGAGGGTCTGCGGCTGCTTTGGGAGATCAATGCGTGATGGAGCGTGTTCGCGGACGGTTCGTCGTGCTCGCGGTCACCGGATCAATCGCCGTGTACAAGATGATCGACCTCGCGCGGCGCCTGACCCAGGCCGGCGCGACCGTCCAGGTGGTGATGACCAGGAGCGCGGCGGAGTTCGTGACCCCGCTCACGTTCCAGGCGCTGACGTACCGGCCGGTCGAGGTCGAGATGTTCGCGATGCAGGACGAGCACGCTGCCGGACATGTCGCCATGGGGCGGCAGGCTGACGTCGTCGTCGTGGCCCCCGCGACCGCGCACGTCATCGCACGCCTTGCGCACGGCTTTTCGGATGACCTCGTGGCGACGACGGTCCTCGCGACCGATGCGCCGGTGATCGTCGCACCGGCGATGGAGACGCATATGTGGCGCAATCCGGCCACGCAGGCGAACGTCGCAACCCTTCGCGCCCGCGGCGTGCGCATTGTCGAGCCCGATGTAGGCCCGCTCGCGTCGGGCGACATCGGACCGGGACGTCTCGCATCGCTCGAGCGAATCGCCACCGCGATCGACGAGGCGCTTGGCCTGGCGCAGGCCCTTGCCGGCCGTTCGATCGTGGTGAGCGCGGGACCGACCGTCGAGGCGATCGATCCGGTGCGGTTCGTCTCGAACCGTTCGAGCGGCAAGATGGGCTACGCGATCGCGGCCGCCGCACGCGACGCCGGCGCTGATGTGACGCTCGTCACGGGTCCGACCGCACTCGTTCCCCCGCCCGGCGTGCGTACGTTCCAGGTCGAGAGCGCTGATGACATGAAGGACGCGATCCTCGCGCAGCTCCCGCGGGCGGATGCTGTGATCATGGCCGCGGCGGTCGCCGACTACCGTCCGATCGAACGAGCGACGACGAAGATGAAGAAGAAAGATCTCGGTAGCGAGATGAATGTGCGTCTTGTCGAGAACCCCGACGTGCTCAGGGCGATCGTCGCCGCCCGAAAGCCCGGGACTGTGGTCGTTGGCTTCAAGGCGGAGACCGGCGATGCGACGGCCGAGGCCGGTCGCATGCTGCGGGAGAAAAAGCTCGACCTGGTCGTCGCGAACGACGTCGCCGATCCACGCTCGGGCTTCGGTTCGGATGAGGACCGCGTCGCGTTCGTCAGCGCCGACGGCGTCGAGCAGCTGCCCCTCCTCGCCAAGACGGAAGTCGCGCGCCGGCTCGTCGAAAAGCTCGCGGAGCGCCTGGCGCGTTGAGCGTGGACGATCTCGGTCCGATCACGGAACGGCTCGCTGCGCTCGACGAGCCGATCCGCCACTGGCAGGCCGCGCGCGAGCGCGCGTTCGCCGCGAAGTTCACGCCAAAGCAGGGAAAGCTCTCGACGCTGATGGGACGACTCCCGACGGCCGCGGCCGCGACGGCCGGCGTCGGGCCGGGGCCGCGCGAGCAGGTCTTCGCGCTGCTCGACGAGATCTGCGATCTCTACGCGCGCTCCGACACGTCCCGCTGCGCGATCATCCGTGGCCTCGTGCACCAGCACGAAGCCCATCTCCTGCTCGGCGAGTACATGGGGAACGCCGCGCGGATGCTCGGGAGCGGCGGACGGAGCGTGTGGCTCGAGCGCGGGATCGCCGCCTTATCGATTGACGACCAGCGCCGCGATTACCGTGACTGGCTGCTGAGTCTTGGCGACCTGTACCTCGCGGGCATCAAGGCGAAGCTCGATCCGGCGCCCGTGCTACTGCGGATCGCGGAGCGGTCCAATCGCGAACGGCACCGCGCCGCCCCGACGGCCACACGTGACGTGCTCGAGGGTTTCGAGCAGAGCGCCTATTTCGGCACCACGATCCTTCCGCACTTCAAGCAATGATGCCGCGTGAGAGCGTGGCCTTCGTGTCGCGGCGCCTAGCGCGGATCGAGCGACCAGGCCACGAGCTCGAAGAGGCTCGGCTGCGCTCCGTAATAGCCGAACGCGAGACCGCGAGCGCGATCCGCATTCCGTTCCTCAGTGCGTTGACGACGTCCGCATCAGCGTTATCGGGTCATAACTCGTACGCTGCGGCCCGTGCCGGTGGATTGGGTCACGTTCGACTGCTACGGCACGCTCATCGACTGGGAGCGCGGGATCACCGACGCGCTCTTGCCACTCCTTCCGCCCGGCACCGACCGGCAGGCCCTCGCCGAGTGGTACATCGCGATGGAGGCGCAGTTCGAGGCCGAGGGCTACCACCTCTATAAGGACGTCCTCGACCGTGTCGGCCGGCGTGTGCTCCGGTCGCTCGATGTCCCGATCGGCGAGGATCAGCCCTCCCCACTGCCTTCGTCGCTCGCCGAGTGGCGGCCGTTTCCAGAGGTGCCCGCTGCCCTGCGCGCGCTTCGCGACCGCCGACGAAAGCTCGCGATCCTCTCCAATGTCGATCGCGACCTGCTGGAGTCCTCGATTGCCCAGCTCGGCGTGCGACCCGACCTCGCGATCACGGCCGAGGACTGCGGCAGCTACAAGCCCGTTTCGGGCCACTGGCGGTTCTTCCTCGCGCGATCCGGCGCGACCCGAGAGCGAACGGTGCACGTCGGCGCGAGCCAGTACCACGACATGCGCCCGGCGGCGGCGCTCGGATTCCGCACCGTCTTCGTCGATCGCCACGACGAGGCGCTCGAGACGTCCCCGACGCGGGTCATCGGCGACCTGCGGACGCTTCCCGATCTGATCGACGAGCTCGCCACCCAGGAGTAGTCGTCTCCGCGAGCTGGAATGAATCGTGCGAGATACCAGGCCGCGGTACGATTGAGCGAACGCCGGGACCGGCCCGTAGCCGGCCTGGACGGAGGTCAAGAGTGAGCGAACAGTACGGCGGCGCCAGCACGCCGGCTCCCAGGAAAGTCACCGTTCCCGATCTCGTCGCGATGAAGCGCGACGGCAAGCGCATAACGATGATGACCGCGTACGACGCGGCGTTCGCGCGCCTTGTCGATCAGGCGGGCATCGATGTGATCCTCGTCGGCGACTCGCTCGGCATGGTCGTGCTCGGGTATCCGACGACCGTGCCGGTGACGATGGACGACATGGTCCGTCACGCCGCCGCCGTCTCGCGCGGCGCGACGCGGCCGCTGCTCATCGGCGATATGCCGTTCGGCAGCTACCAGACCGGCCCCGCCGATGCGCTCCGCAACGCGGCCCGGTTCCTCAAGGAAGCCGGCATGGACGCGATCAAGGTCGAGGGCGGCGCGGAGGTCGTCGAGACGGTCCGCGCGCTCACCGCGAACGGCATCGCGGTCATGGCGCACGTCGGCCTCACCCCGCAGCGCGTGGCGCAGCTCGGCGGCTTCAAGGTGCAGGCGAAGACCGCTCGCGCGGCGCGGCGGTTGATCGACGACGCCCTCGCGCTCGAAGATGCGGGCGCGTTTTCGATCGTCCTCGAGAGCGTGCCGGCGGCGGTCGGCGCGCTCGCCACTCAGAAGCTCGCGATCCCCACGATCGGTATCGGCGCCGGCGTGGACTGCGATGGCCAGGTGCTCGTGCTGCACGACGTGCTTGGCCTCTACGGCGAGTTCAAGCCGAAGTTCGCCAAGCGCTACGCCGACATCGGCGCCGCCGCGGTCGGCGCGCTGCGCGAGTTCGATCGTGAGGTCCGCGACGGCACGTTCCCGACGGACGAGCACAGCTTCACGATGAAGGAGAGCGAGCTCCTCTCGCTGCAGCGGAGCCTGGCGCAGCAAAGAGCGGGCTGATGCGCGTCGCGATCCTGGGCATGGGCGCGATCGGGCACGTCGTTGCCCAGGCGCTCGATGGCCGCGTGGAGCTCGTAAGGGTCGATCGGACGCGCGCCCCGCTTCGCGACGGCGAACGGCCGGTCGATGCCGCGATCGTGGCCACGAAGACGCCGGGCACGCCGTGGGCCGCGGAGGTAGCGGCGAAGATTCTCACGCGCGACGGGGTCGCGCTCACCATCCAGAACGGGCTTGGCAACTACGAGACGCTCGTCGCCGCGGTCGGACGGGACCGCGCGGCGATCGGCGTGATCTATGTCGGGGCGCAGCTCGTGGATGGAGCGCTCCGCGCCACGGGACCGGGGAAGGTCGAGCTCGGTCGTCCCGCGGGCAGGGGTCCGCGCGCGAACCTCGATGCGCTCACGAAGCTGCTGAAAGCCGGTGGGATGGACGTGATGGCGGTCGACGATCCCTGGCCGGCCGTCTGGCGCAAAGTCGTAACGAACGCTGCGGTCAACCCGCTGAGCGCGCTCGTCGGTAAGACCAACGGGGAGCTGCTCGCGGACGCGCCGGCCTGCCGCATCGCCGATGGCCTCGCGCGCGAAGTGGCGCGCGTCGCGAGCGCATCCGGCATCGCGATCGAGGAAGACGAAGCGATCCGCCAGTGGCGTGCGATGGCGGCGCTCACCGGAGCGAACCGCTCATCGATGCTCCAGGACGTCGAAGCCGGGCGTGCGACGGAGATTGACTCGATCAGCGGCGCGGTCTTTCGTGAGGGTGAGAAGCGTGGCGTCGCCGCGCCGCTCAATCAGGCGATGACGCTCCTGGTCTCAGCCTT
>VBDX01000074.1 GCA_005881885.1 Chloroflexota bacterium
TTCGAGCGCCCGCACGGGGCACTCCAGGGTCAGACCCCCTACGAGCGGCTACGCTCGAAGATGAAGGACTCTGGTGTCACGGGACACCGTCAGTTGCACACCTCTCTGCCCACCGAATTTTTCGCGCCCGCTTAGGCGTCCTGATTACACGCGATGTGGTGCGCGCGTTTCTGGACCAGGGGATCGCGGGACCCGGTATCGACGTGCGAAGCGATGGTCGGACGATACCGAGAAATGCACGCACCCTAGCGTTCCGACGCCCTATCGCGGCGCGTCGGACGGGGCCAAGTCGCGGCGCAATATGTAGTCATCCACCGAGAACACACGTCGCGCCCACGGCACCGATATAGGCAGCGAGCCACTCCGGCTGGTGTTCAGCTACACGCCACCCGGCGAGAAACCCGAGACCTAGCCACGATCGCGATCCGATTTGGCGGAGAAGGGGAACAAGCAATGGCGAGACTGAGACTCCTCGCGGCGCTGACCATCGCGGGCCTCGTCGCATTCGGGTGCGGGGGAACCTCTGGCACTGGTGCGAATGCGTCCGGCTCTGGGGCGGCGACCGCGTCGCCGACTCCGGACCCGATTAGGGTGACCCTGATCGGTTCCTTCACTGGACAGAACGCGGACCTCGGCAGCTGGATGTACAACGGCGTGAAGCTTGCGATCGACGAAGCGAATACAGCCGGTGGCGTGAGTGGGCGGAAGCTCGATCTGATCAAGTACGACGACCAGGGCCAGCCGACGATCGCTACCGACCTCGCGCAACGCGCGATCAGCGAGAAGACCGTGATGGTTTACGGGGCCAACCTGAGCACGCTCTCGCTGGCGATGATCCCGATCCTCACAGCCGCCAAGATCCCCCAGATCACGTCGGGACAGGCGCCGGCCCTGCTCCAGCAGAAGTCGCCCTACATCTTCATCGACAGCACGACGAGCGTCGTGTTTGACCAGACGCTCGCGAAGTACGTTCTCAACACGATGAAGGTCAATTCGATCGCGATGATCTCGAACAACGGCACGTACGGGAAAGGCGAGCACGATTCGTTCCTCGCCGAGCTCACGAAGGCCAGTGTCACCCCGACCGCCGACAAGGTCATCGCCCCTGACGTGAAGGACTTCACGGCGGTGCTCACCGAGATCCGTGGCACGAACCCCAAGGTGCTCTTCATCGGCGCCGAAGAGGTGCAAAGCGGACTAATCGCCAAGCAGGCGCGCAGCCTCGGCATCACAGCCACGTTCGTGGGCGCAGCGCCGATCGGCACCCCGACCTTCGTCCAGACAGCCGGAACCGACGTCGCCGAAGGCAGCGTGATGACCTCGCCATATCTGAGCAACGACACCAACGCGAAGACCAAAGCCTTCGCGGCCGCATACCAGAAGGCGTTCAACTCGGAGGCCGAGTTCCACGGCGCGAAGGCGTATGACGGGATGAACATCTTCATCCAAGCCATGAAGAAGACGCCGACCGATCTCAGCGGGCCGAAGCTGATCGAGGCCGTCCGTTCGATCTCATATGACGGGCTGCTCGGTCAGTTCCGGTACGACGAGAACGGGCTCGGACTTCACGCAACCCAGATCGGCATCCTCAAGGGCGGCAAGATCGTTGCGCAATGACCGACATCGCAATCGAGTAATTGGCGTGGGCCGCGGAGCGTTCCGCGGCCCACGCGATGTCCCGGCATGACGTATTTCCTTCAGACCCTCGTCGGTGGCCTAGGTATGGGCGCCGTCTACGCACTTGTGGCCATGGGCTTCTCGATCGTCTACCGGACGATGGGCCTGGTGAATTTTGCTCACGCCGACGTGGTCATGATCGGTGCGTTTCTCGCCGCGACGCTCTTCGTCACCATGCATCTGCCCTTCGCGGTTGCCATCACCGCGGCGGTCCTTCTTACGGCTGTGATCGGGCTCGGGATCGAGCGCATCCTGCGGCCCCTCGAAAGCAAAGACCTCAACCTCATGCTCATCGGCACGATCGGGTTCGGCATCATGCTCCAGAGCGCTGCGATTCTGATCTGGGGCTCGTTCGGCGTCGCCGTCCCGACCCCGATCCCAAACGTACCGATCGATGTCGGCGGCATCATCGTCACGACCTACCAGCTCTTCGTCCTGGCGGTATCGGGAATCGTGATGCTCCTGCTGTACCTGTTCCTCGACCGGACCAAGCTTGGAACCGCCATGCAGGCCGCGGCTATGGACCGTTCGGCCGCGACTGCGATGGGTGTGAACGTCTCGAGTTCGAACGCGATCGCGTTTGCGATTGGCTCAGGCATCGCGGCGGTCGCGGGCGCACTCGTGGGACCTCTCCTCTACGTCAACCCTGCCCTCGGCGTCTACGTCGGCATCAAGGGATTCGCGGCCGCAATCCTTGGTGGCTTCGGCAGCATCCCGGGCGCGATCGTTGGTGGTCTCATCTTCGGCCTCATCGAGGCGTTTGCGGCGGGGCCCCTCTCGGCGTACTCGGAGCTACTCACATTTGTGGTGTTCGCCGGGGCGATGATGGTGCGCCAGACCGGCATCTTCGGTGAGCGGACGGTCGATCGCGCGTGATCCGCATCGGATTCGGCAAGCCGCTTCTGGTCGGGCTGCTCCTCCTGCTCCCGGTCGTCCTCGACTCGTACACGATCCACGTCGCGATCCTCATCATGCTGTTTGCCATCGTGGCGGTCGGACTCAGCCTTGTGATGGGCTTTGGCGGGCAGGTGAATCTCGCCCAAGCGGCCTTCTTCGGAACGGGTGCGTATGCCTCGGCGCTGCTCTCCACGACCTATGGCTGGAATCCGTGGCTCGCGGCGCCGGTCGCAGTGCTGACGACATGTGCGGTGGCGCTCACAGTCGCGATCCCCGCCCTCCGCCTTCAATCCCATTACTTGGGGATCGTGAGCCTCGGTCTAGCGCTGGCGTTCTCCAGTCTGCTGTCGAACAGTGACCTCACCGGTGGCGCGTCGGGCATCAGCAAGGTCCCGCCGCTGGCTCTTCCGGGGCTCGACCTCAGTGGTCCCCGCGACTACTACTACTTGGTCGCGATCGCGCTGATCCTCGTCGTGGGGTTCGCGCTTTTCGTCGGGAACACAACGCTCGGGCGCCGCTTCAAGGCCATGCGAGACGACGTGCTCGCCGCGGCCGCGTCCGGTATCGAGATTCGCTACTACCGGCTGATGGCGTTCCTCCTCGCCGGTCTGGTCGGCGGGGTCGCGGGTGTGCTGTACGCGCACAACGCTCGATACGTGAGTCCCGACACCTTCGGCCTCGGCGTCATGTTCTTGCTCCTCGCGATGGTGATCATCGGCGGGCAGGACAGCGTCTGGGGCGCCGTCGTCGGCGCGGTGTTGCTGATCACCGCGCGCAACCTTCTGACCGGCATCCAGACCTATCAGCAGCTTGTCTACGGCGGGCTGATCGTTGCGACCGTGGTGTTCGCCCCGCGGGGTCTTGCCGGCGCGGCCGCTGACCTCCGGCGGCGGCTCAATCTGCCCTGGCCTTCGATCCTGATCCCGTGGTTGACACGCCCAGGGCTTCCTCCGCCGGCGCGATTGAAGGTCGCGCCGCCGGCGCCCGAGGGCCTCGCCCTGCGCGTCGACTCGGTCAGCAAGAGGTTCAAGGGCCTGCATGCCCTCGCCGGCGTCTCGCTCGAGGTTGGGGCAGGCGAGATCCACGGGATCATCGGTCCGAACGGCTCTGGAAAGACGACGCTCTTCAACGTCATCTCAGGGATCTATCGCCCCAACAGCGGTCGCGTCTTCGTGTGGGGTAGGGATGTCACCGGGCAGCGGTCTTTTCGGATGTCTCGTCTTGGCGTGGCACGGACGTTCCAGAACCTGCGGTTGTTCCGACAGCTCACCGTGCTCGAGAACGTCATGGTCGCGCTCGACCGCGATCCTGCCCAGGCCCACATTCGCTACCTGATCGCACCATGGGTCGTGGTTCGCAATGAGAGAGCGCGACGAGCTCGGGCGCTACGTTTGCTCGAGGACTTCGACCTGCACCAAGTCGCCGACGAGCTGGCTGTGAACCTGGCTTATGGCCGCCAGCGGCGACTCGAGATAGGCCGGGCCTTGGCCGCGGAGCCGACGATCCTGCTCTTGGATGAGCCGGCCGCGGGTCTCAATGCCGCCGAGCAAGAGGGTCTGAAGGCGACGATCCGCAAGATCCGAGGTGCTGGCGTGACCGTCGTCGTCATCGAACACAACATGAATCTGGTCATGAACGTGTGTGAGAGGCTCACTGTGTTCGGCCACGGCAAGGTCATCGCCGCCGGCACACCGCGCGAGGTCGCGTCGAACCCAGTCGTCATTGAGGCTTATCTCGGTCAGGGCACCCCCGAGGCCGCGGCTTTGTGATCGCGCCGACTGTCGGTGGCCTGACCGTGCAAAACCTGTCGGTACGGTATGGCCGCGTTCAGGCCGTCTCAGGAGTGAGCTTCTCCGTCGCGGACGGCGAAAGCCTCGGGATTATCGGGGCGAACGGAGCGGGGAAGAGCTCGACACTAAAGGCGATCTTCCGCCTCATCGACTCGACCGCTGAATCGATGCGCTTCGCGGGCAGCTCGTTGCAGGCGACCCCGCCGCACCGCGTCGTCTCGCTGGGCATGGCGTACGTGCCCGAGGGACGCCGCATTTTCGTCGGCTTGAGCGTCCGAAAGAATCTGATGATGGGTGCGTACCGATCGAGTTGGCGGCACCTCGGAGATCGCATCGAGCGCGTGTATGAGCTCTTCCCCGCACTCAAGAAGCTCGATGGCGTGCTCGCAGGCGCGCTCAGCGGAGGTCAGCAGCAGATGTTGGCCATCGGCCGCGCTTTGCTGAGCGAACCGAAGCTCCTCGTGTTGGACGAACCATCGATGGGCCTCGCGCCGGTGCTTATCGATGACATCGCGGCAACCCTTCGTCGGCTGCGCGATCAGGGCGTGAGCATGCTCCTCGTGGAACAGAACGCGAAGCTCACGTTCGGTCTCACCGACCGCTGCATCGTTCTTGAGAACGGCAGGGTCGTGAAGGAAGGTCCATCTGCCATCCTCCGCGCTGATCCCGCGGTCCGACAGATCTACCTCGGGTTGTGATCGACGCGATCGATTGACAATTGCTGAGCTTGATGGCTGATGCCCTGACGCCGGCCATCGCTATCTTGGCGAGCAAACACCGGCATCTCCGAGGCGGAAGCCGCGAAGCGTACTGACCGGCTTCGCTAGAGCGGCGTTATCGCGAGCGTCCAGCTGAACATGCTCGTCTGTCGCAACGCCGTCAGCGTGGTTGAGAGCGGGGAGGGTCGTTCCTCCGACGCTGACTTTGTAGGGCGTCTGACTCCCCTGACTTTTCGGACAACTGG
>VBDX01000054.1 GCA_005881885.1 Chloroflexota bacterium
CTCGAGATGAGCTCACCCTCTGGGTAACCAGGTAAGACCGCACGTAGATAACGTGTTTGATAGGCGGCGGGTGGAAGGATCGTAAGATCTGGAGCTGAGCCGTACTAACGGTCGAGGGCTTGACCTAATTTCAGCACCCAGCCGGGCCAACGACGGTCCGGCGCGGTACGAACAATTCGTTCGTCTTCCTCTTCTGGTCACCGTCGAACGTTCGAGGGGCCTCCGCTTTTTGTGGAGGCTCTTTTCTTGTCTTCGTCGGGTTGCCACGCTATCGCCGGTTCGCTAAAATAGGGTCCTCGGTCCTTGGAGCGGCGGGGTCACACCTGTTCCCATCCCGAACACAGCAGTTAAGCCCGCCAGCGCCGAAGATACTCGGGACGTCGGTCCCCGGGAAAATAGGTCAGGGCCGGGATTAAACGACTCGGCGCGCAAGCGCTCGGGTCGTTTTGTTTTTCACGCTTTGGGCCGCCCCGTGGCCGTGCAACTTTGCAGGGTCCGGAACCTAGTCTGGCCAACTTTGTACTGGGAGATGCAAAGCTCACGGAGGAATTACCGAGATGCACTCGAGCTCGCGGCAGATGCAACGGCCGACGGCCCTCGTTGCCGTGGTCGCCTCCCTCTCACTGATCGCCTGCGGGTCGAGCTCAGCCTCCCCTTCGGCGTCATCCCCTTCTCCGACACCTAGCCTGACCACCTTCGCCCTGACGGGAGACGCGGCCATGCACATCAAGAGCGCGGGGTTCGTGCTCGCCGTCCTCGATTCAAGTCACGTCAGGATCCGAGTCGACCCCGGGAATCAAGGGCAGCAAGCCGCCATCGACAACGCCGTGATCCTGCTGCGGTCGTCCCCGGGCGTGACCGTCTTCGTCTGGGCGGGGGTTGGACAACAGATACCTGGATCGAGCGCAAGAAGCATGTCCGACTTGAAAGTTGGCGAGCATGTCACCTTTGCGTTTGACCAGAGAACCCGAGATCCCAGCGACGGCTCATACCTCACAGGCGTTATTGGTCGATCGCGTCCCACGAGTTGATCCTGCGGTCGGCGGATCGCGCGACACTGCTCGGTAGCTGCAGATGGATCCCAGGAGCCGTTCCGGGGAAACCTTCCCGGGTTCTCGCTTTGATCCGAGCGGCCGCAAGCGCGGGCCGAACTCATTCGCGTGGTCGAGCATCCCCGGCTCGCGCTACGCCGTATCCCACCTGACCCGGTCCAGTTCCAGGTCATCTTCGGCTCGCTGCTCGGAGACTGCCGGCTCGTCGGTCTGCCACGTCAGCGCCGGCTGCGGATCGCGCATAGCGGTAGCCGCAGCGACTACGTCCGCTGGAAGTACGACCGGCTCGGAGCGTTTGCCGCGGACGCGCCAGAGCTGCGCGACGGGCTTGCCCAATTCGAGACGATCGCGCATCCGCTGTTCGACGACCTCGCGCGGATCTTCGCGACCAGGTACTCGCGCCACGACGCGATCGTCAGGCTGCTGCGTCCACTGGGTCTTGCGGTCTGGCTCGCGGACGTCGGACGCCTCGAGCTGCGCGCGGAGTCCTTCCTTCCGCAGCAGCGGGTGCTGGCGCTCGCGAGCTAAGCGGCTGCCGGGATGCGCCGGGCCGGCACGGCCGGGCCGACCGTGTGGATCGCGACCGCGAGCTCCCGGCGCAGGTTTTGGATGGCGCGGCCGTGCAGTTGGCACGCTCGAGCCTCGCTGATCCCCATGCGCGCGCCTGTCTCCCGCAGCGTTAGCGACTGGCCGTAGTAGCGCTCCAGGACCTCGCGCTGACGCGGCGGCAAGCAGGCCATCGCGGAGCGCACACGCATGCGGAGATCCTCCGCCTCGTAGCGCTCCGCGAGTTCGTCCTGCTCAGCTCCTCCGTGGTAACCGTTCTCGATAAGCTCATCGAGCGACACGGTCCTCTGGTAGGAGCCCTCCTCCCCCTGCGCCGCGGCCTCGCGCTGGCGCCGACGGTCCGCCCGTCCGAGTTCGTCCACGCGGCGCACCTCGTCGAGGACAGCGCCGCGGATACGCAAGCTCGCGTAGCCTTCGAAGGGGACCCCGCGCTCCGGCTGGAACCGGTCTACGGCGTCGATCAGCCCAATGAGCGCGGCGGACTCCAAGTCGTCCGGACCCGCGACTGCGCCGACCGGCACGTTCATCCCGTGCGCGATGCGGGTGGCGAGAGGCACGTAGCACTCGATGAGTGCACAACGCGCCGCGGCATCGCCATCTCGAGACATAGCCCAAAGTTGGGCCGAGTCCGCCAAGTTCCCCCTCCGCGCCGCCTCGCGTTCACCACGGACCTCGTCGAGGTCCCACCCCTCACCGCGCGGCGGTGCGCGAACTGTGCGCGTGGCGGCCCCGGCGGTTAATCCCCGTTCAGGTCCATTTCGGATACCCACTCGGAAACCGGCCATTCAAGCGCTCGACGGGCATGCAGGCGCACCCCCGGTAGACCGGTACCTGATCGGACCGTTAGCCCCTCCGCCAGGTCCAAGAACGAAGCGCCTACTTCAAGAACGCCACCAAAGCCGGGCGCGTAACCGCTCCGACCGGGTACGGAAGGACTAGCGCTATTCGATAATCCGCCGCCGTAACGCCAGGACCACCGCATGGGTGCGGTCGGTCGCGCCGAGCTTCGCGATGAGGGTCTGCACGCCCTTCTTGACCGTGTCCTCCGCCAGCACCATGGCGCGCGCGATCTCCTTGTTTGTATACCCCTCCGCGAGGTAACGGAGAAGCTCGAGCTCCCGCGGCGTGAGGGGCTCGCGGGCAGGCGCGGCGGCGCCCGGCTCGCCCTCTTCCTCCGTTGCCGTCGTCTCCTCGGGCTGTTCGGCCAGGGGGATTGGCTCACCGGAGCGGCTGAGCGCGTGCGCCTCCGCGGTACCTAGCGCGGTGAGCCCCTGGACGGCCGCCTGTAGCGCCGCGACCACCTGCGATGACGGGGCATCCTTCGAGACATACCCGTTGGCGCCAGCGCGGAGCACCGCCCGGATCATTTCAGGCGTGCGCTCGACGCTGAACGCGATGATCGGCACCGAGGAGGACACCTCCCGGATCCGCTCTACCGCATCGGGGCCGACGGCGTCGGGCAGCCCGAGGTCGAGGAGTACAACGTCCGGCTCGTTCTCGCGCACGAGGTCGAGAGCTTCGGCACACGTCGCGGTGATCCCCGCGATCACCAGGCCCTCCCGCTCCAACAGGGCGCGGACCCCAAGCCGCATCACCGGATGGTCCTCGACCGCGAGCACCCGGATCCCGGTACCGCGTCTGGATGTCGCCTCTAGCTCGGCGTGCCCGAGAAGCCCAAGCGCGTCCACAGCGCGCGCGGCGATGTCGGATTCCTCCGACTCATAGGGCCGCCCATGCCGGGCGAGCCCGACGCGAACCGTGGCCCCCGGCGCGGTCTGGACCTTCGCGCTCGCCTCGAGCGCCGCCTCGCGGCACTCCTTGTCGTCAGCGTGTAGCGCCAGAAGATGCCCGTCGTTCGCGCGCACCGCGACGGCGTGATGCCCGAACGAGGTGGCCGCGGCCCGCGCCGCGGCGTCGCCGTCGTTCGCAGCCGCATGCCGCATCACGTCTTCGAGCGCGACCTCGGACTGGCGCTGGCGCTCGAGCTCGTCAATTCGGTTGACGGCGGAGAGCGCGCGACCGACGTCGCCGGCGATGGCATCGAGGACCTCAAGCTTCTCGTCGAACCCGCTATCGCCGGTCGGGCGCTTGACGTTGAGGACGCCGACGACCTCGTCGCCGGACCAGAGCGGCATGATGACGGCTTCGCCCGCCTCCGGATCGCTGCCCCGGAATCGGTCGTCGTCGATCGGGCCCCTGAGGACGATCTTCTGGCCCTTGCTCGCGACCCAGCCGGCGATCCCCTCGCCGATCGGCTGTCCGTGTCCGAGCGGAACCCCAAGCCCGACCGACGCGCGGACCCGGAGCTCCTTGCCCTCGACGAGCATGATCGACGTCCCGCCCGCGCCGATGCTCCTCGCGATCTCCTCGGCGGCCTGTGCCAGGAGTGCCGAAGCGTCACGCGTCTGTTCGAGCCCGGCCAGCAGCCGCTCGAGTAGGGCGACGCGGTCCATCTGGCGCAAGCTGTCGTGGCGGGCTTCGGCTATCGAGCGTCCGTCGCCAACGCTCATGGCGAGAAGCTCCGCGGCTGCGCTTGCTGTTCCGAGCTCGACCGTGTCGAACGGCACGCCGTGCCGCAGCGCGCAGAGGAGCGCTTCGCCTTCGGGTAGGTCGATCCGCGTCAGTAGCGCGTATGCCGCCTGCTGGTCCCAGCGGCCCGCGGCGACGGCGATTCCGGTCGGCGTCCCGCCGAGTGCGCGGACCACCGCATCGGCGTCGAAGATGCTGCGCCAATCGGTGTCGGGCGATATCTCGTGCGCGAAGACCGTCGAGAGAGCGTCGGCGGTAGTCAGAAGAACAGCCGCTCCCTCAGCGCGAAGAAGAGCGGCGATGTGGGAGAGTCGCTCGGGCCAGCGCGCCGTCGAGTTGACGGTTCCCTCCCTCGCCCCCTACGTTCGCCGAAGTTTAGACCCGGCGGAGCATCAATTTGCGAGGACGGCGGGCGAGTTCCTGGTGGCATGTCGTTTGCCCGCTCACCAGACGGTGGCGGTCGACCCAGAGACCATGGAAGAGCTGCTCGCAGACGTCGTCGCGTCCGTCAGCCGCGACGAAGTCCTCGTCGATCTCGGCGGACGGTCGGCAGGGGTCTTGTCGCTTCACGAGGCAAATGGCGAAGGAATGAACGTCGCGATCGGAGAGCAGCTCCTCGCCGCGGTCATTCAACCCGAGGGATCGGAGGGACGGGCGGTCCTGTCGATCCCGCATGCGCGCAGTCGACAGCAGTAGTCGCGGATGAGCGACCTTTCGAACAGCGGCTTCGTGCCGCTCTCGCAGTTTGCGTCAGTCGGAAGTCTCAGCGCGCTCGGGGCCGGGGGGTGGGGCCCCCGATACCCTGCGCGCGCGCGTTGGCAAGCGCCTGCCGCTGAAAGTGATCGAGGCCGATCAGCGCCGGGACCGGCTGATCCTGTCGGAGAAGGCCGCGGCGCGGGAGGTTCGCCGGCGGCGGAAGGAAGTGGCGTCGCGCCGCCTGAGCGAAGTGAGGTGCTCAACGGGACAGTCGCGAATGTCACGACCTTCGGGCTCTTCGTCGATGTCGGAGTCGCCGACGGGCTCGTTCACCGGTCCGAGATCACCTGGGACAAGGGTCTCGAGCGGCATCGAGGGTTTGATCCACGTCAGCGACATCGCGTCCCGTCATCTGGCATCCCTGACCGAGGTAGTACGTCCGGGGGAAGTTGTGCGTGTCCGTGTGGTGGCTATCGACGCCGAACGGCGGCATTTGTCGCGCTCGATACGTCAAGCCTCAGCAAATGTCATGTACGAAACGCGGACAGCCAACTGATGCGAACGTATAATCGGAACCAGATGACGCCTGGACCGATATACCTTTAGAAACGCGATTAATGGGACCGTTTGACCGCTTCAACGACCGCGCCAAGAGAGTCCTCGCGCTCGCCCAGGACGAGGCCATCCGTTTCAACCACAACTACATAGGAACGGAGCATCTCCTTCTCGGTCTGGTCCGTGAGGGCGAAGGTGTAGCCGCGCGGGTCCTGGATTCACTGGGCGTCGAGCTTTCCAAGGTGCGCACCGCCGTCGAGTTCATCATCGGCCGAGGCGACTCCACGACGTCCCCCAGTGAGATCACGCTCTCGCCGCGCACCAAGAAGGTGATCGAGCTCGCGATCGACGAAGCGCGCAAGCTCGGTCACAGCCACGTCGGCACGGAGCACCTGCTCCTCGGCCTCGTCCGCGAAGGCGAGGGGATCGCGTCGGGTGTTCTCGAGTCGCTCGGAGTCTCGCTCGAGAAGGTCCGGCACCAGGTGATCGCGACCCTCGGCCAGCAGCACCCGCAGGCGGCGGAGGCGGCAACGGCCGGCGGGAAGTCGGCGAGCTCGAAGACCCCGACACTCGATCAGCTCGGCGTGAATCTCACGGCGATGGCCAAGGCGAGCCAGCTCGACCCGGTCATCGGCCGGGAGAAGGAGATCGAGCGCGTTATCCAGATCTTGAGCCGGCGTACGAAGAACAACCCGGCGCTCATCGGCGAGCCTGGCGTCGGCAAGACCGCGATCGCCGAGGGCCTGGCGCACCGGATCGTGAAGGGCGACGTGCCCGAGACGCTGCAGGGCAAGCGCGTTCTGACCCTGGATATCGGGTCGCTCGTAGCGGGTACGAAGTACCGCGGTGAGTTCGAGGAGCGCCTCAAGAAGATCATCGAGGAGCTCCGTCACGCGCACGACGTCATCCTGTTCATCGACGAGCTGCACACCCTCGTCGGAGCCGGCGCCGCGGAAGGCGCCGTCGACGCGGCGAACATCCTCAAGCCTTCGCTCGCCCGCGGCGAGCTCCAGTGCATCGGCGCGACGACGCTTGACGAGTTCCGGAAGTACATCGAGCGCGACGCAGCCCTCGAGCGCCGGTTCCAGCCGGTCATGGTCGAGGAGCCCTCAATCGAGGAGACCGAGGCGATCCTCATGGGGATCCGCTCGCGTTACGAGGACCACCACAAGGTCGCGATCACGGATGACGCCGTGAAGGCGTCGGCGGAGCTCTCGTCGCGCTACATCACTGACCGGTTCCTCCCGGACAAGGCCATCGATCTCATGGACGAGGCCGCCAGCCGCGTCCGTCTGCGCTACTCGACCGTCCCGACGGACGTCAAGGAGGCGCAAAAGGAGCTCGATCGGGTCGTCACACAGAAGGAACAGGCCATGGAGGCGCAGCAGTACGAGCTCGCCTCGACCCTGCGCCAGCAGGAGCGGGCGCAGCAGGACAAGCTGCAGCAGGCCAAGGCCGACTGGCTCCTGGCGCAGTCGCAGAAGCGTCCCGAGGTGACCGATGAGGACATCGCCGAGGTCGTCTCCATGTGGACCGGGATCCCCGTGAAGAAGCTCGCTGAGGAGGAGACGCAGAAGCTCCTCAAGATGGAGGAGGCGCTCCACGGGCGCGTCATCGGCCAGGCGCCGGCCGTGACGATGGTCGCGCGCGCCGTCCGCCGCGCCCGGGCAGGCCTCAAGGATCCGCGCCGGCCGATCGGCGTGTTCTTCTTCGTCGGCCCGACCGGCACCGGCAAGACGCACCTCGCGCGGGTACTCGCCGAATTCATGTTCGGCAGCGAAGAGAACATGGTGAAGATCGACATGTCCGACTACATGGAGCGACACAACGTGTCGCGTCTGGTCGGATCACCGCCCGGGTACGTCGGATACGAAGAGGGCGGGCAGCTCACTGAAACGGTGCGGCGCAAGTCGTACTGCGTGATCCTGCTCGACGAGATCGAGAAGGCGCACCCCGAGGTCTTCAACATGCTGCTGCAGATATTCGACGAGGGCCGCCTCGCCGACGCAAAGGGCCGCAGCGTCGACTTCCGCAACACGATCATCATCATGACCAGCAACCTCGCGCAGAAGATGCTGAAGAGCGAGGCCGCGCTCGGCTTCCGCGGCAAGGTCGATGGTGGCGACGACCCAGACCTCGCGGCCGCCTACGAGCGCATGAAGGAGCGCGTCACCGAGGAGATGAAGCGCTTCTTCCGGCCGGAGTTCCTCAACCGGATCGACGCGACCGTCGTCTTCCAGCCATTGAACAAGGAAGAGATCCGCAAGATCGTCGATCTCGAGCTCGTCGGTGTGCGCAAGCAGCTGGCGTCGCAGGAGATCACGCTCGTCGTCAGCGATGAAGCGAAGGACCACATCGCAACGGTCGGGTACGACGCGAACTTCGGCGCGCGGCCACTCGCACGCCAGATCCAGAACGAGATCGCGGACCCGCTCGCGGAGATGCTCCTCCAGGGCAAGTTCCACGCGGGCGATACGGTCAAAGTCCACACGGTCGAGGGCAAGCTCACGATCGAGAAGAGCCTCGCCGAAGAGCGCAAGCCGGAGCCTGTCGCCCCCTAGATCAACCCGAGCATCCTCCAGTACGGAAGGCTCACGAGGATCGCGACGAAACGGGTGATCGCAAGCGCCGCACCGAATATCGTCCCTTGGCGGTCGCTGAATGCCTCGCCCCGGGTCGCATCGCGTGCCACCAGGTACTCGAGACCCTGGTACGGCAAGACCCAGCCGTTCGCCATCAGCAGCACGGTGATACCCGCGACCCATGGCGATATGCCAAGGGCCGGGGCGGTCGGCACAGTCGCGAGCATGAGCAGCAGCATCGCGGGGCGCGACGGCAGCGCGATCCGGCTGGCTGCCGTGAGCAAGGCAAGGAACGCGACGAGAACCATCGGTTCGTGGACCAGCGACGTCGTGCTCACCAGGCGATCGGCAAGCCAGGTGTGAAGACCGCCGACGCGGGCGACCTCGCCCGAGCCCAGAAGCGCACCGAAGAGAACTAGAAAGCCCCAGTCGACCGAGGTCCTGAAGCGCTCGCGATCGAGCACGCCGAGCATGACGATGCAGAGCGCGACCACACCCCACCACGCCGGGTCGAGTGAGATGAATGGCTGAAGGAGTCCCGCGAGGAGCACGATCCCGGCGAGCAGCGTGATCCCCTCCCGTCGCGTAAGCGGCCCAAGCACACGCTGCTGTCGCGCGACGACCTCGGCGATGCCCCGCTGCGCCCGCTCCGGCGGGAAGAGGATGAAGATCGCGGCTGCCGCACCGCCCAGACATACGATCCCCGCGGGCGCGGCCGCCCCGAGCCAGGCGAGCCAGCTGAAGCGCGCGCGCTCAGCGGCGGGAAGGAGCTGGACGAGAAAGAAGTTCGTCGCGAGCCCGGTGAGAAAGATGCTCGAGAAGAACCAGTAGCCGGCGAGCCCAGCGAAGGCGATGGCCGCGCTGCCCCGGCTTCGCGGCGGATAGCCAAGGGATTGGGCGAGCTCGTTCGTCAGCGGCGCGATGGCGGCCACGCGCGCGACGCTCTGCGGAACGAGCGGCGTGAGCACGAGACCTCCGACTAGGAGCGCGAGCACCTGGCCGGCCGGCGTCGGCGGGAACGTGCGAAGCATGAGAAGCGCGCCACGGAAGACGAGGCCGGTCTGCGCCATCGCCGCGGCGAGGGTGAGGGCTCCCAGCGAGAGCAACCATGACGACGTCGCGAATCCACCGAACGCCGTCGCGAGGGGGACGAGAGCGGTCGCCGTCCAGGTCGCGGCAAGGAGCATGGCCACCGCAAAGTCGGGGATCGGCTCGAGAAGCCAGGCGACAGCCGCTGCGGCGAGAAGGATCGCGATGCGCCAGCCCGTCGCGCTTAGGCCTTCGGGCGGCGCGACGTTCCAGAGGACCAGCGGGATCGCGGCGACGATCGCCGCCGAGATGAGGCGCCGGCGCATGGAGACCCCACGCGTCTCGCGTTCTATCGTCATCGGCCGCACGCCCGGCGCGGGCTCCGGAGCACCGATGAACTCGCGCGAGCGACGGTCGAGGTCCTCCGCCAGCGCCGCGGCGACCGTCAGGCCGACGTCCGGTCGATCCCGAACGAGCTGCTCGAATCGCCGGCGGGGCAGGCGCCAAAGGATCGCGTCGGTGGCCGCGCGTGAGGACGCGGTGCGCCGCGAGAGCAGCATCCCCAGCTCGCCGAAGTGCGCCGGCGCGCTCACGCGCCTGAGCGACAGCTCGCCGTCGGGGCCGCGCACGCTGATCTCAACCTCGCCCTCGGCGAGGAGGTACAGCGCATCACCGGCCGCGCCCTCCTCGGCGACGACGGCGCCCGCCGGATAGCGGACCTCCTCGAGCGCGCCCACCAGTCGCGCGGCATCGAGTGCGGTCAGGTCGCGGAAGAATGGGACGCCGCGAAGCAGACGCTCCAGCTCATCCTGGCGAGGCTGTGCGGGCACGCGCGGAAACTAGGGGAAAGCTCGCCGCCCCACTCAGCGCACGTTGAGCGCCGCGCGCGCGACCGCCAGCAAGGCAAGGTCGACCGCAACGAAAATCACGCCGACCACAGCCCCTACGACCGCCGAAATGATCAGCGCGAAGGGCGCGATGAAGAGCGCGGTCAGCAGCACGCTCGGCGAGACGAAGACCGCCGAAGCGACCAAGACCAGGCCGAGGATGGCCAGAAATGCGATGCCGTTCGCGGCGCCCCAGCGGAACGCTCTGCGCGCGAAGAGCACGCGATCATCTTCTCTCAGGAGGTCGAGCCCAGCGACCGCGCGGCAGGTGGTCAGGTAGGTGGTCGCCCAGAGGGCCACGAAAAGGGCCAGCCCGAGAAGGGTGTTGAGGCCGCCGAGCGCAAGGCCGAGCGCGTCGCGCGAATACAAGAAGAAGACGATCGCGAGTACGAACCCCGAAGCGTGGAAGGTCGCGAGCGACCATTCCACGAGGCCGCCTTTCGGGGCGACTAGCCGTGCGCGAGCCATACCGCGAGACCGAGGGCGACGGCGAACGCCGCACCGGTCCCTCCGTACATCATGCGGAGCCTGCCCTGAAGCGGCGCACTGAGCGGCCGACTCCGGGAGCGCTGGAGCCGCGCGATCGCCAGCGTCCGCGGTAGCGAGAGGACGATGAGCGCGATCACGAACCCGAGCTTGAGCACGAAGGTCGTGCCCCATTCGGTGCGCGACAGCGGGAGCCCGGATCCGAATGCGGCGAGGTTCCCGATGCCGGTCATCGCGAGGATCCCGGCCGCCAGCCAAAACAGGAACTCGTAGCGCAGCGCGACCTCGACCAGCGCCGCGTCGAGAGCACCGTTCCGCGTTCGGGCCGAGAGCGCGAAGACCGTTATGGCGCCGCCGAAGGCCGTGGCCATCGCCGCGACGTGAAGCCAGCGGATGGCGAGGTGCAGCGCGTGTGGGTCGAGCGGCATGGAGTGAGTCCAGCGGACGATCCGCCAAAGTCAAGTTCGGACCGATACTGGTTGGATGCCCTCTCGCCCGAAGTCGGCGTTCGTCTGCCAGCAGTGCGGCTTCCAGTCGCCCAAGTGGGTCGGCCGGTGTCCCTCATGCGATGGCTGGAACACGTTCGTGGAAGAGCGCGTCGTCGCGGCCGCGAAAGGACGAGGCCTGGCCCGCGCGCCGCGCGCACCGATCGCGCTTGGCGATGTGCCGGCAGACGCGGAAGAGCGCCTCGAGACCGGGATCGGTGAATTCGACCGGGTGCTCGGAGGCGGCATCGTCCAGGGCTCGTGCGTGCTCCTCGGCGGGGATCCGGGCATTGGCAAAAGCTCGCTGCTCATGCAGGCCTCCGCGGCGCTCGCGGCCAAAGGCACGGTCCTGTACGTCTCGGGTGAGGAGTCAGCCGCGCAGGTCAAGCTCCGCGCGCGACGCTTCGGCATCGGGGGTGACGGCATCCTTCTTCTCGCCGAGACCGATCTCGCGTCGATCATTGAGGCGATCCGCCGCACGCGCCCGATCTTCGTCGTCGTCGACTCGATCCAGACAATGAGCTCGGACGCCATCGCGTCGGCGGCCGGAGGCGTCTCGCAGTTGCGCGAGTGCACCGCGCGGCTGCTCGAGCTCGCGAAGGGCGAAGACGTGCCGATCTTTCTTGTCGGCCACGTCACCAAAGAGGGCGCGGTGGCCGGTCCGCGCGTCCTCGAGCACATTGTCGACGCGGTCCTCTACCTCGAGGGTGAACGCTTCCATGCCTTCCGCATCCTGCGAGCGACGAAGAACCGCTTCGGCTCGACGGACGAAGTCGGCGTCTTCGAGATGGGGGAGACCGGCCTGCGCGAGGTCGCGAATCCGTCGGAGGTCTTCCTCGAGGAGCGCAGCCGCGGCGTCGCGGGCAGCGTGGTCGTCCCGACCGTCGAGGGAACGCGCCCGCTGCTCGTCGAGGTGCAGGCGCTCGTGACGCCAACGAGCTTCGGCCTCCCGCGCCGCACCGTGAACGGTGCGGACCCGCAGCGCGTGCTCCTCCTGTTGGCCGTGCTCGCCAAGCGCGCGGGGCTGTCGGCGGGGAGCCACGACGTGTACGTGAACCTCGTCGGTGGCCTGCGCATCCGCGAGCCCGCCGCGGATCTCGGGCTCGCTGTCGCAGTCGCGTCCGCGCTGCGCGATCGGCCGGCCGATCCACGCACGGTGTTCGTCGGCGAGCTTGGTCTGGGCGGCGAGCTGCGTCGAGTGCAGCGCGTCGCCGTTCGACTCAAGGAGGCCCAGCGGCTCGGGTTCGAGCGCGCCGTCGTCCCGGCGGCGAGCCTCACCGATCTCAACGGCACCGGGCTCGAGGTCAGTGGCGTCGCGACCTTACGCGAGGCGTTGGAGCGCGCGGGAGTCGCGGACCGCTAGCGCTAGCGCGCGAAGGGAACGAGCGTCGGGACGCGCCGTACGAACGCGCCGTAGGCCTCACCGAAACCCTGAAGGAGCACGCGCTCCTCCGCGACGATGCGCACGGCCGTGAACGGCACCACGTAGAGGGCGGTCGCTGCGAGCAGCAGCAGGCTTTGCATCGCGAAAGTCGCGCCGATGTGGAAGGAGAGGATGCCCAGGTACATCGGATGCCTGACGACGCGGTACGGTCCCTCGGTCACTAGGCGGTGACCCTCGAAGAGATCCATGCGGATGCCGTAGCTCCGGCCCAGCGACCACATAGCCCACGCGGCGAAGAGCGCCGATCCGACCGCGAGGACGACGCCCGCGAGCTGCAGCCCGTAAGCGAGCTCGATGGTGAGCGGCACGACGTAGGCGACCACGAACGGAAGCCATACCAAGGGCGGGTAGTACTGGAGCCACCATGCCGCCCGCGATCGAAGCAGGTGCCTGCGCTGCCCGCGGATGATCCGCAAGGCGGCCGCCGAGAGAAAGATGACGTGAGCGGCGAGGAGGACTCCGATGCGCAGCGCGCGATCGTCCATGAGCGCATTCTGGGGCCAGGAAGCAGAGCCCCGACTGTAGACTCGGTGCGCATGTTCATCCATCCATCACGGCGTTCGCTCGTGGTCGGCGGCCACTTCTTCATCGGTCGGACCGCGCGCGCGCCGCATCACATGGGAAAGGAGCGCTCTACGTGGCTTTCATCCGTCTCATCGCAGCACTCATCGGCTTCGTGTTCGGTTTCTTCCTCGGCGCCTCGCTGCTTCAGGTCACCCAGGTCACGCCGGTCAGCAATCAGGTCCTCGTCGTCCTTCTTCTTGCGGCCGCATGCGCGATCCTGGGATGGCTCGGAGCGCCGTACGTCACGGTCCTGCCGGCCGGCATCATCGTCGCGCGCATCCGCGCCGCCCAGGCGGGAGATCTCATCGGCGGTGCGTTCGGAGCCGCAGTCGGGCTCATCCTCGCGCTCTTTCTCGCGTTCCCGCTCTCGTTCCTTCCCGGCGAGGTAGGCCGCTACGCGCCGCTCGTAACAGCGCTGGTCCTCGGTCTCGTCGGTGCGACCGCCGGGATCGTCAAGCGCAACGAGCTGGGAGCGTTCGCCCAGGGCGTCCGCGGCAAGACTCGCGTGCGCGGAGTCGACGCGCGCGTGCTTCTCGACACGTCCGTGATCATCGACGGGCGCATCGCCGACGTCGTGCGCAGCGGCTTTGTCCAGGGCACTCTGATCGTGCCGCGCTTCGTTCTGGCCGAGCTTCAGTATTTCAATGATTCACCTGATGGATCGCGCCGCGAGCGCGGCCGGCGCGGGCTCGAGATGCTCGCGAAGATGCAGAAAGAGGCGACTGTTAAGGTCGAGCTCTCGGACGACGATCCGGCGGGCTCCGGCGCCGACGCAAAGCTCGTGACACTCGCGCGATCCTTAAGCGTTCCGATCATGACGAACGATTACGGGCTCAATCGCGTGGCCGAGCTACAGGGAATCACCGTGCTGAACATGAACGACCTCGCGAAGGCCGTGCGTCCGGTCGTCCTGCCCGGTGAAGAGATCACCGTTCGGGTGATCCAGGAAGGAAAGGAGCAGGCCCAGGGCGTCGGCTACCTCGAGGACGGCACGATGGTCGTCATCGAGAATGGCGCGCGGCACATCGGCACCGAGCTCGCGGTGACCGTGATGCGTGTTCTCCAGACGGTCGGCGGGCGGATGATCTTCGCTCAGCCGAAGGGCGAGACGAGCGAAGCACGCCGGCCTCGCGCGATCGATCGATAAAGTGGGCGCGGTCTGCGCCATCCTCGCCGCGGGAAGCTCGACGCGCGCCGGGACGGACAAGGTCGACGCCGATCTCGGCGGCCAGCCCGTGCTGGCGTGGTCACTCGCGGCCGCACTCGCGTCGGGCGCGTTCGATCGGATCGTTGTCGTGATGCGCCCGGATCGCCCTCGCGCGGTCATCGAGTCGATCGTCCGATCGCGCGCGCCATCCGCGAGCGTCGTCGCCGGCGGAGAGACCAGGACGCACTCCACATGGGCGGCTCTCGCTGCCGCGCAAGACGCGGATGTGATCGCGGTTCACGATGCGGCGCGCCCATTCGCGCCGCCGTCGCTTTTCACGCGCTGCGTCGATATCGCGCGCGCGGAGGGGACCGCGGTGGCCGGCCTCCCGCTCGCCGACACGGTGCGCCGGGCCGACGAAGCGGGGGTCGCTACGGAAGAGCTCCCGCGCGAAGGGCTCTGGTCGGCGCAAACGCCGCAGGTTTTCCGCCGCGAGATCCTTGAGCGCGCTCGGCTGGCGGCGGGAGATCGGTCTTTTGGCGACGACGCGGCAGCGGTGAGAGCGGCCGGTTTGCCGGTACGAATGGTGCTCGGGGAGCGGCGGAATTTGAAGATCACGACCATGGAAGACCTCGACTACGCGCGGGAGCTCGTCGCGAAGGGCCTCGTGGGCATGCCCGCCTTGCAGATCCGCTAGGGAGTGTCGCAGCGCGTCGGGCTCGGGTACGATATTCACCGTCTCGCGGCGGGCCGCCGCCTGGTCTTGGGCGGTGTCGCGATCGAGCATCCGACGGGGCTCGTGGGCCATTCCGACGGTGACGTCCTCCTCCATGCGGTGATGGACGCGGTCCTCGGAGCGGCCGACCTCGGCGATCTCGGATCGCACTTCCCGAGCGACGATCCGCGTTTCGCTGGCGCGGACAGCGCGGAGCTGTTGCGGCAGATCGGGTCGAAGGTCCGCGAGGCGGGCTATGCCGTCGCCTCAATCGACGCGACGGTCATCGCTGAGACGCCGCGCCTCGTGGCACATATCGCCGCGATGCGCCGGACGGTCGCCAACGGGCTGGGCATCGCCCCGGAGACCGTGAGCGTCAAAGCGAAGACGAACGACGGCGTGGGCGAGATCGGCGCGGGCGACGCCATCGCCGCGCTAGCGGTGGCACTCGCGACCAAGTAGCGACCGGAGGGCAGACCTATCCAGCGACCCGGACCCGCGGAGCTCCGTATGTTCGACAGCGCCTCGCGAGCGGTGAGGCCGTTCGTGCCGCTGCGTGCCGGTGAAATCGGCATGTACAACTGCGGCCCGACGGTCTACGACCGCCAGCACATCGGGAACCTCTACAGCTACGTGGTCGCCGACGTCGTCCGCCGGACCTTCGAATACTTCGGCTATCGCGTTAAGCAGGTGATGAACATCACCGATGTCGGTCACATCGTCGGCGACGCCGACGAAGGTGAGGACAAGATGGCGGTGGGGGCGCGCCGGGCGGGAAAGGGTCCGCTCCAGATCGCCGACGAATACACGCGGCTCTTCATGGAGGACCGCCGCAAGCTCAACGTGCAGGAACCGGGCGTGGTCTCTAAGGCCACTGATCACGTTCCCGAGATGATCGATCTCATTCAGAGGCTCATCGACAGGGGCAACGCTTACGTCGCGGCAGACGGCGTCTACTTCGACACGACGACGTTCCCGGGATACGGCACTCGGCTGAACGCCGAGTCACCGGAGCAACGCGTCGCCGGGGCGCGCGTCGAAGTAAATCCGAACAAACGTCACCCGTCGGACTTCGCGTTGTGGCGAGCCGCGAAGCCCGGCGATCTGCAGCAGTGGGATTCGCCCTGGGGACGGGGCAACCCGGGCTGGCACATCGAGTGCTCCGCCATGTCCATGAAGTACCTGGGCGACACGTTCGATCTCCACACCGGTGGCGAGGATCACCTCTTCCCACATCACGAGTGCGAGATCGCGCAGTCCGAGGCCGCCACGGGAAAGCCGTTCGTGCGCTACTGGTTGCACGTGCGCTTCCTTCGCGTCGACAGCGAGCGTATGGCAAAGTCGAAGGGCGGGTTCTACACACTCGACGACGTGATCAGCTGGGGCTACGACCCGCTCGCGTTTCGTCTCCTCGCGCTCGGCGCCGGTTACCGCAACGGGCTCGACTTCACCACGAAGGGAATGGACGCGGCGCAGAGCCGCCTCGAGCGGTGGCGGCGGACGATCCGCACCGCGTACGCGGCGACGCGAGGCCGTGTGGCCGAACCGGAAGGTGACCACGCCATTACGCGCGAGTTCCGCGACGCGCTCGCGGACGACTTCAATACGCCGAAGGCCCTCGCTGCTGCGGAGAAGGCGCTCAACCTCGCCGCCACCGTCGACACGGACGAGCAGGAGCGCGCGCTCTGGATGCTGTTCGACATGGACCGCGTGCTCGGGCTCTCGCTGAAGGAGAGCGCGACCGCCAAGGAAGAGCTGAGCGCGGACGAGCACGCGGTGTTTGATCGGCGAGAGGCCGCGCGCAAGGCAGGGGACTACACCAAGAGCGACGAGCTCCGCAAGGAGCTGCTCGAGCGATTCGGCATCCAAGTGAAAGACACGAAAGCTGGCACGCGCTGGGAGCGCGTCGGCCGCAAAGGAGCGTGACCATGGACGAATCAGAACGAAGCGATAACGAGGGACAGCCGCCGGAGGCGCCAAGCGGCAGCGCGGCGGAGCCGACCGGCCCTGCTCCCGCCGGGTCCACACCGAGCGAACCCGGGCCCGGGGCTCAACCCTTTGGCGATCAGGACGGACGTCGCCGGCGTCGCGGACGGCGCGGCCGCGGTGGCGGATTCGCCGGCCCGCGACCGCCGTTCAGCGGTCAGCGTCCACAGCTCGGAGGACCGCGTCCGCAGTTCGGCGGACAGCCCTTCCGCCCGCAGCCCTTCCCGCGCGAAGAGAGCGAGCAGTCGCGCGAGCTCGCCGGGTACGAGCGCCGGCAGGCACAGCGACAGCGCGGGCCGCAAGGCTGGCGCGGTGGCGCCGGCGGGCCGGGCCCGGTGGCGGGTGCGGGATGGCGCCAGCGCCCAGGACGTCAACAGACCAGCTACAGCGAGGCGATCCGCCGCGTCACGTCAGGCCCGCGGACCACGGCGCCGTCGCATGCGCCGGCGGGCGAGCCGATCGCCGGACCGCACGCGATCCTCGAAGCGATACGCGCCGGACGGAACATCCGACGGCTCTATGTGGCGCAGGATCGCAACACGCGGACCGGGCCCGTGAACGAGCTCATCGTCGAGGCGCAGCAGCGCCGGATCTTCGTGCGCTACACGGACAAGATGGAGATCGCGCGACTCTCGCCGGTCGAGAACCACCAGGGCGTCGTCGCGATCGTCGAGGGCAAGACGGGAGTCGAGCTCGATGAGCTGCTTCTGCATCTGGACACGATCTCCGACCCGGCGCTCGTGCTGGTCATCGATTCGCTGCAGGACCCGCAGAACTTCGGCGTGCTTTTGCGGTCCGCTGAAGGTGCCGGCGTGGACGGTGTCGTCATCCCGCACCACCGCGCCGTCGGCCTCACGCCGGCGGTCTCAAAGACGAGCGCAGGCGCGAGCGAGCATTTGCTCGTCGCCGACGTCGCGAACCTACGTCAAGCGATCGACGCGCTCAAGGAAAAGGGCATCTGGGTGGTTGGCGCGGACGAATCCGGAGACTTGCTCTACGACGAGGTCGATTACCGCGGCCCGACCGCGATCGTGATCGGGGGCGAGGGCGAAGGGATCCGCCGCCTCGTGCTCGAGGGCTGCGACCAGGTGGTGCGCCTGCCAATGGAAGGCCAGGTCAGCTCCCTCAACGCCGCGGCGGCGGGCACCGTGATGCTCTACGAGGCGCTCCGCCAGCGGCGCCGCGATGTCGCTCCGGCGCAGACGCGCACTCCGCGCCCGGAGCCCGTGGAGGCAGCGTCGGAGACCGGATCGCCTGAGGCCAGGGAAGCCCCCGAGGCCGTCGAGGTCGAAGCCAGCGAGACCGATGAAGCCGACACGCACGAGGGACTGGCGGAAGACGCGCCTCCTGCGGAGCCCGAGGTGCAGGCGCCGGTCGAACAGAAACCGAAGAAGACCACGCGCAAGCGCGCGCCGAAGAAGGCGGCGGACTAGGTCGGCGAGAGCGTCGGCACTGGACCGCGGACAAGCCGAGCGGATCCGAATACCGCGACGACCGCGATCGCCACGGCGACGAGTAGCGCGACCGTCCAGTAGAAGGGTGCTGCCTGATCGTCCGAGAGCAGGTTCGCCCAGGCGTTCTGCGACGCATGGAGCAGCGTGACGATCAGCAAGCTTCCTCTGGTGTTGTTGAAGATCCACGTGTAGAGGACGGTCAGGGCGAACGAAAAGAGCATGAAGGCCGGGACCCCGACGTTCTGGAAAAAGGCCACGTCCTTCTGAAGGAAGAGCGGCAGATGCAGGAAGCCCTCGGGCACCGCGAGGATCAGACTGGCTCCGAGCGCGCCGTACGCGGCCTGTAACCGCGGGAGCGCGACTCCGCGCCAGGCGATCTCTTCGGTATTCAAGACGACACCGAGCAGGACCGTCACCACGAACACGATCGCGACGGTGAACACTGGTCCACTTGCTGCGGGGATGACAGCGGTCCCGCCGGAGAGCGTGAAGAGTCCGACGCCGGCGAGCATCGCCGCGGCCATCCCGAAGAGGGCGACGACATACCAGACCGGAGAGACACGCACGATCAGAAAGCGGCGGAAGAGCTCCTTCACCGCGGCTCGGCCGCCGGTCGCCGCGGTCACGATGATCGCCGCGACGCCCGGAGCCAATCCGGCCAGGGTCGAGAACGCGCCCGGGAGGTGGAATGGGAGCCATCCCTGCGAGTCCAGCGCG
>VBDX01000055.1 GCA_005881885.1 Chloroflexota bacterium
ATCGCCCTCGGGTCGACACGCACACAGGGTCGCGCCGCCGAACGCGTCGGCTGGTTCTCTTTCACGGTAGACGGGCGCGATTGCCGAGTGGCGGCGACGAGGCTGCTCGAGCCCGGTGTGCCGACGGACTCGGTGCAGATCTTCTTTCGAGATGAGACGAGCGGGCGCCAGACGTACGAGCTCGGCCGCTATCTCGACATCGAGCCATTCGAGGAAGGCCGCCATCTCGTCGACTTCAATCGCGCATACAACCCGGCCTGCGCGTATTCGCCGCATTACAACTGTCCGGTCCCGCCCTCTGAGAACCGACTACTCGTCGCCATAAAGGCGGGCGAGATGACTCCGCACTGAGCGCTGGCACGATCTCTGCGGCCGCCAGGCTGGAGGTCAGTCATGGAAAGACAGAGCGAACAGGTCAACGTCCCGAGCGAGCATGTCGCCGTGGTGGCGATGTTCGCCGACCGAGAGATCGCCGAAACCGCGGTGGAAGCGCTACTCGCGGAAGGCTTCAGCGACGATCAGATCTCGCTCGTTGCGCGCGGCGCGGGGACCGACGACTCGGGGAAGTTCGTGGCAGGGGGGCTCATGGTAACGGTGAGTGCGAAAGGCCGTGAACGCGATGCGGAGCGGATCCTGAGGGATCACGAAGCGCGCGATGTGACGACGAATCGAATAGGTGCGACCGGAGAGGTCGGGCCGAAGACTTAGCCCCAGCGCCCGATCCGTCGGGTCACCGAGCTTCAGGTCCCGGAAACGTCTGCGATTGGATCGTTGTCACCGTTCTTGGTCGCCACAAGGCGTCCGCCTGATGGTGGACCGGTAACGGTCGACCCGATCCAGCCTGCGATGATCTCGGCCGCCTGCGCCTCGTGGCCGGTGTACAGGTGGTCGGCGCCCGCGATCAGCGCGCCGGTGAACGATCCGGCGACCAGCTGCCGCATCCGATCGAGATCGTCCTGGCCACCGATGTCCGTCTCCTCGCTGCCGTAGATCGCGAGCACCGGCAGGCGGACCGAACGGAGGCGCGACGTCAGGTCCCCGACGGCGGCCCGTGAAAGCAGCGTCGTCGCGCTGGTCCGCCCGAAGGTCAGCGGGTTCGCGAGCTCGATGAGCTCTTGCGGTCTGCCCTCGTCGACCGCGCGACGCGCCCGCGCGAGCGGCTCCGCGTCCGGCGGACGGTCGAAAGCGCGCAGCGGAGGCGACGCCAAGATCAGCCCGACCAGCCCATCGCGAGGTTCGCTTCCGTAGAGGAGCGCCTTTACGGCGCCGAGGCTGTGACCGAGCACCACGATCCGTTTCGCACCTCCCGCGACGGCGACGGCGACCCACGCGCCGATGTCTTTGGGTGCGTCCTCAAAGCGATCGAACCAGGAGCCGCCGAGAACGCGCGCGCCCGAGCGCTGGAGGAGCGGCGTCGCGAGAGCCGTTCCGCGGTTATTTCCCGCGACGACCGTGTACCCAGCGCGCTGCAGCTCGCGTCCGACCCGCACGTGCGTTTGCCGGAAGACCGTGCTCGTGACGCCGTGCGTATACACGATCGCGAGGTCGGAGCCGGCTGGATAGCGGACGCCCTCGAGAAGGAGTCCGTCCTCGGTGTAGGTGTGGAGCAGCTCCTCGATGGTTACTCCGCGGGAGCCGCGGCCTCCTCGCGCACGGCATCGGCGACGGCTTGCTGGAGGATCCAGCCCCATTTCTTGCGCGTCTCGCGCTTGGTCTCGGCATCCGGGCCGATGGCGATGGGGAAGCGCTCGCGCCACTCCCACGGCTTACACGCGTCGATGACGAGCCGCGAGCTGAACCCTTTCTGGTCGGGATGGATCGCCGGGTCGAGTGGGCCGGACCAGGCGCGCTTGATCATGTCGATCGAGCGCTCGGGGTCGGCGCGCGTGAGCAGCGCCCACATCACGTCATTCAGATCGGTCACGTCGATATCCTCGTCGACTACAACGGTGATGCGGCCGAGATAGGCGCCCACGCGCGACATCGCCGCGATGTGGCCGGCCTGCCGGGCATGGCCGGCGTAGCGCTGCTGGATGGCGACGACGTTGAACAGGCGGCACCCACCGACGCCGAAGCAATGTGCGTCGACGATTCCCGGAACGCCGGCGGCCTTCACCTCACGGAGCAATAGGGCGCTGCGCAGGTACTCGCGATAGCGGTGCGGTTCATACGGTGGCTTGTTGGGCGGGACACCGAGCAGGATCGGGTCGTCGCGGTGATAGATCGCCTCGACCTCGAGCGTTGGCTCCTCGCGCTCGCCTGACGCGTAGTAACCGGTCCACTCTCCGAAGGGTCCCTCGGGCGCCTTCTTGTCGTGGTGCAGGAAACCGACGAGCACGACCTCGGCGCGCGCCGGGATCGGGAGCTTCGTGATCGGATCGATGACCACTTCGTACGGCTCGCCACGGATGCCGCCGGTCCAGTCGTACTCGGAGATGCCCTGCGGCACCTCGAGCGTCGACGCGATGAAGAGGAGCGGCTCCACCCCGCACACCACGGCGATCGGGCACGCCTCTTTGCGCTTGAAGTACGCGTCGCGGAACTGCCGGCCGTGCTTGCCTGGCGAGATGTACACGCCGACTCGTCGGCGGTCTTGGACCATCACGCGGTACGTGCCGAGGTTCACCCAATCGGAATCGGGATCCTTCATCACGTCGACGACGCCCGTGCCGAGATAGCGGCCGCCATCGAGCGGATGCCACTTCGGCGATGGGAACTTGAGGACGTCGACATCGTCGCCTTTGAGGACGTTCTCGAAGACGGGACCGTCCTTCACTATTCGTGGCGGCAGCGCGCGGCCTTCCTCGGTGAGGCGCAGGAACTCGTCCATCAGCGCACGCCGCTCGATGTCGAGCGCCATGCCGAACGTCAGCGCCAGGCGGCGCCGGGTCGCGTTCGCGTTCGCGAGGATGCGGTAGCCGGGCGGATAGCCGGGGATCTCGTCGAAGAGCACGGCGGGCGAATCGTCGGTGTGGTGGAGCATCTCCGTGATCCGGCCGATGTCCTCCTGCCACGTGGCCCCGCGGACGTCGCGGACTTCGCCGAGTCCGCGCGCCGCGTCGATCCACTCGCGCAGGTCGTGATAGCGAACGGCGTCAGCGGTCAAATGGTCTTACCATTCTGGCACAGGCTCCAGTGCGGAGGTGACGCGATGCGCCGTGCCGTAGGTCTGTCACTCATGACCATTCTCATGGCAGCGGTGTGTGGCGGCACCGGCCAACCGGCGGCCGCACCGAGCGTCTCCAGCGGACCGACCGCGGCACCACCGCCCATCCACCTCGAGGTCTCCTACAGCAACATCATCGGCGACGAGCTGCCGCTCTGGGCCACCAAAGAAGGCGGGTTCTTCGAGAAGAACAGTCTCGACGTGAACCTGTCGAACATCGCGAGCGCGCAGGGCGTCCCCGCCGTGCTCGCCGGGCAGGTCACGTTCGCCCAAGTCGGCGGCTCGGAGGTCATGGCGGCGGTCGCGAACGGCGCCGATCTCGTGGTGATCGCGCAGCTCGCCGGCGTGTATCCCTTCGTCCTCGAGGTCGTTGCGGATATCAAGACCGTGAACGATCTCAAAGGTAAGAAGGTCGGTGTGTCGAGCCCGGGCTCGTCCTCAGATATCGCGACCCGCGTCGCCCTCCGGAAGATGGGACTCGACCCCGACAAAGACGTGAGCATCGTCCCCGTCGGCTCCGCGGCGAACCGGACGGCCGCCCTTCTCAGTGGAGCGATCCAGGGGGGCGTGTCGCAGCCACCGGATTCGCTGGCCCTCGAGGCCAAGGGCTTCCACGTCCTCTACGACCTCGCCTCGCAGAAGCTCCCCTCGGCCAACACGTCGGTCGCGGTGCGTCGCTCGTACATCTCCTCGAGCAAGGACGTGGTCCAGCGGTACGTCGACTCGATCGTCCAGGGGACCAAGAAGCTGAAGTCCGACAAGGCGTTCGGCGTCAGCGTGTTGAAGAAGTACTTCCAGTCGACCGACGATGCCGCGATGGGCGCGACATACGACTTCTACGCGCTGACCGTCGCCCCGTCCCAGCCATTCGCGAAACCGGAGATGTACGTCGACGCGCAGGCGACACTCGGCGCGGGCGACGCGAAGGTGAAGGCCCTCGATATCAGCAAGCTGCTCGACTCGACCTTCGTTCAGAGCGCGATCGATCGGGGCCTCGACAAATAAGTTGACCACCCCGGCCTCGACCGGGCGCGACGTCCCAGCTGCTCCCGGTCGGCCCGCCGCGTTGGAATGGGGCTCGGACGTCGTCGCCGAGATGCTGCGCCGCCTCAGGGTCCCGTATCTCGCTCTCGAGCCTGGCTCGTCATTCCGTGGTCTTCACGACAGCATCGTCAACTACCTCGGGAACGATGCGCCCTCGATGATCCTGTGCAACCACGAAGAGGTGGCGGTCGCGATCGCGCATGGCTACGCGAAATTCACGGGCCGCGCCATGGCCGCAGCGGTCCACAGCAACGTGGGGCTGATGCACGCGAGCATGACCATCTTCTGTGCGTGGTGTGATCGCGCGCCCGTGCTGGTGCTTGGCGGGACCGGCCCGATGGACGCGACTGCGAGGCGGCCCTGGATCGATTGGATCCACACCGCATACGCGCAGGGCGAGCTCGTCCGGAACTTCACCAAGTGGGAGAACCAGCCGGCGAGCGTCGGCGCGATGCCGGAGGCTCTGCTGCGCGCGTGGCAGATCGCTCACCTCGAGCCTCGAGGCCCGGTGTACATCTGTCTGGATGCGGGGCTGCAAGAACAACGGATCGCGGCGCCGGTCGCGATCCCCGACCTAGCGAGGGTCGCCGCTCCATCGCCGGCGGCTCCGGACGCCGATGTCATCAAGCGAGCTGCCGCTCTGCTCGTAGGCGCAGAACGTCCGCTCATCATGCTCGGCCACGCGGGCGATGATTGGAACGACGTCATCGCACTCGCGGAGTCGCTCGGCGCCGCGGTGGTCACGGACCGGCTGAGTCCGGCGGCTTTCCCTACCGCACACCCCCTCCACCAGGGGACCGCACGCACTCAGTCCAATGCCGCCGTCGTCGAGGAGATCCGTGCGGCCGACATGATCCTGGCGATCCAGAAAGTCGACGTGGCCGGGGCGGTGCGCGAGCGAGGCGGAGATCACGTCGAACTGATCGACATCTCACTCGAGCCGTACGCCACGCGCTCGTGGTCTGCCGACCACCAGGCGCTCCCGCTCGCGGACGTCGCGATCACCGCGAACGCAAGCTTGGCGGTGGCCGCGCTACGGGACGCCGTGGCGCGTGCGCTCGCCGATTCCCCGGCCGCGCAGAGACGGACCGAGGACCGGGCGCGTGCCGCGGGCGATCGGTCGCGGAAGCGCCGTGGTGAGTGGACGGCGGCCAACCAGCGTCGGAGCGCGGATCGCCCGATCCACCTCGCCCGCGCCGTCGCCGAGCTCCGGGCCGCGCTCGGCGAGCGCGCAGAGGAGACCGTCCTCGCACAGGGTCCGCTGGCACCGTGGCCCGCGGCAACGTGGGAGTTCGCGAAGCCAAAGAGCTATCTGGGCGCGGACGGCGGTGCCGGGGTCGGATCCGGCACGGGGATCGCGGTCGGCGCGGCGCTCGCCGCGCGGGACACCGGTCGGCCGGTCGCGGCGGTCGTGGGCGACGGCGAGATGCTCGCGGCCCCGACGTCTCTCTGGACCGCGGCGCATCACCACATCCCGGTGCTCTTCCTCGTCGCGAACAACCAGAGCTATTACAACGACGAGGAGCACCAGGATCACGTCGCCCGGGTACGTGCCCGTCCGCCAGAGAACCGGTGGATCGGCCAACGCATGGATCGTCCGGCCGTCGACTTCGCCGGGCTCGCGCGCGATCTCGGCGCCGAGGGAATCGGGCCGATCGACGACCCGGGTGACCTCGCCGTGACGCTGCGCCGCGCGGTGACGGCGCTCGACGAAGGCCGCCCGGTGCTCGTCGACGTGCGGATCGTCCCGCGTTGAGCATCGCGCTCGAGCACGTCGGCATCCGGTTCCGCGCCGGGGTCGAGGCGCTGCGTGACGTGACCCTTGACGTGGGGCGCGGTGAGTTCGTCGCGGTGGTGGGGCCGAGCGGCTGCGGCAAGTCGACGCTGCTCAGCGCGATCGCGAACCTGCTCGATCCAGCGGAGTGCGAGGTCGTGGGCCGAATCCTCGTCGACGGCTCGGCGCCAGGCACCAAGAGCCGCCGTGAGCTGAACCTCGGCTACGTGTTTCAGCGCGATGCTCTGCTTCCATGGCAGACCATCGATCAGAACGTCCAGCTCGGCCTCGCGATCCGCGATGTCGATCCTCGGGAGCGGCGCGAGCGCTCGCGCGCTCTGCTCGAGATGGCCGGGCTAACCGGTTTCGATCGGTACTACCCGCATCAGGTGTCCGGTGGGATGCGGCAGCGTGCGGCGTTGGTGCGCACGCTCGCCTATGACCCGCAGGTCATCCTCATGGACGAACCCTTTGGCGCGCTCGACGCGCAGAACCGGATGCTTCTCCAGTCCGAGCTGTTGCGGATCTGGCAGGCGTCGCCGCGAACGATCCTATTCGTGACACACGACCTCGCGGAAGCCATCGTTCTCGCGCAGCGTGTCGTGGTGCTCTCGCGAAGGCCAGGGGCCGTGAAGGCCGTCTATGACATCGCGCTTCCGTACCCGCGTGATGCTTTTGCGCTCCGCGGCTCCGCCGAGTTCGGCCGCCTCGAGACCACCATCTGGCAGGCCCTCCGCGACGAGTTCCGCGCGACGCTCCCTGAGCCGGGCGTCGCGTGAACCGGACGTGGTCGCTCGCGTTACGCAGAGCGGCTCTGATCGTGGCGATCTTCGCGCTCTGGGAGCTTGTGACCGGCGGATTCGGCCTCGGTTTGGTGCTCACCAGTCCGGCGATCCTGGCGCGTCCATCGAGCGCCCTCGCCGAGCTCGGCCCGTATGCCGCCTCGGGCCTCCTCTGGCGCGATCTCTCCACGACGTTGATCGAGGCGATGGTCGGGCTCGTCCTGGGCATCATCGGCGGAGCGGCCCTCGGGCTTGCGCTGGGCTACTGGCGCCGCGCGTCGGAGCTGATCGAGCCGGTGCTGGTCTCCCTGAACTCGCTGCCGCGGATCGCAGTCGCGCCGATCCTCTTGCCGTGGCTCGGCCTGGGGATCGCGTCAAAGATCGCGCTCAGCTTCTTCACGGTCTTCTTCGTCGTCTTTTTCAACACCTATCTTGGCGTGAGGTCCGTCGAGCCCGAGCTGGTCAAGGCGGTTCAGGTGATGGGCGGAGACAGGATGCACCTCGCACGTTTTGTCGTGCTGCCGTCCGTCTTCACATGGATCTTCGCCGCACTCCGGACGAGCGTGAGCTTCGCCCTGACGGGCGCCGTCGTCGGCGAGTTCGTCGGCGCGTCGTCCGGCCTCGGGTACCGTTTGAACATCGCGGCAGGACTGCTCGACACCAAGCGCGTGTATCTGATCCTGCTGATCCTCATGGTCTTCGCTGTCACACTGGTCGAGATCGCCAAGCGCGTGGAGGCGCGACTGCTCCGGTGGCGGCCCTCCGCGGTGCTGGCCGGGTAGGGGGAGAAAATGCGTCGGCTCTTCGTCGCGTTGCTTGTGACCGCGATCGCGTTCGTCGCCTGCGCCGGGCCCGTGGCCACATCGCCGTCGCCGACAGCGTCCGCCCAGGCGACGCCCAAGCCGCCCAAAGACAAGGTCACGCTCACCGGGATCAACTCGACCGAGCTCAATCTTCCGACGCTCGTGGCGATCGCCAAAGATTACTTCGGTGAGGAGAACATCGAGCTCGGCGACTTCGTCATCGGCTCGAGCGGAACGCTTCGTCAGGCGATGATCGCGAAGCAATACGACTTCGGTCTGTACGCGTTCGTACACATACCAATCGCCCGCCTCGCAGGATCTCCATTCAAGTCGGTCATCGAGCTTCACGACCAGGAGATCTTCGGGATCGTCGTGCGCACGCAGCTCAGGGATCAGGTGAAGGCGGTCAAGGACCTCAAAGGCAAGAAGATCGGCTTCACCACGCCCGGATCGGGGACCTGGGCGCTTGGGAATGTGTATTTGAAGAAAGCCGGGCTCGACCCCGACAAGGACGTCGAGTTGGTCTCGCTAGGCGGCGACAACGCGGTCTTCTACACGGCCCTTCAGTCCGGGCGGGTCGACGCGATCGTCTCATTCGAGCCCATAGCGGAACGGGTCATCGCCGACAACGTGGGTTACTTCCTCCTCGACATCTACGCGTCCGGGCAGCACCGCGATCAGATCGGTTCGGACAAGGCCGCGGCGCTCCACCTCGTCACGCGCGAGGACGTGCTCGCGACCAAGCCGGATCTCGTGAAGCGGATGGTCAACGTCCAGAAGAAAGGACTCGACTTTATCCGCGGGAACAGCGCGTCCGCGATCGCCGACCTCATCATGGGCAACACCACTTCCGCGGCGCAGTTCCAGGGCCTCGACCGCTCACTGGTCACCAAGGTCATTGATCACATCAAATCGGGGTTCGGGACCGGATGCATCAGCAGGTCGGGCTTCGATACCGAGATGAAGATATCGATGGACTACAAGCTCGTGTCCGGGCCGATCACGTTCGAGCAGTTCGCCGAGACGACCTTCGCCGGAGCCTGCTGAGCGGATTGACCATGGCTGTCAATGGTCATACCATTCGATTTCTCCGCCAGTCCGCTCCCTTGGGAGGAGGCTCGCATGGCCACGATCGAGGCTGACGTCCGGCGCACCTCAAAGAAGACCGAGCTCCGCGACCCGAAGGGGCCGCGCGCGCCGACAGAAGCCTTGCGCTCACTGCCGGAGACCATCGCGTGGCTGCGCCGTGAAGGCCTTCTCATGGAGACGGATGTCCCGGTCTCGGGCGACCTCGAGCTCACGGGGATCCAGAAACACTTCGACGGCAGCTACCCGATCCTCTTCAACAACGTCAAGGGCTATCCGCACATCCGCGCGATCACGAACTTCTTCGCGAACATGGACATCGTCGATCGTTTGTTTGGGTGGGAAGACCGCACCGCGCGCACCCGGAAGCTCGCGCACTCGCTTACGCACGCGATCCCGAGCGAAGAGATCGGCCAGGACGATGCCCCGGTCCAGCAAGAGGTCATCACCGACGATCTCGACGTGAACAAGTACATCTTCCCGATCCGCCATACCCATCTCGAGTCGGAGATCACCATCGGGTCCGGGAACAGCGTCGTCGTCGGGGACAAGTTCTGGGGCGGCAGCCACATCGGCTACAACCGCATGAATTTCCGCTGGGGCAACGTCGGCACGTTCCAGATCTCTCCCGGCTCGCACATGTGGCAGGTCATGACCAAGTACTACAAGGACGAGCCCGTTCCGCTCACCGTGAACTTCGGCCTGCCGGCCGCCGCCACCCTCCTCGCCGGCGGTGGCTTCGACTACGTCGTTCTGCCGCGCGGCGGCGACGAGCTCGGCGCCGCAGGCGCGGTGCAGGGCTTCCCGATGCGCATCGTGAAGGCGCGCACCGTGGATGCGTACGCGGTCGCGGACGCTGAGTACTCGCTCGAGGGCTACCTGCATCCGCGTGACAAGCGCTACGAGACCGCGGAGTCCGAGAAGGCCGATGTCCAGGGCCGCTACCACTTCCATCCGGAGTGGGCGGGCTACATGGGCAAGGCGTACAAGGCGCCGACGTTCCACGTCACGGCGATCACGATGCGCAAGCGCTCGGAGCGGCCGTTCATCTATCCGATGGGCGTGCATATGTATGACTGCAACAACATCGACACGACGGTGCGCGAGGCGGCATTCTTCGAATTGTGTGAAAGGATCCAGCCGGGCCTCATCCACGACGTGAACATCCCGTTCCCGATGACCGATTGGGCCGGGGCGATCCTGCAGGTGCGCAAGCGCCTCAAGACCGACGACGGATTCGTCCGCAACTTCCTCGCCGCGGCGATGGCGTGCAGCTCCGGCATGCGCCTCTGCATCGCCGTCGACACCGACGTCGACATCTACTCGATGGACGACATCATCTGGGCGCTCACTACGCGCGTGAACCCGCGCGACGACATCCTCAACCCGGTCCCTGGGGGCGCCGGGCAGACGTTCATTCCATCAGAGCGCCTGACGGCCGGCGGTGCGCAGTGGACGGCGATGAACACGCGCTTCGAAGGCGGGATGGCGATCGACGCGACGGTGCCCTTCGGCTTCGAGAATGACTTCATGCGGCCGGTCTACCCGATCGACCGCGTCGATCCGGCCGGCTGGTTCGATCCGGATCAGATCGCGAAGGGCAAAGCGGCGATGAAGACGTCGTCATGGGCGGAGGTCCTCGCGCGCACCGGACGTTGACCACACGTTGATGCGTTGAGGCGCACATGATGCTCGATGGTCTGCGCGTCCTGGACATCGCCGGTCGGTCGGGCGCGTTCTGCGCGCGCATCCTCGCGGACCTTGGCGCGGACGTCGTTCGTATGGCATTCGCCGATGAGGACGACGAGTCCGCGCGCCCGCCGTTCGTCGGCGAGGCGTCGGTCTACGACGTGGCGCTGAACGCGAACAAGCGCATCGTTCTCGAATACGGACGCACCCCCTACGGCGACCTGACTCGGAGGGCCGACGTCATCGTGCAGACGCGGCACCAGGTGCGGGGGATCCATTACCGCTACGAGGACATCGCCTACCGAAACCCGCGCGGTGTTCTCGTCACGATCACGCCGTACGGCACGAGCGGACCGCTCGCCGACGCCGCGGCATCGGATCTCGAGGTGACCGCGGCGAGCGGATCATTGTGGCTGGCTGGCGAGCCGGCCCGGCCGCCGGTCCGCACGACGCTGCCGCAGTCGCCCTTCTGGACCGGGATGTATGCCGCAATGGGTGCACTCGTCGCGATCGCGGCGCGAGAAAGAACCGGGCGTGGGCAGCATGTCGACGTGTCCGCCCAGGCCGCGATGGCGACCGTCCATCCGCCGGCGATCGTCTTCTGGGACACGCTTCGCGAGGAGCACCGTCGTCTCGGGCCGTACCTTATGGGCCGGAGCATCGTCGGCGCGAAGTTCCGCAATATCTGGCCGTGCGCCGATGGGCACGTCGCCTTTGCGGTGCAGGGCGGGCCGATCGGGCGTCACACCGGACGGATGCTAGGGGAGTGGATGCGCGAGCGCGGTGCGATCGACGATGTGATCGGTTCGATCGACTGGGACAGCTTCGACAACCGCAAGCTCACACAGACCCAGGTCGACGAGCTCGAGGCATCGATCGCCGGGTTCCTCGCCACGCTGACCAAGCGCGAGTTCTTCGCCGGAGTGATCGTGCGGAACATGCTGGGCTACCCGGTGTCGGACGCTCGGGACACCTTCGCGGATGAGCAGCTCAAAGCGCGCGACTTCTGGCAGGAGCTGGAGCTCGGCGGACGTCGCGTGCGGTTCCCGGGCGGGTTCGCGCTCTTCGACGGCGAGCGGCCCCGAATCCGTGCAATGAAGGAGGAGGACAGGGAAGGGGTGTGGAAGACGGCGGGGACGGGGGCCTCCGCGGCGCAGCGGGGTGCCGAACCCGGCGCAGCGGGCGAACCACGGAGACAGGGGCCCCGCGAGCACGAGGAGGCCGCCGGCCCCGCCGCGAGCCGACGGCGGTCCGCGCTCGAAGGGATCAGAGTCGTCGAGTTCGGCTGGGCGGCCGCGGGTCCGCTCGTCGGCAAGTACCTCGCGAACCACGGCGCCGAGGTGATCCACGTGGAATCGGGGACTGCGCTCGACGCCTTCCGCTCGACCTACCCGCCCTTCAAGGGCGAGCCCGCGCCGGACACGGCCGCGATGTTCGCGTTCTACAACGACGGCAAGAAGGGCGTCACCCTGAACCTGAAGCACCCGAAAGCAGTTCGCCTCGCGCTCGTGTTGATCGCGAAGGCTGACGTCGTCATCGAGAGCTTTCCCGCGGGGACGCTCGCGCGGCGTGGCCTCACCAAAGAGGCTATGCGCGCGGCACGGGGAGATCTCGTGATCCTGTCGAGCTGCAATCAGGGCCAGACGGGACCTCATGCGCAGCACCCCGGCTACGGCAGCCAGCTCACAGCGCTCGCGGGCTTCAACGAGCTTCTCGGCGAGCGTGGCCGGACGCCCGTCATTCTCTACGGGCCCTACATCGACTACATCGCGGTGGGCTACGGCGTCATCGCGATCCTCGCGGCGCTCGAACGACGCCGCCGCACCGGCGAAGGCTGCGTCATCGATCTCTCGCAGTACGAGGCAGGGCTCCAGTTCATGGCGCCGGCGCTGCTGGAGCACGCCGCGAACGGGACTCTTCCCACACGCGACGGCAACCGCGACCTCGTCGCGCGCCCGCACGGCGTGTACCGCTGCGCGGGCGAGGACCGCTGGGTCGCCTTGAGCGTCTGGACCGAACCTGAATGGGAGCTCTTCCGCGCCCTAGTCGGCCATCCCGAATGGTCGCGCGACGATCCCGAGCTCGACAGCTGCGTCGAGCAGTGGACGTCGGGGCGAGCTCGGGACGAGATCGTCGCCGCCTTGCGCGAACACGGCCTGCGGGCGGCGCCGGTCACGACGATCGCCGAGCTTGCCACCGATCCTCAGCTCGTCCATCGCGAGTTCTGGCGGACGACGACGCACCCGCTCGGGGCAGTGACCGTCATGGCGCCGCCGTTCCTCCTCTCGGACACCCCTGCCGTCCTGCAGCGCGCCGGACCCACGCTCGGCGAGCACAACGAAGAGATATGGCCCGGGCTACTCGGCCTCTCCGACACCGAGTACCGTGCGCTAGCGGCGGAAGGGGTGTTCGACTGAGCGTGCACCAATGAGCGAAGCGGAGGAGATCGCACGACGCAAGGGCGAGCATCTGAAGCTCGCCGCCGAAGCCGATGTCGAGACGCGAACGCCAGCCGGCTGGGACGACGTCCACATCGTCCACGACGCGCTGCCGGACGTCGATGCGGCCGAGGTCGATCTCCATGCGACGTTCCTCGGGCGCACGCTTGCGCTCCCGCTCGTGATCTCCGGCATGACCGGTGGCCACGGCCGCGCGCTAGCGGTGAACGAGCTCCTCGCACGCGTCGCGGAAAAACGCGGGATCGCGATGGGCGTGGGCAGCCAGCGCGCGGCACTGCGCGATCCGATGCTCGTGCCGACCTACTCGGTCGTGCGGCAGAGCGCCCCGACGGCATTCGTGATCGCGAACGTCGGCATTTCACAGCTCGTGAAGCAAGATCGCGAGGCGGCGCTCGGTGCCCGCGACCTGGGCGAGATCGTCTCGATGGTCAAAGCGGACGCGCTCGCTGTCCATCTCAACTATCTCGAGGAATCGGTACAGCCGGAAGGGCAGACGCGAGCGCGCGGCGCCCTGGCGGCCATCCGCGCGCTGACCAAACGATCGCGCGTGCCGGTCATCGCCAAGGAGACCGGTGCGGGCATCACCCGAGATGTCGCGCTGCGGCTCCGGCGCGCCGGGGTCAAGGCGATCGACGTCGGAGGCGTCGGCGGGACGTCGTTCGCTGCGATCGAAGCGATGCGCGCGGGGGCGCAATCAGACATGGCGCGCATGAGCCTCGGAAATCGCTTCCGCGACTGGGGCGTGCCGACCGCGGTCGCCGTCGCCGGCGTCGCTGGCGTGGGTCTCCCGCTGATCGCTACCGGAGGAGTGCGTAGCGGTCTCGACGCGGCGAAAGCGATCGCCCTCGGAGCGACGCTCGTCGGCGTGGGACGTCCTCTCTTGCAGGCGGCTCTGCGCGGGGAGCAAAGCGTCGAGCAATGGATCAGCGACTTCGAGCTCGAGCTCCGGACGGCCGTGTTCCTGGCGGGCGTTCGACGGGTTGTGGACCTACCAAGGACGGCTGTTGTGATCACGGGCGCGTCGCGCCAATGGGTCGAGCAGCTCGGCTACCGCCGGACTGCCCCACGCCGGCAGCGGCCTCGTCGCTAAGAGCTCGTTGAGAATTTCCGGGTCTTCTCAATGAACTGAGCACGAGACCCTGGTCGACCGTCTGTCGCCCGGGCGACCGGTGACTGAGGTTCTTCGGGAAAACTCACCGTGCGTTGTTCCGAAGATTGGGACTCACGACCACCTTCGCGATCGGGCTGCTGGCCTGGCTTCTGGCCTCGCCGGCGAGCGCCGATGGGCCGAGCCCACCACCTTCCGTACCACCCTCACCACCTGCGACCCCGACCGCGGCGCCCACGCCGGCCACGCCAACGCCGCCGCCTGGTCTAACGACCTGGCAGACACCGGCCCCGATCCCAACGCCCGTGCCGAAATCGTCCGCTCCCGCGACGCCGATCGCGTCACCGAGCCCGAGCCCATCACCGAGCGTCGATCCGGCGGAGGCGCGGGCTCGCGACGCGGCGCTCCTCGCGAACGCGACGTCACTCGCGCAGATCATCGATGCCCAGGCTCGAGTCGCCCGGGACGAGCTCGCGGCGCTGGACGAGCAGGTGGCGCAGGTGAGCAAGGATCTCGATGAGGTCAACGCGGACATCGCCACGGTGCAGACGAGATCCGCCGAGCGCGGAACGATCCACGAACGTCTCGCCCGCGATGCGTTCCGCCTCGCCGCGCTCTCCGCGAGTCCGGTACCGGCCGCCATCAGCCAGGCACAACGCGACGCGCTCGATGATCTCCGTTCGCTTGAGACGGGTCTCGCGGCGGCCCAGGCCAAGCTCACCGATCGCGCGGCCGTGCTCTCGCAGCTCACGGAGTCGGTCGGCGCGAAGCATGCGCACCTCGCCCGCCTCCGCGACCGCGCGCGCGTCCTCGCCGCGGCCGCCGCCGGCAGCGACTCCGAGGCGCGTGCCGCGCAGGTGGCGGTACTGCAGGCCCTCGCCCAGGACGCGGCGGCCGCGCAGACGTCTCTCGCGCAGCTCGTCGCCTCAGCGATGGTCCAGGACGGGGTGGCCACGACCGCGTGGTCGCTTCCGCTCCGCGGACCCCTCACGCAGGCGTTCGGTCCGACGGTGCTCGCGCTCGAGCCGGCGCGGCTGTATCGCGGCGCCTACTACGACCACTTCCACGACGCGATCGACATCGCAGCGCCGCTCGGCTCGCCCGTCGTCGCCGCCGCGGACGGGCAGGTCACGTTCGTTGGCCACCTGCCCGATGGCGCGATGATCGTGCTGATCGCACATGCGGGTGGATTCGTCTCGGAGTACGCGCACCTCGACGACGCATTCGTCCTGCCTCCCGTCAGGGCGGGCCAACCAGTCAAAGCCGGACAGGTGGTCGGTTTCGTCGGTCTAACCGGGATCACGACGGGTCCACATCTGCACTTCGCGCTCATCCGCAACGGGGAGGCGGTCGACCCTCTGACGTTGATCGGGTCGTAGACGAGCTAGAGCACGGCTCGCTTCGCAGGCCGTAGCCCAACCTCGCGCGCGAGGCATTTGACCCCTGGTCCCTCATCCGCTTGGACCCGACGGCCGTAGGAATCCGTCGGGAGGTCATTCACATGATTCAACGTCTCATGTCGCTTTCCACGGTCATGGCTCTCGCCGTTGCGCTCACGCTCGTGCCCTCCTCGGGCACCGCCGTCGCCGCGGACGGGCCGACGATGCTTCATCCGCTGCTTGGCGTGCGGCCAGTCGTGACAGGCCTCGTCACCCCTACGAGCATGGCGTTTCTCGGCGCGAACGATCTGCTCATCCTCGAAAAGATCAGCGGTCGCGTGAAGAGGGTGACGGACGGTGCCGTCGTCGGGGCGGTCCTGGACCTCGCGGTGAATTCGGCATCCGAGCGAGGCCTGCTTGGTATCGCACTGCACCCAGGCTTCCCGACCGTCCCATTCGTCTACCTGTACTGGACGGAGAGCTCGACAGGTGCTGACAGCAGCGCGCTCGCCGACGTGCCGCTCCTGGGTAACCGTGTCGATCGATTCGTTTGGAACGGCTCGACACTGACCTTTGACCGGAACCTCATCAAGCTGCATGCGTTCCAGGCAGACGCGGGGCAGCCGCTTCGCGGCAATCACAACGGCGGCGTGATCCGATTCGGCCCCGACGGCAAGCTCTACATCATCATCGGCGACAACGGCCGGCGCGGGCAGACGCAGAACCTGCCCCAGGGCTGGTCTCCGGGAAACCCCGATGACCAGTTCGGCGGGCCGCAGCCCGACGACGCGCATCTGACCGGGGTGATCCTTCGACTGAACGACGACGGAAGCACCCCTGTGGACAATCCCTTCAACGCCGCTGGCGCCGCCATCGGTGGGCATGTAGGCGCGAACGTTCAGAAAGTCTTCGCCTATGGGATCCGGAACAGCTTCGGCATGGCCTTTGATCCCATCTCCGGCGCCCTCTGGGAGCAAGAGAACGGCGACGACAGCTTCGATGAGCTGAACCGCGTCGAGCCGGGCATGAATGGCGGCTGGGTCCAGATCATGGGTCCCGTCGCACGGATCGCCCAGTTCAAGTCGATCGAGGTCAACGAATTCGGCCGTAACCTGCAGCAGGTCCGCTGGCCGCCGTCGAACATCGCGGACACGCCCCAGGAGGCGCTCGCGCGGCTCTTCATGCTGCCGGGCGCCCATTACAGCGATCCGGAGTTCAGCTGGAAGTACGCGGTGCCGCCCGCAGGCATCGGGTTCATGTCGAGCGACGCACTCGGCCCGCAGTTCCGCGGCGATCTCTTCGTCGGCGCGGCGACGACCAATACCGTCGGGGGCCACCTCTTCCGCTTCAACCTCACGGGCAACCGCATGAAGATCGCGGTGGACGATCCGCGTCTTGAGGACCGCGTCGCGGACAACACGACGAAGCACGATCTCACTGAAAGCGAGAGTCTCCTGATCGGCCGTGATTTCGGGATCGTGACCGACATCCAGACCGGTCCGAACGGAAATCTCTTCGTTGTGTCGATCTCGCGAGGCGCGATCTACGAGATCTTCCGCACCAAATAGCGAATCGGAGGGCGGACGCGAGTCCGCCCTCGGTCAGTCGACCGTCTCGCGATCCAGGCCGGCCCGCGCCTCGAGCTCTAGGGTGGCGAGAGCGAGTGCGGCCGCCGAAGAGAGCTGCGCGATCTCTCCGCGCAACAGCAGCGCCATGACGTCATGAAGTGGGACGAGAAGGATCTCCATCTCCTCGAGGTCGCCCGACGCCGGCTCGGTCACCTTTTTCGCGCGGCGCGCGAGATAGACGTGCTCGGTCGCGACGCCGTAGTTGCCGTCCACGACGTACCGACCGAGCGAGGTCCACTCGGACGCCTCGTATCCGGTCTCCTCGCGAAGCTCGCGCTTCGCGGAGGTCAGCGAATCTTCGCCTTCTTCGACGTAGCCGGCCGGGACCGCGAGGGAGACGCTGCGCAGCCCGTGCTTGTACGACCGGATCAGCACGACCTCGTGAGGTTCGGTGACCGCTACGATCGCGGCGAAGTCGCGCGTGCGGATGGAAAGGAACCCCTCGATCTCGCGGCCATCGGGAAGCGCGATGCGCTCCTCGGCGACTTCCATCCAAGGCGGGCGGGAGAGCACTACGCGCCGGGCGAGCGTCCTCCAGGGACGCATCAAGCCAGCTTGTACCTGTCGAGCTTCTTGCGGTCCAGTGACAGGCCCAGTCCAGGCCGTTCGGGAACGGCCAGTTCGCCGTTAACTGGCTGAGGAAGCGGCTCCGTGAAGATCTCTGCCAGTGGATTCTGGATCCACATCCATTCCAAACGCGAGAGGTTCGTTATAGCGGCCGATAGATGTAGCGACGCCAGCTGCGCCACGCCGCACGAGAAGCCGGTGTGCGGCGCCACCTTTACGTTGTGCGTTTGAGCAAGAGCGCCGAGACGCATCGCAGCCGTAAAGCCGCCGATGCGCGCGATCTCCGGTTGCACCACGTCGAGCGCTCGCCGCTTGAGGAGCTCGCGGAAGCCGAAGAGGCCGAACTCGGATTCGCCGGCGGCGACGGGAATGGGCTGCGAACGGCGGATGAGCTCGTAACCGTCGATGTCGTCCGGGTAGACCGGCTCTTCGATGAACCACAGGTCATGCTTCGCCACTTTGTGGCAGACGCGGATCGCGGTCGCGGCGTCGTAGGCGCTGTTCACGTCGACGCCCATCTCGATTCCCGGACCGATCGCCTCGCGGATCGCGCGGCACACGTCGACGTCGGCGGCAGGCCCGCCCCACTCGGCCGATCGTCCGACCTGGACCTTGATCGCTTTGTGCCCGCGCTCGACCGCAGCGCGAGCTTCCCTCGCCATGTGATCGAGCTCGGCCGTGTAGACCTTCGACCCGTACACCGGCACTCTCGCCCGCGCCGCGCCACCCAGCGCCTTGTAGATCGGAACGCCCTGCGCCTGCGCGACGATGTCCCAGAGCGCCTGGTCGATACCGCTCATGCCTTCCTGCACGAAGCCGCGGTAGTGACCCCACGGGCGGAGCGTCGCGAACATCGCGTCGTGAAGGCCGGAGACGTCGCGCGGATCTTTCCCTTCGATGACCGGCCACAGCAGGTCCCGGACGACGGACTCGACGACGCGCGGCGCGCGGCGCGCGATGCACTCGCCTACGCCGGTGACCCCGTCATCCGTGGTGATCTCGACGAGTGTCGCGGTGAACGTATCGTAGACACCCGCGCCGAAATGGATCGTCTTCTCTGCTTTCGCGCTGAGCGCCCAGGTGGCGAGCTTCGCGATCTTCAGTGCCGCTTTACCTCGCGGGAGCTGAAGGGGGCAGAGCCCCCTTCGACCGCGACAGGCTAGCCGAGTTGGCCCACCATGTCCGCGAAATGGCGGTGGGTGACCCGCGGGCGCGGGCCTCCTACGAGCGTCGCGTGCGCATCGCGTCCGAGGTCGCCTCCTGGGGCATCGGCGCGGCGCTTCTCGGCACCGCGGCGCTGCCCACGACCGACCAGCCGTCACGCATCGGCCTCGTCGCCAGCTCGCTGCTCCTTTTTCTGTTCGCGACGCTCTGGTTCCACGTCTTCCCGGACTCCTGGCTCGGTCGGAGCAGGTTCGCGATCGGGACGGCGATCACGCAGATCATCGCCGCGATCCTGCTCGTGCTCACGGGCGGCGTCGCGTCGCGTTACTTCCCGTACTACTTCCTTCCGATCCTCGCGACCGTGTTCGGCATGCGGATCTCCGGAACGCTCTTTACCGGCACCATCGCGACCGTGGCGTACGTCGCCACGTTCGTTGCCGAGATGTTCGTCGTCAGCAATCGGACCGAGCTCGACGACGGCGTGATCCGCTTCTTCTCACTGCTGTCGGTCATCGCGATGACGGCCCTCATTTCGCGGACCATCCAGGAGACGCGCTTCACGCTGCGGCAGCGGACCGACGAGCTCGCCACGCAGAACGCGGAGCTATCGGTCGCGCGCAACACGGCCGTCGGACTCGCGCGCGTTCGCGAGCTTCACGAGCTCGTTCGGGTCGTCTACGAATCGGCCAAGAACTCGCTTGCGATCGAGAGGCTCTACCTGTTCGCGTCGAAGCCCGATTTCACGGACGGCTACACGATCGGACCCGACGGATCCATGGAGGAGTTCCACACCGATCCCGCGCTCCCTGAGGACACGCCGCGCCGTCGCGCGGTCCGGGAGAAGCGCACGGTCGCGGTAAGCGACTCGAAGGACCAGACCGTCTCGGAGCCGGCGGGCCAGCACCAACACTTCGCCGCCGGCCTGTTCGTCCCGCTCATCCACCGCAGCGACGTGATCGGGCTCATGGCCGTCTCGAGCCACAAGGCGCGCGAATGGTCAGCGCACGAGATCCGTATCGCCGAGGTGATCGCCGACGCGTCGGCGTCGGCTGTCGCATCATTCCTCACGCTCGAGGAGGTCCAAGGACAGAGCGATCGCCTCGAGGCACGGATGAAAGTGCTCGAGAGCATGGACGACCTCGTGGACGCGCTCGCCTTGACCACCGACGAGTCGAGCCTCGCGCAGACCGCCGCCCGCAGCCTCTCGCAGGGCTTTCATCTACCCGCGGCGACCGTCCTCTTCACCGACCCGTCCGTCGCGATCCTCGAGCCGATCGGCACAGCGGGCCGCGCGACGCCCCACCCAGTCGTGAACGGTCCGACGAGCTGCCCGGCGATCCGGAGCGGGCGGTTCTTCGAGGTGAAGTCCGCCGAGGACCCCGTCGTATGCCCGTACATGCCGTTCCGCTCCCACTACTCGTGCCTGCCTCTCGTCGCCGGCGGCGACACCGTCGGCGCGCTCTTCCTCGAGCCCGATGGGGACTCGATCGTCGACGTCACGGTGATGCGCGCGGCGGCCGACCGCGTCGCGCTCAGTCTCGCCACGCGCCGCGTGATCGAGACGGCGCAGCGCCAGGCGACCACGGACGGTCTGACCGGCCTTCACAACCGCCACTTCCTCACGGAGCAGCTACGGCTCATGCACTCGCTCGCGGCGCGCCACGGCCAGCCGTACAGCGTGGTCGCGCTCGACCTCGACGGCCTCAAGAACGTCAACGACACCTTCGGGCACGAGCAGGGGGACCTCGCTCTCCGCGGATTGGCGAACACGGTACGGAAGACCGTCCGGGCGTCCGACATCAGCGTGCGGACCGGCGGCGACGAATTCCTGATCCTGATGCCGCAGTCGAGTCTCGAGGAGGCCAGGGTCGCGGCCGAACGCGTGCGGGAGGCGATCGAGCTCCAGGGCCGCGCCGACCCGCGGATCGCCATAACCGTGAGCGCCGGGGTCGCCGCCTGGCGCGCCGGTCGGAGCGCCGAACAGGTGCTCGAAGCGGCCGACCTGATGCTCTATGCGGCCAAGCGAGCGGGGAAAGACCGGGTCGTGGCCGAGACACCGGTGCCTTTCGCCCAACCGGAGGCTGCCTCCGGCGCTTGACACAGTTTCGGGCCCTCCCTAGAGTCTTAGCAGTCAAGCCCGGCGAGTGCTAATCCAGATACGTCCGCCTCAGGCGGGCCTCGCCGCGCCCAAAAACCCATAAAAACGGAGGGGAGAGCAGTGGCAGTCGCAACAGCACCCAAGCCCGCGCAGAAGC
>VBDX01000004.1 GCA_005881885.1 Chloroflexota bacterium
GAGGGCTACGTCGGGATCGATGTCCACCGAGGAGCGCGGATCTGCGCCGCCGGCCACGGCGGCCAAGTCCTGCTCTCTCGGGCAACGGCCGCGCTCCTCGGCTCCGATGTTGAGCTGCGTGATCTGGGCGAGCATCGGCTGAAGGATCTGCCGGAAGCTGAATGGCTCCTTCAGCTGATTGTTCCCGGACTCGTGCCGGACTTCCCACCTCTTCGCAGCCTCAGCAACACGAACCTTCCCGCGGAGGCGAGCTCTCTCATCGGGCGTCAGCGGGAGCTTGCGGAGCTCGCCGAGCTGATCGAGCGAGACCGCGTGCGCCTCGTGACCCTTACCGGGACGGGCGGGACGGGAAAGACGCGGCTCGCCTTGCGCATCGCCGCGGCGTCGGTGGAACGATTCAAGAATGGTGTGTTCGTCGTCTCGCTCGGGTCGATCACCGATCCTCAGCTCGTCCTGCCGACCATCGCGCAGACAGTTGGGGTGAAGCTGGGCAGCGCACCCGGTGAAGACCTCGCGCGCCACCTTTCCGGCAAGTCGATGCTGCTAGTCCTTGACAACTTCGAGCAACTGCTGGGGGCGGCACCGGACGTCGGCCGGTTACTTGCCGCGGCGGCGCAGCTGAAGGTCATCGTCACGAGCCGCGAGCGACTGCGCCTCAGCGGAGAGCACGAGTATCCCGTCCAAACCCTTGCCGAAAACGACGCAATCGTGCTGTTCGCTGAGCGTGCGAGCGCAGCGGACCCGGCCTTCCGCCTCGATCCCGTTCGCCCGGTGGTGGCGGCCATCTGCGGAAGGCTCGACCGTCTGCCGCTCGCGGTCGAACTTGCAGCGGCGCGAGTCAAGATGCTTTCGACCGCAGACATCCTCGCGAACCTCGACGAGCGACTCCCGCTCCTTTCCGGAGGCGCACGCGACATGCCCGAGCGACAGCGGACGCTGCGAGCGACGATCGATTGGAGCTATGACTTATTGGCGACCGATGAGCAGCAACTCTTCCGCCGGCTCGCGGTCTTCAGCGGGGGCTGCACGCTGGAGTCGGCTCGAGCGGTATGTGAGGCAACACTCGATACGCTGCAATCGCTCTTGGACAAGAGCCTTCTGCGACGGCTGGGGGATCGCTACCTCATGCTCGAAACGATCCGGGAGTACGCGCTGGATCGGCTTCGTGCGATCGATGAGGAAGACAGATTGCGGGAACGGCACGCCTCGTACTTCACCGCACTCGCTCAAGAGGCTGGCGCCGCGCTCGAGGAGAGTGACGTCGCACGACCGCGGCGCGGCGCGCCGCGCGGTCCGAGCGTCGGTGAGTGGTTCGATCGACTCGCGACCGAGCACGACAACCTTCGCGCCGCTCTTGAGTCGCTTGTTGCTTTGGGCGACACCGCCGGCGCGATGCGGCTCGCCCTTGGCATCTGGCTGTTCTGGGAGCTTCGAGGCTTCTTGAAGGAAGGACAGGTGTGGACGGAGAGAGTGATCGGGTTGCCGGATGCCAAGAAGCAGCGAGAGTTCGGATGGCTCCTCAATGTGACTGGCGACTTCCACCGGCTCCAAGGCGACTTCCCGAGGGCTCGCGAACTCAAGGAGCGGTCGCTGGCTCTTGTGAGGGAGACCGGCGAGAAGTGGCAGCTCGCGGTGGTCCTCCACAACCTCGGGGTGGTCACTGCGGCGGAGGGCGACTACGGGGAGGCGGAGGCCCTGCACGAAGAAGGACTCGCACTTCGCAAGCAGATCGGAGACCCGAACGGGATCAGTCACGCCCTTAACGGGCTTACGGCACTCGCTCTCCGCCAACACGACTGGGGACGCGGGGCGACGCTCGCGGAGGAGGAACTCGAGGTCGCGCGGCAGGCTGGTGGCGACAGGGAAGAGCTGATGGGCTCGCTGCACAACCTGGCCGAGGCCCTCCGCCACCAGGGCGATCTCGGCCGCGCTGCGGCCCTTTACGTCGAGTGCATGCGCATTTCATGGGAGCTCGGCGCGCTCGGGGTGTTCGCGGAATGCCTCGATGGTCTGGCCGATGTGGCGTTCGCTCTTGGAGACCTGGTTGGAGCGACTCGCCTTTGGGCAGCATCAGGGCAGCTCTTCATTGAGACCGCTGAGCGACCATGGAACGCCGAGGAGGCCGACGCCGGGATCGAGGCTGCACGCTCCGGTCTTGGGCAGGAACCTTTCGAGCTTGCGTGGCGAGAGGGATGTGCCATGCCTCGTGAGCAAGCGCTTTCGCTTGGGATGACGACCGCGCGGTCGGTGCAGTTGCAGTCCTGACCCAGAGCGCCAGCCCAAGGAGTGCGAGGCTAATTGCTGTCGGTGACGACAACTGGGCGACGGTTGTTGCGTCCCGGAAAACAAACCGGAACGTAACAAGCTAGCGCTGGCGTTTCCGAAGGCGATATTGACTCAGAGTCCCAGCACTTCGCGCGTGCGCTTCGCGACCTTCTCCGGGTCGAAATCCTTCACGCGCCGCTCGCCGGCGGCGACGAGTTGCTCGCGAAGATCGAGGCGCTCCGTGACCATCGCGCAAGCCTCGGCGGCCTCCGCGAGATCCCGCTCGCGCAAGAGGATCGCCGCGCTGTCGACCGTCTCGCCCACCGCGGCGGCGTCGTACGCCACGACCGGTAACCGAAAGCGCATCGCTTCGAGGAGCGGCACGCCAAAGCCCTCGTGCTCCGAGAGCGAGATGAAGCACGACGCGGCGCGGTAGTACGCAAGGAGCGCGGGGTCGTCGACGCCGCCGGCGAACGCGACGGCCCCGCCGAGGCCGAGCCGCTCGATGAGCGCGACCACGCGCGCGTGGTACTGCGGCTGGTCGCGGTAGGCGCCGACGAGCACGAGATGCGCCTCAGGGTCGATGCAACGGCGGTAGTACGCGAGCATCCGCACGAGGTCGTCCTGCCGCTTGTTCGGAGAGATCCGGCCGACGAAGAGCAGCACCGTACGGAGGCCCTTCCACCGCGCGAGCACCGCCTCCGAGGGTGGCACCGCGAAATGGTCCCAGTCGATGAGGATCGGTACGCGCGCGGTCTTCCTGTATCCCGCCTCCTCGAGCGCGCGACGGTTGAACTCCGAGACGCCGATCGCGAGCTCAAACGCCGGCGCGATGCGCGCGAGCTGACGCAGCCCGAGCCGCGCGAACGCCGCAGCGTGCGGGTTGATGCCGCCAAAGAACTCGGGAGGCGTGATGTTGTGATAGACGAGGACCCGGCGCGCCGGGATCTTGAGGATCTGGTCGATGACCTCGCTGCCCATCGAGAAATGCACGATGACGAGATCGCCGGGATGCACATCGCGGAACATGCGCCGGTACGAGCGCACATCAACGACTCCCGGCTTTGTCTCGACCGCGTACGCGAACGACTCGAAGCCCCAGTGGCGGATCTTCTTGCGAAGCGCGAACACGTGATTGCTCATCGCGTCGCCCGGTGCGAGCACCGGATGGAACTGGTGAACCCTCACTTCGCCGGGGCGCAGCCGATCACGGCGTAATCGCGGTCGCCGAAGAGTGTCTTGTTCAAGAGCTTCACGTTGTCGCGGATCGGTCCTTCGGGCACATCCTCGCGCAAACGGTTCTCCGTGGGCTCGAAGGTGCGGATCTCGACCTCGGTGAAGCCCTCGACCTCGAGATAGAACTTGAAGAGCTCCGGCGGGACCGGGC
>VBDX01000005.1 GCA_005881885.1 Chloroflexota bacterium
GGCGCGCCCGGTGCGAGCGCGCGCCGGCACGCACGCAGGATCTCGACGAGCTCGCCCGGCAGGACGTGCTCGGCGAGGTGCCTCGCGTACAGGCCGTCGACGCTGCCGGCTTCGATCTGTCGCAGGTGCGTGAGCGCGTCGACCTCGTGCGCCTCGAGGCCCTTCTCGCGGCACTGCGCGACCATCCGCGGGTCGAGATCCACGCCGTACCCGCCGATACCCTTGTCTTTCAGGAGCTGCAGGAAGATCCCGCGGCCCGAGCCGAGATCGAGCACGCGCTTGCGTCCGGCGAAGAGGTCGACGAATGCCTCCGACTGCTTGCGGATGACGGGCTCGTCGCCGCCGAAACGTGCCTGGAAGTACACCGAGTGGAGGTTCGCGGCGACCTCGCGCTCGCGCCGCTCCTTCCATTCGCGCTCGAGACGCTCGAGGCGCGCGCCGAAGCGGGGCGCCATCTGCCCCTCGTAGTCGTACGCCGCTGCGAGAAGGCGGTTGATGCGCTCCTGGCGTTCGAGGATCGCGCCCATCC
>VBDX01000006.1 GCA_005881885.1 Chloroflexota bacterium
GGTCGACAAGTCGTGGACGGGTCAGTACCGGCGCGACGCGTGAAGTCCACTCTGCGTCGCCGTGCAGTACGACCTCGACACCGTTGACGACAGCCGTCGCCAAAATCAGTGCATCTGGAAGACGAATCCGAGTCGCGACCCAGAGGTCTGCGGCATCGGCAGCCACATCCATCGTCACCGGTGCGATCTGCAAGTGAGGGTACTGCCGCAGAAGCGTCTGAGTCGCGACCGCCTTTGATGCGCCACGCGCCATCGCGCCGGTCAAAAGTTCGGACACCGAGACCGTCGAGACTATGCACTCGAACCGGCCC
>VBDX01000007.1 GCA_005881885.1 Chloroflexota bacterium
AGCGTCGGGAGTGCTACGACGCCGGGCACCTACTCGGTGACAGTCACCGGCACCGCACCGAGCGCGACGCATAGCACCACGGTCACGCTGACAGTCACGGCCGCGCCCAATGACTTCTCGATCGGCGTGAACCCGAGCAGCGTGTCGGCGGCGCAGGGCGGGAGCGCGACGTCGACCATCTCGACCGCCGTGATCAGCGGATCGGCGGAGACAGTGACGCTCTCCGCGAGCGTGCTTCCCTCGGGCGCGTCGGCGTCCTTTAACCCCGGGTCGGTCGCCGCCGGTGGGAGCTCGACGCTGACGCTCAGCGTCGGCGCCGCGACAACACCAGGCCCATATTCGGTGACGGTCACCGGCACGGCCCCGAGCGCGATCCACAGCACGACCGTCACGCTGACGGTCACCGCCGCACCCAATGACTTCTCGATCAGCGCGAGCCCGAGCAGCGTCTCCGCGGTCCAGGGCGGGAGCACGACGTCGACGATCTCGACCGCCCTCACGAGTGGCTCGGCCGAGAGCGTGACGTTCTCCGCGAGCGGAGTCCCGTCGGGCGCGACGGCGTCCTTCAACCCGAGCGCGATCACCGCGGGCGGAAGCTCGACGCTGACGTTCACCGTCGACCCCGCGACGACACCAGGCCCGTATTCGGTGACGGTCACGGGAACCGCTCCGAGCGCGACCCACAGCACCACCGTCACGCTGACGGTCACCGCCGCACCCAGTGACTTCACGATCGGCGCAAGCCCGAGCAGCGTGTCGGCGGCGCAGGGCGGGAGCGCGGCGTCGACCATAGCGACCTCGATCCTCAGCGGTTCGCCCGAGAGCGTGACGCTCTCCGCGACCGGCGTGCCGACGGGCACGACGGCCTCGTTCAGCCCGAACCCGATCACCGCGGGCTCGAGCTCGACCCTGACGTTCACCGTCGACCCCGCGACGACGCCAGGCACGTATTCGGTGACAGTCACCGGCACCGCTCCGAGCGCGACCCACAGCACCACCTTCACGCTGACGATCACCACTCCGGCACCCAATGACTTCTCGATCAACGCGAACCCCAGCAGCGTGTCCGCGGCTCAGGGCGGGAGCGCCACATCGACCATCTCGACCGCCGTCCTCAGCGGATCGGCGGAGACAGTGACGCTCTCCGCGAGTGGGCTTCCTGCGGGCGTCACGGCTTCCTTCAACCCCGACTCAGTCAGCGCCGGCGGTAGCTCGACGCTGACCCTTGGTGTCGCCGCGAGCACGCCGACCGGGCCCTACACGATCACGGTCACCGGCACCGCTCCTAGCGCGACGCACAGCACCACCGTCACGCTCACGGTCACGGCCGCACCCAATGACTTCTCGATCGGTGCGAACCCAGCCAGCGTGTCGGCGGTCCAAGGCGGGAGCGCCACGTCGACCATCTCTACCGCGGTCACGAGCGGTTCGGCCGAAACAGTGACGCTGAGCGCGAGCGGGGTTCCGCCGGGCGCGACGGCTTCGTTCAATCCCCCAACGACCACCGCTGGCGGCGGCTCGACGTTGACCTTCAGCGTTGGCGCCGCGACGACCCCAGGCCCGTATTCGGTGACAGTCACCGGCACCGCTCCGAGCGCGACGCATACCACGACGGTCACGCTCACGGTCACCCCCGCACCGAGTGACTTCTCGATCAGCGCTAACCCGAGCAGCGTCTCCGCGGTACAGGGCGGGAGCGCCACGTCGACGATCCCCACCGCCGCCATCAGCGGATCGGCGGAGACAGTGACGCTCTCCGCGAGTGGGCTTCCCTCAGGCGTCACGGCTTCCTTCAACCCCGGCGCGGTCACCGCGGGCGGCAGCTCAACGCTGACGCTCGCCGCGGGCAGCGGCACGTCTCCGCGGTACAGAGCGGGAGCGCCACATCGACTATCTCGACCGCGGTCACGAGCGGCTCGGCCGAAACACTGACGCTCTCCGCGAGCGGGATGCCCGCGGGCACCACGGCTTCGTTCAATCCCTCCACGATCACCGCGGGCTCGAGCTCGACGCTGACACTCAGCGTCGACGCCACAACCGCGCCAGGCACGTACCCGGTGACAGTCATCGGCAGCGCGCCCAGCGCGACGCACAGCGCAACGGTCACGCTGACGGTCACGGCGTCGAGCGGGATCACCAACGGCGGGTTCGAGAGCGGGCTCGCGAGCTGGACGAGCGCGGGCAGCACCGCGGTCGCGACCACCGCGCACAGTGGCGCATCCGCAGCGAAGGTCGGCAGCAGCTCGCCCTTCAATGGAGACAGCTCGGTCGCGCAGACCTTCACGGCGCCGTCCGGTGGCGGGGTCCTCTCGTTCTGGTACCGAGTCGTCTGCACGGACAGCGTGACCTATGACTGGGCGACGGCGACGCTCAGGGACAACACCACAGGCACGACGACGACCGTCTTGGCGAGGACCTGTAGCAACACCGGACTGTGGAACAGCGCGTCAGCGACGCTGGTCGCTTCGCATTCGTACACGCTCACCCTCAACGACCACGACGACAACTACGCCACCGACCCGACCTACACGCTGTACGACGACGTGGCCATCGGCGCCCCACCGCCGCCACCACCGTCCGGGATCACCAACGGTGGGTTCGAGAGCGGGCTGACGGGCTGGACGAGCGCGGGCAGCACCGCGGTCTCGACCACCGCCCACAGCGGAACGTCGTCCGCCAAGGTCGGCAGCAGCTCACCGTTCGCCGGAGATAGCTCGGTCGCGCAGACCTTCAGCGCGCCGGCGGCCGGCGGCGTCCTGTCGTTCTGGTACCGGGTCGTCTGCACGGACACCGTCACGTATGACTGGGCGACCGCAACGCTCAAGGACAACACCACCGGCACGACCACGACCCTGCTGGCGAGGACCTGCAGCAACACCGGAGTGTGGAACAGCACGTCGTTCACGCTGACCGGTGGACACTCGTACACGCTGACCCTCATCGACCACGACGACAACTACGCCACCGACCCGACCTACACGCTCTACGACGACGTAACGATCAATTAGCGCATGACGGGGCGGCGGCCGAGCTGGCCGCCGCCTGACCCGTGATCTAGCTCGACGCGAAGGCCAGCGCTCGGCTCAGCGTCTCGGGCATATCCGGCGGGTATTCGTGACCGAGATCCTCGCGAAGATCAAGGTGCGCGTGGACACGGTGCTTCGTGAGGAGAGCGACGAGCTGCTTCGCCCCATCGCAGTTGGGATCGCGCCTGCCCACGACAACGTACCCGCTGAGGTCGCGTCCGGGACCTCTATCGAGCATCGTCGCGAACTCGCGGATGTTGGGTAGCCAAGCGGCCACGGCGACGAACGCCCGCGCACGGATCCGTGCGGTCAGCGGTATGGCGATCGCTTGCAGGCCGCCCATCGAGAATCCCCCCATGACGAGTCGGTCGGGATCGAGCCGAGTCCCCTTCGCGATCTCGCTGATGTGGGCGGTCACTTCGCGAACGGCCCGCTCGGTCTCGTTCCAGATGAACGCGCCCGGGCTCACTCCGATCTCGCTCGACTGAGGTACGGCGACCACCCAACCCGCGCTTGCGGGCGACGACCACTGCGCGACGGTGTCGGCCAGGGTGCTGTTGTTCCCATGGAGCGCGACCAGGAGCGGATACCCCAGAGGCGGCGCAGCGCTCTCGGGCATCACCACGTTCAGCTCGGGACGTGCCGCCGCGGAATCCTCCTCGTGCCGGCGAGCCGACCGCTCCGTGACGTCGCCAAAACGTGCGAAGCCGCGGAGAGCCGCGAGCCGCGGGTTCTCCTCGAGCCACGAACGCTTGTAGCGACAGCCCGAGGCGAGAGCGGCCTCGAGCGACTCGATCGCCTGCTCCGGTTGACGCAGCTCCGCGAGAAGCTCCGCCCGCACGAGAAACACGAGTCCCTTCTGCAGCGGGAAGTCGCGTTCGCGCCCTTCGAACAGCGCCAGCGCCCCCGCGAGGTCGCCCGACTCACGACGGGCTTGGACGGACGCGAAGAGCTCGCTGAAGCTGGTCATTGGTCGATTCTCCTCGGTGGGACAATTAAAGAGGCCGCGAGATGCGGTCACGGGAGCAAGTCAGTGAAGGAAATCGTCATCATCGACGGGGCGCGCACCGCCTTCGGCACGTATGGCGGGCAGCTGCGCGATACCTCGGCCACCGACCTCGGCGTCATCGCCGCGAAGGCCGCGCTCGAGAAGTCAAAGGTCGATCCCAAACAGATAGATCACGTGATCTTCGGCAACGTCCTGCAGACCTCGGGCGACGCCGTGTATCTCGCGCGCCACATTGGACTCAAGTCCGGCGTGCCGAAGGAGGTCCCCGCACTCACCATCAACCGGCTCTGCGGGTCGGGGCTGCAGGCCATCCTCCTCGGTGCCCAAGAGATCCAGCTTGGACAGGCGGAGTTCGTTCTGGTCGGCGGCACCGAGAACATGTCGATGGCGCCACATCAAATCCGGGGCGCACGCTGGGGTCTGCCGCTCGGCGAGCAGAAGCTCGAGGACTACCTCTGGGTGGCCCTCGTCGACTCGTACAACGGGCTCGGCATGGCGAACACCGCCGAGAACCTCGGCCGCAAGTACGGCATCACGCGCGAGGCGGCCGACGAGTTCGCGTACCGCAGCCACATGCTCGCCGCGAAGGCACGCGAGTCGTGCCGCTTCAGCGAGGAGATCGTCCGGGTCACGGTGAAGACGAAGAAGGGCGACGTCGTCGTCGACAGGGACGAGCACATCCGTCCCGACTCGACGCCAGAGGCGCTCGCCAAGCTGGTGGCCCGGTTCGAGAAGAACGGCACGGTCACGCCCGGCAACGCGTCGGGCATCAACGATGGCGCCGCAGCGGTCGTCGTCGCATCGGCGGATGCCGCGAAGAAGGCGGGGCTCAAGCCGCTCGCGCGCATCGTCTCGCGCGGCGTCTGCGGCGTGGACCCCGACATCATGGGAATCGGCCCCGCGCCGTCGTCGCGTCAGGCGCTCGAGCGAGCCGGGCTCAAGGTCAAGGACATGGACCTCGTCGAGATCAACGAGGCGTTCGCGACGCAGTACCTCGCGGTGGAGAAGGACCTCGGCCTCGACCGCGAGAAGACGAACGTGAACGGCGGCGCGATCGCGCTCGGGCATCCGCTCGGCGCGTCGGGCGCGCGGCTCGCGCTCACCCTGGCGTACGAGTTGCGCAAGCGCGAGAAGCGCTACGGCCTCGCGTCGCTGTGCATCGGCGGCGGACAAGGGATCGCGGCGGTCTTCGAGCGCGTCTAGAGAAACTCGGCGGCGAATCGCTCCAGCTCGCTGACCTGGCGGTCGTCGTAGCGCCGGCCGATCACCATCAGGTCGACGCCGGCCTGCTCCATCGCGCGGACCTGACCACCCCAGAGGCGTTCCTCCTGCGATGTCCAGACGCATGCGGCGAGCGGCGCCCCGGCTCGCAGCGCGCGCAACTTGCGTCCGTATTCAGCGACGCGCTCAGGAGGCTGGAGCCAGATGAAGAGGCCGGCGCCGCGCTCCGCCGCGATGCGTATCGCGCCGTCGCCCTGCCCGCCGATCCAGAGCGGTAGCCGCGCGCCCTGCGGGGGCTGCGGGTGGACCCCGACCTCAGGGATCTTGACGAAGCGGCCTGTGTAGCTGAACGTCGGCCGGCTCCACGCGAGCCGCAGCACCTCGATGGTCTCTTCGAGGCGCGCCTGGCGGTGATCGGTCGGGCGACCAAGGGCACTCCCCTCTTCGAGGAGCCAACCCGCGCCGACGCCCAACTCGAACCGCCCGTTCGAGAGCAGGTCGACGGTCGCGGCCTGCTTCGCGAGCGTGATCGGGTCGGTGATGATGAGCGGCACGACCGCGACGCCGAGGCGCACCCGCTCGGTCGCCGCGGCGACGAATCCCAGCGTCGTCATCGCGTCGGCCCATGCGGTCCCCGCGTTCCACGACGGTATTCCGTCCTCGCTGTAGGGATAGCGTGGCTTGAAAGAGGCCGGAACGACGGTGTGCGAATTCGTCCAGACCGAGTCGAAGCCGAGGTGCTCGGCGGCGCGTGCGACCCCGAGCAGGGTGTCGCGGCTCGGTCGGATATAGGAGGGCAGCATCACGCCGATGCGCACGCGCCGGAGTGTAGGAAGCAGCGGCGCTAGCGGCCGCGCATCGCCGCGACGCGCACGGCAGCTTCCGCGCGGTTCTCAGCGCCGAGCTTCGCGCACGCGTTGGCGAGGTGTCTCGCGACCGTATGCCGGCTGAGAGAGAGCCGCTCTCCGATCTCGCGATTCGTGAGACCGCGTCCGGCGAGATCCACGACCTCCATCTCGCGCTCCGACAGTCCGGTCGTTCCGTGGCCGTCCGAGAGGTGATCCGTCGCGAGCCGCGCGATCTCATCGCCGCCGTGGGCGATGTCGCGCAGTGCCGCGCGACCGCGTCCGACCCCGATCAGGTGAAGGACCTCGACCGCCGCGCGACGCGCCCCGAGCGGTGCGCGCGTGTCCGTTGCGTGCGTCTCCGCGACGGCGAGTGCGACCTTCGGCCGGCCAGAGGCTGAAGCGAGCTCGACGATCGCCCTCGAGCGGTGCCCGCCTTCGACAAGGGCGATGGCCGCACGCGCCGCAATGTCCCGCGACACGAATGGGAGTCGGCGCCAGCCGCTCGCCTCGAGAAACAGGCAAAGCCGGCGTAGGTCGCGCGGGCGCGGGCGAAGCGCCGCGAGCCACGCGAGCGCGCTGAGCTGAAGCCAGAGCTGACCGGAGGCGCGGGCGAGCTGCGCGGAGAGCTCGAACCCATCGGGATCCTCACCGGCCCACGCGCTCAGGAACTCGGGAAGTGACCGCAGGCCTGGGCTCGTGCCGCCGCTCTGAACGCGGAGGCCGGGCAGGTCGCGCACGCTGGCGGTGTTGCCGGCGTGCAGCTCCGCCGCGATGCGCCACGCTTCCGTTTGGATCTCGAACCGCGGCGAACAGAGCCGGATCGCGATCGTATTGACGAGAGCCGCGACCTCCGCGAGTGAACCGTCCGCGCGGAGCGCGAGCAGATGCGCGAGATCGAGGAGCCACGCGATGGCGATGAGGGGAGCCGGCCCGCGGGGCTCGCGGAGCCGGCCCATGAACTCGAGGGCGGAGCGCTCGTCCTCGCCGCGCGCGAGCCGAACGAGGCGCTCGAGGTCGCGAGCGAACGGGCGAAAGTAGTCGCCCTCGTCGCCGAGGCGCTGCGCCTCGCGCGCGAGGCCCTCGGCGACCTCGAGCCTTCCGCCGATCGCCTCCTGCTTGGCGAGGATGAGGACGTCCTGCAATCTGCGGAAGCGGACGTGGCGAGCCTGGGCGACGTCGGGCCGGCCGCCGGTGTCGACCGGGAGAGCGAGCGTGCGCCGCGCGAAACGACGGAATCGGCCCTGTGACTGCGACAGCTTGCAGTCCCATGCTTCGAGGATCGCGCTCGCGTACGTGTGCGCTTCGCCAACGTGCGAACGGTCGAGCGGCGCCAGGATGATCGCGCGCAGCGAAAGGAGCTCATGCGGATCGACGGGACCCGCATCGACGCATCGCTGAAGGTCGTCCCAGTCGCCGTAGCTCAGCGCCGACCAGCCGCGATGCTGGGCGAAGATCGGATCGTCGAGCGGAAGCGCGCCACGCAGCTGGACGATCTGCCGCCCGTAGACGCCGGCCGGGATCTGGCCGGAGGTAAGGAGCTCCTTCAACCGATCGTGGTCGAGCGTCGCTAGCGCCTCGGCGAAGTCGGCCGGCAGACCCGCGACCGGCACGCGCTCCCAGAGATCGACCATGCTCCCCCTCCCCTCACCGGCGTGCGCGCGTCAGAAGCCCGAAGTCTAGGCATCGCTTGGTAAATCCCCCAGTCGGGGTAGTACCCCGGTACCCCGGACGACGGGGGCCTAAACGCGATCCAAGACGGCCCCGTTAGGTCGTGTGCACTGGAGGTGCATATGTTCCGCACGACCATTGGGAAGCGCACTGCACGTGGGATGGCAGTAGGCGCTCTCATCCTTTCTCTCTCAGCGACGACCCTCGGCGGCAGCGCGAGCGCCGCGCCGGCCGCTGACGAAACGACGTCCTGCAGCACTCTCGCGCACGCACGGAACGAGGCCGTTCACAAACTTCACTCGAAGTGGATGAGCTTCCGCGATCAGCTCAAAGAGCTCGCTCGCGACGCGCGCGATCTCGAACGGGACGCACGCCACTCCAAGTCGGCGACCGAGCTGACAGTCGATGCCCGTAGCGAGGTAGCCGATGCCCGCGCGAAGCTCCAGGAGATCTGGACCTCGGCGCACGAGAAGCTCCAGGACGGCACCGACCTTGGCCAGGCTTGCAAGGTCGAGGACAAGGACGAAGACACCAAGACGTCGGCGAACACGACGACAACGACTGCCTCGACCACGAAGGACGAGGACCAGGACGAAGACAAGAACGAGGACAAGGACGAGCACACCCAGAAGCCGTCGATCACGACTGCTTCGATGGTTGCCCTCGTTGCGAAGTACAAGGATGTCGTCGACCAGGCGATCAAGGACATGCAGGCGGTGCTCGACGACGTGACCGCAACTGTCGCCAAGCTGACGACCGCCGCACAGAGCACCGACGCCTCCCTGGCCGCGAAGGTCAAGGCTGACCGCGCCAAGGAGAAGGACGCACGCAACAGCGAGCACGACCGTTCTACCAGCCGTGGCACCGGCAAGGGATCGCGCGGCTAACTACAAGTAACTCACGCGCCTTTGATCAGCCCGCGGGCACGTCCCGCGGGCTGTTCTTTTGATCCGCGAGCCGACCGCGCGGCATGTCCTCCACGAGTGGCCGAAGCCGTTCGAGGTTCGCGGCCCGCCGTGCTTCGAACCGGCTCCGTAGCCACGGCAGCCGCCATCCGCCGAGGACCGCACCGGTGAGAGAGAGTCGATGTCCGCCGCTGTACGCGACGAGCGTGCCGTTCTCGTGCGGCTGCAGATCGATGACGTCGGCGGGCTGCGCGTGTCGCACCACGAGCGTCGTCACGAGCCGCCGGCCGGGATCGAGCTCGGTCACGCGGGTTCGCGCGATGAGCTCGTGACCGTTGATCAACACCGTCTGCCTGATCACGCTTCCCGTCCGAAGCAGTCCGGGCGTCTCGAGATCGGCTGCGACAAGCGACTCGATCCACCGCGGCTGCTGCGAGACATCGAACATCACGGCCGCGACAGAGCTCGGGGGCACGCGAAAGACGGACTGCGCGCCGACCGCGAGCAGACGGTGCGAGGCTGGCACCCACCAGAGGGTCCACGCCACGGCGATCACAAGCAGCGCCAGACCGACGATCGGTATGCCGATCAGGAAGTTCGCGAGGATCAAGACGAGCGCCGCGAGCTGGAGCCGTTGGGACAGAACGGCTCGCGATTCGAAGAGGAGGAAGTCGCGCGAGCGGACCGCGATCAGATCGATGATCGTCGCGGAGACGAGCAGGACGATCGTGGCGATGAGCAGGAAGAGCCAGGTCAGCGTGATCAGCGGCATCGCCCGACCCGCCGGAGCGGCACGGCGCGACTTTACACTCGCGATGCGTGAGCGAGTGCGTCGTCTCGACCGATCCGCGGCACATCGATCGCGATCTGGTCTGGCGATTCCTTCATGACGAGGCGTACTGGGCCCTGGGCGTGCCGCGCGAAGTCATGGAGCGAGCGTTCGATGGCTCGATCTGCTTCAGTGCGTTCGATGGCGACCCCAAGGGCGGTGGCCGGCAGATCGGCTTTGCGCGCGTGGTCACGGATCGCGCGACGTTCGCCTGGCTCTGCGACGTGTTCGTGCTGAACGAGCACCGCGGAAGGGGCGTCGGCAAGCAGCTCGTGGACGCGGTGATGTCGCATCCTGACCTGCTCGGCCTGCGCAATGTGTTGCTCGCGACGCGTGACGTGCACCGGCTCTACGCGCGCTACGGCTTCACTCCGCTCGCCGAGCCGGAACGCTGGATGGCGATCCGGAGGCCGTACCGCGGGTAGCGTCAGTTCGCGATCGGGTGGCTGAATATCCTCCAAAGGCTCGACGCGCAGTGACCGCCGAGATTGTCCGGCGCATCTTCGATCCGGACTAGCGCGACATACCGCCACAGGGTCTGGCCCATCGGCAACCCGAGCGACCGCTCGCGGGACTCGCGCTCGCCGGGGCGATCGAGATCCCCGATCTCGAGGGTCACCCAGAATCCCCCGGCCAAGACGGCATCGTCCTCGAGCCGGTGATCGACTCCGCGGTACGGATACGGCCCGCGCTTCGCGCTCCACCCCAGACGCCGCGCCGAGTCGAAGAAACCGGCGCGGAGCGTATCCGGATCGTTTGTGAGGATCACGCGCTCGAGAAGCGCGCAATGCGGATACTGCGTAGCGCAGAGCGACGTACAGTCGCGTGTCTCCACCCACGCGGGCGTGTACCGCGTGACGAGTTCGAGATCCCCCGTTGGCATGACAAAGGAGAACGGACTGGCGAGCATCTCCGGACTGGCCCGGCCCGATATCTCTGGTGGGCGCAACGCATAGACGAGCTGCTGACCCTCGACCGCGACCACGATGAGAGCGGCGCCGAGGACCGTGAGGAGGCAGCCTTTCATCGCAGAGCACACCGCTGCACGTACGTCACGAGGATGAGCTCCCTTTGCGGAACCGGACCCATCCACGGGGCCGCGAGATCACGCGAGGCACCGTGCTCGATGATCGCGCCGTGCGAGCGGTCGGCGGCCCACATGGCCAGATCGAACTGAACCCCGCGGCCGGATAGCGCTCTGCCGCGCATCATCAGCCACACGAGCTCGCCGCGCTCGTCTTTTTCGTACGCCGCCGCAAGGATCCGCTCGAGAGCCGCAACCGCGCTCGTCGCGTCGTTGGTCGCGAGCGCGACGGCGTAGCGCGGGCAGTCGGGCGGCTCGTCGAGTCGCGGGATCATCGGGGACAGGTGAGTCCCCGCGGGCGCGACACCCGAAGGAAGCGCAGGCACCGCTCTTTCGTGGATCGCTCGGGCATCGGCGTCCGTCCAGGGCGCCGGCATCGCGTACGGGAGGTTCGATGGCCGAGGCGGCGTCCCGGCCACCGGCCCGGGGCTCGCGGCGCGGACCACGGCGGTGCTCGGCCGCGGCGCGGGGAGCGTCGGCGCCTGCAGGCGGCAGCCGCACAAGAGGACCAAGAGCACCACCCACCCGAACGCGCGCATCGCTCGATGATGCGCGCCAGGCCGTCCGCGAACGTGACACGCCCCCCGCGCAAAACGTGTTCGCGCACACGCTCGGCGATCGAACCAGTCTCGGCTCAGTCGGCCTTAGTCCGGAGCGCGCGATGCGCGTGAGCTCTTCATTGCGAAGCGCGCGCCGTCGCTCATCAAACATCGGCACACCATAAACTCGGCACATGCGCGACACGGAGCTCATGGCGAAGTGGCTCGAGGACATCGGTGCCGGACTTCGTCGCCGCGTCGGGGTCCTCGATTTGGGTGCGCTCGAGTGGCGTGCCGACGATCGCGGCAACAACGTCCGCGAGACGGTGTGGCATATGGCACGCTGGATCGACGTCCTCGAGCGACTGCTGGGCGGTGCGGACGCCGCCTCGGAGCGCTGGATCGCCGACGGGTGGGCCGCGCGAACCGGGTACGACCCGCGCGGGATAGGCGACGACGGACTCGGCGCGCTCAGCGGCTACACCTTCGATGAGGTCCTGCGGATCCCGCAGCTCTCCGCGGATGAGCTGCTCGGCTACCTCGATTCGGTGATCGCGCCGCTCGTGCGGCGTTTGCGCGCGCCGGCCGACGACGAGACCGCGGCGAAGATGGTCAGACGCGCGACGGGAATCCTGCAAGGCTGCTTCGGGCACATCGGCGAGATCGACGCGTTGCTTGCGATCCGAGAGCGCTCCGAGCAGCGCGTATCCACCTAGCCGTTGGACTTCGACCTCACCTCCGAGCAACAGTCGATTCGCAAGCTCGCGAAGGACTTCGCGGACAAGGAGATCGCGCCGGGCGCGCGCGAGCGCGACCGGAACGAGACCTTCCCCAAGGACGTACTCCGCAAGATGGCGCCGCTCGGCCTTCTCGGCGGCCCAGTCCCCGAGAAGTACGGAGGCATCGGCATCGACTACGTCTCGCATGCGCTCGTGACCGAGGAGGTGGGACGCGCGGACTCGTCGGTGCGCACGACGCTCTCGGTGCAGATCTCGCTCGTCGAGATGACGATCCTCAAGTTCGGGACGGAAGAGCAGAAGCAGCGCTGGCTCCCGCGCCTATGCAAGGGCGAGGTCATCGGATGCTTCGGCCTCACCGAGCCCGAGGTCGGGAGCGACGCGACGAAGATCCGCGCCAGCGCAAGACGCGACGGGGACTCGT
>VBDX01000056.1 GCA_005881885.1 Chloroflexota bacterium
CGCCGTCGCGACCTTCACCTCGGGTGACTGCCCGCCGTGAGGGAAGCCGATGACTGTGGACGTCAGGACGCCGGAGTCTTTCAGCAGCCGAGCCGTGACCGGAACATAGAACGGCTTCACACACACCGACGCGATATGCCAGCGCAGCGCGAGGGTGCACGCATCGACCACATCGCGCTCCGTTTGCGTGGGCTTGAGGACCGCGTGGTCGATCATGCTCGCGAGCTCGGGAACGGTCGGCAACTCCACGGGTCGACCAGTATGCTCGGAAGATGCCGGGCTCCATACGCGTCGCCCGTATCTTCGGGATCGATGTGCGCATTCACGTTTCGTGGCTTCTGATCTTTTTCCTCGTAGTCCTGAGCCTCTCGGATCAGGTGTTTCCCAGCCGATTCCCCCAGTGGTCCAATCAAAAGAGCCTCGTAGTCGCGGCGATCACCGCGTTTCTCTTCTTCGGATCGGTACTCGCGCACGAGCTCGCGCATTCGCTCGTCGCACGGCGCTTCAAGATGTCGGTGTCGTCGATAACCCTCTTCCTTCTCGGTGGGGTCGCGAACCTCACGAAGGAGCCGCCCTCTGCCAAGGCTGAGTTCTTCATGGCGATCGCGGGACCGGCCACGAGTGTGGCCATCGGCGTTGTAGGGCTTGCCCTCACGGCTCTCATTGGAGGCGCCATCGCGAGCGTCCCGAACATCGAAGCGGTCGGCGCGATCACCCGGTACCTCGGGGAGATCAATCTCGTTGTCGCGGTCTTCAATCTCATACCGGGATTCCCCTTGGATGGAGGACGCGTGCTGCGGTCGATCATTTGGGGGATCACGCGCGACCGCCTCGTGGCCACGCGGATCGCCGCCCGCGGAGGTCAGATCGTCGCGGGACTCATCTTGCTAGTCGGCGCAGGCTTCATTTTCGGTCCGCTGGACGACAACAACTGGACGCAGGCGTTCTGGTACGGGCTCATCGCGTACTTCCTGTTCAACGCCGCCTCGGCCAGCCTTCAGCAGGAGCGCATTTCGTCCGTGATCGGCACGGTCCGTGTGGGCCAGCTCATGACGCCCGACTTCCGGTCGGTGCAGCCGGGCACGATGGTCGGCTCGCTCATCCGCGACCTCGTCCTGCCGCTCAACCTCCGCGCCATACCGGTCGTCGCCGGCGATCGGATGGTCGGCCTCGTCACGATCGGCGACCTCCGCAAGGTCGAGCAGGAGCGCTGGTCGGTCACGCCGGTCGACGAGGTGATGACCCGCATCGAGGATCTCCCTGCGGTAAGCCCTGAGGATCCGCTGACGACGGCGCTCGAGCGTTTCGGCGCAACCGAGCTTCCGCTCCTTCCGGTCATGAGCGGCAGGTCGCTCGCGGGGCTTCTCTTCAAAGAGTCGGTGATCGGCTACGTGCGGATGCGCGAGATGCTCGGTCTCGAGGGGCGCCGCTGACCGGGATCACGCGGTCCCGCGCTCGGAGGCGATCATGTCGAGCACGAGCGTCGTCCAGCCGAAGTCGCGCGCACCCTGACCCTCGCCGGTCCGCGGGTCGTAAAACTCGCGGATACCGCCCTTCGCTAGCATGCGGACCGTCCGCTCCGCGAGGTCCCGCGCCACGTCGCCACGGCCGTGGGCACGCAGCCCGTGGTAGAGATACCAGTTGACGTTCACCCACGTCGGGCCGCGCCACGTGGTGTTCGTGCGCCACCCCGGATCGAAGCTCGGCTCGGTCGCCGCAACGCTCGGGATCGGATGGGGGAGCCAGAACTCGCGCTCGTTCAAAAGGTGTTCGTCGATCAGACGTTTCGCCTTACTCGGATCGAGGTCTTCGATGATCATCGGGAAGAGCGAGGAGAACGTGAGCGTCTTCGCCGGAACCTCATCCCATCCGGCCAGATCCCAGAACACGCCGGCTCGATCGTCCCAGCATTTCTCCTCGAGCGCGCGACGGACGCGGGCCGCCCGTGCCTCGAACTCGAACGCTTCCCGTGGCGCGTCGCCGGCGACTGCGACGAGCTTTGAGAGGCACCGCAGCCCGTCGGCGTAGATCGCGTTCACCATCACGTCTTCCCAGGTGAAGACGTCGAGTGCCGGGATGCGCGCCGAGTCCGCGCGAAATGGCGCGTACGCGTCGAACAGCCGCTGCATCGACCGCCGCAGCTGCGGCAGCGTTTCTTCGGGCCGCTCGTAGCCGACCTGCATGAGCGAGTCGTACTTCGGACTGGCGTCCAGCCCGGACTCGTCCGGCTGGATGATCGCGACGAGCGCGTCATCGTCGGGGTCGCGGTACGCCTTGAGCCAGCGGAAGAATCGGCGGATAGGAGGGAGGACCTCTCGCACGAAGCCGTCGTCACCGGTGGCCTCGTGGATGCGCAGCACCGCGCGCGCTACCACCGGAGGCTGGATCGTCGCCGTGTAGAAGGTGTGCGCCAGGGTGATCGAGTACTCGCGCAGCGCGGCATCGTGCGCGCTCTTCTCCCACAGCAGCATGTGCGGGATGAATCCGTCGGGCCGCGCGCCCTGCATCAAGCAACGGATCTCCTGCTTGGCGAGCTCGGGATCGACGTGGATCAGCGCGATCGCGTGGAAGGCACTGTCCCAGAACCACTGGAAGGGATACCTCGTCGGTGAAGGACAGACGAAGTCGTACCGCTTGCCCTCCCAAGCGGAGACGCCGCGCTGACGATTACCCGCCAGGACGCGCCGCGCGTCGGCCGCGACGCGTTCCCACTCGGCGGGCACGAGCGGGCATTATCGGGACCCCGGAGTTCGAGGGATAGGGGCAGGGGCCTCCGGGGCGCCGCGACAGCCTCCTTGCCCTGCGTATGATTCGAAAAGTCGCCGGCGCGATCCTCGCGCGCGGCTGGGAGGTGTTTGTGGAAGATCGAAAGACTCCTGTTCTCTCGCGTCGCGCGTTCCTACAGGCGATGGCCGCCACGGGTGTCGTCGCGGCCTGCGGCAGCGGGACGCCGGGCGGCACCGCGAAGATCTCTGGAACGATCACGGTCTCGTACCCCGACGAGCTCGGGCTCAAGCCCAAGTATGTCGACCAGGCGGCGACCGCCCTCAAATCGAGGTACTCCGGGCTCGACGTGAAGGTCGACCTGCAGAAGATCTCGAGCGGTGATTACTACACGAAGCTGCTCCTCGCTCTCTCCGGTGGCGGCGATGTGCCTGACGTCATCCACGTCGGCGGGGACCGCATCGGCGAGCTCGCGGACGCGGGCTACATCGAGCCGCTGGACCGATACGTCTCGCAGTGGGAAGACTGGAAGAACTACCCCGACTCGGTGAAGGGCGGTGTCACCTATCAAGGCAAGGTGTGGGCGATCCCCTACGGACTCGACATGCGCTGGCTCTACATCCGGCGCGACGTGCTCGACAAAGCCGGTTTCGGAGCCGACTGGGTCCCGAAGGTCGTCGGCGACATCCTCGATGGCGCCAGGCAGGTGAAGGACAGAGTCCCGAACGTCATCCCCTACGCCCTCTACGCGGGAACGGCGGGTGACACCGGGACCGCGAACCACAGCTTCGTACCGCTGGTGTGGGCGTACGGCGGCGAGATCATCGACAAGAGCGGCAAATGGATCGGCGACAGCCCGGGGGTGCGCTACGCGCTCTCCTACTACGAACATGCCTACAGCAACGGCTTCACGCCGAAGGAGCTACTGACGACAACGAAGCCCTGGACCTCGATGCGTGAGAAGGAGGGCAAGGGCGAGCTCGCGCTTCTCTTCGAGGGCGGCTGGGTCTACGGCGGGTGGCAGAACGCACCGTTCGACAAGGCGGCCACGCAGAAGAACGTGCACTACGTGCTGCACCCGACCTCGCAGGGCGGCCCGTCGTTCACCATCGGAGGACCGGGCACGGTCTGGTACGTAACGGCCAAGAGCAAGAACAAGGACGCCGCGTGGGCCTTTATCGCTCAGTGGAACAACAAGGACACCGTCGCGAAGCTGAACATCGAAGACCCACACCCCGTCGCTCGCACAGACTCCGCCGACGTCGCCGAGTTCAAGGCGCAGCAGTACCTGGTCGACTCGACCGAAGCCCTCAAGAAGGCCAAGTTCATCCCGACGGACTCGAATTACGGAAAGGTCATTGGCGCCATTCAGAAGGCCACTGGTCGGGTCGCCGCTGGCGAGATGGGCTTTGCCGACGCCGCGAAGCGATACACCGACGACCTGAAGCAGGCCGTCGGCGCCGACAAGGTGATCACGCAATAAAGGAGCGGCTGTAGACACGGCGGTCGGAGCGGGGGCTCTTCGCCCCCGCTCCGCCGCGATCGTCGCGCTCCGCCGGAACGGCGCCTACCTCGCGGGCCTGACGCCGGCAGCATTCCTCCTCGCGCTCTTCTTCGTCGGGCCCTCGCTTTGGGCCCTCTACACAAGCTTCACCAACAAGGCGCTCGTCGGGCTCGACGCCGCGCGCCCGCGCTTCGTCGGGCTCGAGAACTACCAGCGTCTCCTGAGCGACCCCGACTTCGCCACCGTCGTGATCAACTCGATCGTTTTCGTAGTGGGGTCGGCGATCATCGGGCAGTTCGTCTTCGGCCTGCTCCTCGCGCTACTCCTCGACCACGCCGAACGCCGTCGCTATCGCTTCGCAACTGTTGCGTACGCGGCGGTGCTCCTCGCCTGGGTGAATCCGACGGTCATCGCGGGTTTCCTCTGGGTCGCCATGTACGACTTCTATTACGGGTCGCTCAACACCGGCTTGCAGGCGCTCGGCTTCGGCCCGGTGGACTGGCTCGGCCGATTCCCGATGCTCGCGGTCATCATTGGGAACATCTGGCGCGGCACCGCCTTCACGATGCTCATCTTCCTCGGCGCCCTCAAGACGATCCCGACCGATATCTACGAAGCGGCGCGCGTGGACGGCGCGAATACCTGGCGCCGCTTCTGGGACCACACCCTGCCATCGCTCAAGCCGATCGCCGCGCTCGCGCTCCTCTCGATCACGATGTCGACTTTCGGCACCTTCATCCTCATCCAGACGCTGACCAACGGGGGACCTGGCAGTCAGACCGAGACGATCGCGCTCTACGCCTTCCATGAGGCGTTCCGCTCGTACGCGATCGGCTATGGCTCGACGATCGCGGTCGTGATGCTGGCGCTGAACGTCGCGTTCGCCGTCGTCTACCTGCGCTGGTCCAGGGCGCGCGCTTGAGCCTCATCGGGCCGCAGGCCCAGGCGCAGGTCGCGGTCCCGCCGCGGGTCGGTCCGCTCGAAGGCGGCTCGCGGCTCGAATGGGTGCTCATGCACGTCGCGTTCCTCGCGGTGACCATCTTCTTCCTGGCGCCGTTCGTGTGGCTCTTCACGGCATCGTTTGACGCGCAGGCTCAGGCCTACATCCGCTGGCCGGCACAGCCGACGTTCGGCAACTTCACCGGAATCTTCGAGCGGTATTCGTTCGCGACGGCGCTCGGCAACAGCGTGTTCGTCGCCGTGTCGACGATGCTGCTCACCGTCGTTGTCGTGTCGCTCGCGGGCTACTCGCTCTCGCGTATCGAGCTGCGGCAGAAGACCTGGATCACGTACGCGGTCCTCCTTCTTCAGACCATGCCTCTCTCCGCGACGATGGTCCCGATCTACGGCCTTGCGAGAGAGCTCGGCCTGCGCAACTCGTATCTCGGCCTCATCCTCGTGCACTCCGCCATCGAGCTGCCGTTCCTGGTGTGGCTGATGAAGGGCTTCTTCGACTCGGTCCCCCGCCACCTTGAGGAAGCTTCGTGGCTCGACGGACGCGGCAAGCTGCGCGCGCTCTTCGAGATCGTGCTGCCGGTCGCTCGGCCGGGGATCGCCGTCGCCGCGGGTCTCTCCTTCCTCTCCGCCTGGGCCGAGGTCCTCATGGTCCTCATCCTGGTCGACCAGCAGAGCATGAAGACGATCCCGCTCGCGTTCTACGAGACATTCCGTACCGCCGGCGGTTACACCGAGGTCCAGTACGGGCTCGTCGCTGCGATGGGCGTGCTGTATGTCCTTCCGGTCATGGCGGTCTTCTTCGCGACGCGCCGCCTCATGGTCCGTGGGCTTATGGGCAGCACCCGGGGGCTTTAGTCATGGGGAAGGTTGAATACGACGATGTCTGGAAGCAGTTCCCCACGCGCGATGCGCCCGCCGTGCGCGGGCTGACGCTGGACATCGCCGACGGCGAGTTTCTCGTGCTGCTCGGGCCGTCCGGGTGCGGGAAGACCACCGCGCTGCGCATGCTCGCTGGCCTCGAGCATCCCGATCGCGGCGACATCCGCATCGACGGGGGGAGCGTCATCAGCCTCGAGCCGAAGGACCGTGATGTCGCGCTCGTCTTCCAGAGCTACGCGCTTTATCCACACATGTCGGTGCGCGACAACATCCAGTACCCCTTGCGCGTCCAGAAGCTTGGGGCTGCCGAGCGCGGGAGCAAGGTCGAGGGCGTCGCGGACCTCCTGCGGATCCGCCACCTCCTTCCGCGCCGGCCTGCGCAGCTCTCGGGCGGCGAGCAGCAGCGCGTCGCACTCGCGCGTGCCATCGTTCGCGAGCCGCGCGTCTTCCTGATGGACGAGCCGCTCTCGAACCTCGACGCGAAGCTGCGCACGCATACCCGCACCGAGCTCAAGGCGCTGCAGCAGCAGCTCGGCGTCACCACGATCTTCGTCACCCACGACCAGGCCGAAGCGATGACCATGGCCGATCGCATCGCGGTGCTCGACGCGGGCCAGCTCCAGCAGCTCGGAGCCCCGGACACCATCTATCAGCGCCCCGCGAACCTCTTCGTCGCGCAGTTCATCGGCAGCCCGCCGATGAACATCGTCGATGCCACTCGCGATCGTGACACTCTGGTGCTGGCCGGCCGCTGGCGCGTCGACGCGCCGCGGGGGATTGACGGCCGGGACGGGCTCAAGGTCGGATTGCGACCGGAGGCGATCGAGCTCGACCTCACTGCGGTGTCCGGCGCGCAGCCCGCAGAGGTGCTCGTATCCGAGCCGCTCGGAAGCGAGGTGATCGTGAACGTGAAGCTCGGCGACGCTCTCCTCAAGGTTCGCACGGCGCCGGAGGTGCGGCCGGACCCGGGCACGCGCGTCTTCCTGCGGGCTCGGCCCGATGCCTTGCGCGTCTTCGATGTGTCGAGCGGCGCCGCGTTGAATTGACTGCGGCGGAGCTCGGCGCGCCTGACCGCGTCCTGCGCGGTCGGTTCCAAAAGGATCACGAGCGCCGGTACGTGCACGTCCCCTTCGAGGTACCTACAGGTCTCAGGCAGGTGCACCTTCGGTACTGGTACAGCGATCAGATCGATTCCGATCCCTTGATCAGCGGAGGGAACACGCTCGACATCGGCCTGTTCGACGAGCGCGGGATTGCCGAGGGCAGCCCCGGCTTCCGCGGCTGGAGCGGCAGCAACAAGATGGAGTTCACGATCGACGAGAGCTGGGCGACGCCGCCCTATCGCAAAGGAAAGATCGGCCGCGGCACGTGGCACGTGCTGCTCGGTCCGTACAAAGTCGGACCGCGCGGGTGCGACTGGAAGGTCGAGATCTGGTTCGATCCGGGACTCCAGTCACCTGTGCAGGGCGGCGCGATCGCGCGGCGCGTCAATCCCGATCCGCTGCCCGAGGGGCGGTCCGGGTGGCTGCGCGGCGATCTCCACTGCCACACCCTCTATTCCGACGGCGACTCGTGGCCGCCGGAGATGCTGATGACCGCAGCCGAGGCGGGCCTCGACTTCCTCGGCACGACCGATCACAACAACGTGGCTCACCAATTGGCGTACGGCCCGGGAGGTGACGGCTTGCCGATCGTCGTACCCGGCGTCGAGGTCACGACGTACGGCGGTCACTGGAACGCGTGGGGCACCGACCGCTGGTGGGAGTTCCGCGAGCCCGAGGCGGAGGCGGTGGAGCGGACGATGCGCGCGGCCGCGGAGAGCGGGGCCGTCGTGAGCGTGTGCCACCCCAAGCCCTTCGGCCCACCCTGGGAGTACGCGGACGTTTCGGGGTTCCACGCGGTCGAGGTATGGAACGGGCCGTGGCCGCAGCTCAATGGCGCCTCGCTCGCCTACTGGGAGGAGCTCCTGCGCGGAGGGACGCGCTGCGCGGCTCTCGGCGGGAGCGACACGCATTACTTGAAGTCGGGCGACGTGCCGCTCCGCCATCAGGATGCCCTCGGCACACCAACGACCTGGGTACACGTCGATGGACGGCCGACCGTGACCGCGATCCTCGCGGCCCTTCGCGAAGGCCGATCGTTCGTCTCCGCGTCACCGCGCGGACCGCAGCTCTACCTCGAGCCGGACCGCGGCCGCGCCGGCCGGGTAAGCGTCGAGGCGCGCGACGGCGCCGGTTCGACGCTCACGCTGTTCTCGGACTCGCGATCGATCGCCGCGACGTCGGTGGACGACGCGGCCTGGGCCCGCGCCTTCGACCTGCCCGCCGGTCTCGAGTACGTGCGCGCGGAGCTCGCCTCGGCGACGGGCGAGATCCTGGCGCTGACGAATCCGGTCTGGGCCGAGCAGCTCTAGTGTCGCGTCACGCCCGTCCGCGCCGCCACTCGAGCAGGCCGAGTCCGACGACGGCGATCGGCGCAAGGACGGCATGGATGGCTCGTGTCCCATCCACGACTCGCGACGACGAGAGGCCGAACCGGATGCCCAGGACCGATAGGAGGTACGCGATCCAAAAGAGCGTGATGCGGTTGGCGATCGCGTCACTGTTCGTGTGAAGATGCCGCGCCCTCCGTGCTTCGTCGTCATCCTTAGCGACGATCAGGCGGCGTGCGATCTCGGCTGCCTCGGCGCGACGGACCTCCTCACCCCGAATCTTGATCGCCTCGCCGCGTCCGGCGCGATCTTGCGCTCCTGGTATTCGAACTCGCCCGTGTGCTCGCCCTCGCGTGCGAGCCTTCTCACCGGTCGCTATCCGGGGAACGCGGGCGTACGTTCGATACTGCGCGGGCACCGCACCGCCATCGGTCTCCCCGCGGATGTGCCGACGCTCGCGGGGGTGCTCCGGCCGCTCGGCTATCGCACCGCGCTCTACGGAAAGTGGCACCTGGGCGTGCGTGAGGGTTCGCGGCCTCACGATCGCGGCTTCGACGAGTGGTTCGGCTTCCTCGCGGGCTGCGTCGACTACTACTCGCACATCTTCTACTTCGATATGGACTCGGGGCACGATCCGACGCACGACCTCTGGGAGGATGGGCGCGAGGTCTGGCGGAACGGCGAGTACTTCACGAACCTCGTGACCGAGCGCGCCGTCTCGTTCATCCGCCGGACGGGGCGAACGCGTCGGCCGTTCTTCCTCTACGTGCCGTACAGCGCGCCGCACTGGCCGATGCACGCGCCGCGCGAGTACGTCGACCGCTTCCCGGACCTCGCCGAGGATCGGCGCATCACCGCCGCGATGATCGCGGCGATGGACGATGGCGTGGGCGCGATCCTCGACGAGCTCGAGCAGGCCGGCCTGCGCGAGGACACCGCGGTCTTCTTCCAGAGCGACAACGGCCCGTCGCGCGAGACGCGCAACTGGCTGAACGGGAGGACCGAGCCGTATTACGGCGGCTCGACCTGCTCGCTCAAAGGGCACAAGTTCTCGCTGTTCGACGGCGGAATACGCTCCCCGGCGCTCGTCTCGTGGCCCCGGAGCGTGCCTGCGGGCAGCGACGTGCGCGAGCTCGGGCTCGCGATCGACATCTTCCCGACGTTCCTCACCGCGGCGGGCGGCGACCCACGCGGCTACGAGCTGGACGGGCTGGACGTTCTCCCGATGCTCGCCGAGGGCGCGCCATCGCCGCATCGCGACGTGTTCTGGGAGATGGGCCGTCAGACCGCGGTGCGGCGCGGGAAGTGGAAGCTCGTGCTCAACGGCCAGCTCGTCGAGTCCGACCGCACGGAGCGGCCGATCGGACCGCCGCAAGACGACGTGTTTCTCGCCGATCTCGAGGCCGACCCCGGCGAGACGCGGAACCAGCGCGACGAGAAGCCGGAGCTCGTTTCCGAACTGCGATCGGCGGCGGAACGCTGGCGCGCGGGGATCGAAGCGCGCTGGGATCGGCAGTGGCTGCCGCAGCTTGACGCGGTCGGCGTGACCGCGCACGAGTAGCCGCCGTCAGTCGCGGTCCGACGCGGCCCGCGCCAAGTCGCGCGGCGTGTTTGTCGTCACGATGTCGACGCCGGCGTCGAGCGCGCGCGCGAGACGCTCCTGCCAGCGTGGCGTTCCCGCGTCCAGCGTCCATACGTCGATCGCGACTCCAGCGTCGTGCGCGACGGCAAGGACGGCGAAGCCGTCATCCAGCATCTGCTCGAAGAGCGTGAGGTTGACGTGTAGCTCGCGGATGCCTGGCACGAGCCGCAGGAGTCCCTCGACGCGCTCACGAAGGTACTCGGAGACGGGGATGCTCCGACGGAACGCGAGTGGATGCGCGTCGTGGTACCCGTACGCTCCGTCGCGTCCGGGGAGCGGACCGTCGCTGCCCTTACGGTCGAGGTAATAACCCGGATCGAACGCGAGCGCCACGGTCGAGTCTGCCGCACGCAGCCGCCGCAGGTTCCAGTCCGCCGGACTCCCGACGAAGACGCGCTCGCGCACCGGCGCGATGAGCCCCGCGAGCCGCACGGCAGTGTCGCGCGCCCACGGCACCATGTCCTTGGCGTCGAGCATGAGCACGGTCGGCCCGGGAGCCGCGTCGTGAACGATCGCGAGCGCGTCGCCGAGAAGAGTCGGGCTGGTGCCGCGGCCGGGGTCGTCGTGCGTGACGACGAACTCGCCGTTCCACATGCGGAAGTCGATCTCCGCCCGGGCCACGCCCTCCGCGAAGCACTCGCGAAGGCCGTCGAGCGAGTTGTCCGGGTAGCGGCCGCTCCAGCGAGCGCGGTGCGCCTTCAGCTCGACGATGCGGCCGTCGGCGCGACGGATGATCGACTGCGGATGTGCCGCCCCGGGTGGCCGCTGCCCGATCAGGCGATGCGATCTCCGCTCGAGGGATCGAAGAGGTGGATCTGCTCCGGCGCAAAACGCAGCCCCACGCGCTCGCCGATCCGCGCGGCGAAGCCGGGTGGCGCGATCGCCCGAAGCCGTCGCGGCCCGACCTGTACGTCCACGATCTGCTCGCGGCCCATTGGCTCCACGACGTAGACCTCGGCGTTCGCGTCGCCCTGTCCCGGCGGCAGGATCGCCAGGTGCTCCGGGCGCACGCCGAGCGTCGCCGCGCGCGTGTCCGCTGTCGTCGCCGGCGGATGCGCCAAAGGGATCTCGAGGTTGTCGATCTTCGCGACGACGGAGCCGTTCCGCGCGGCGAGCTCTGCGTCGAGGAAGTTCATCGGCGGCGACCCGATGAAGCCTGCGACGAAACGGTTCGCCGGTTTCGCGTAGAGCTCCGCGGGCGTCGCGTACGCCTGAAGGCGCCCGTCGCGCATGACGGCGACGCGGTCGGCCATGGTGAGCGCCTCAAGCTGGTCGTGAGTGACGAAGATCGATGTGATGCCGACCTCCTTCTGCAGGCGCTTGATCTCGCCGCGCATCTCATGGCGCAGCCGCGCGTCGAGGTTCGAGAGCGGCTCATCGAGGAGCAGGATGTCCGGCCGCTTGACCAGCGCGCGCGCGAGCGCGACGCGCTGCTGCTGGCCGCCGGAGAGCTGCGCGGGCCGCCGGTCCAGGAGCTCCGCGACCTGTACGAGCGCCGCCGCTTCGCGCACGCGCTTGTCGCGCTCCGCCTTCGAGACGCTGCTGCGAAGCTCGAGCGGGAAGCCGATGTTCTCCGCGACCGTCATGTGCGGGTAGAGCGCGTAGCTCTGGAAGACCATTCCGATCCCCCGGTCCTTAGGGTGGAGATGGTCCACGCGCTGGTCGCCGAAGATGATCGCGCCGCTCGTCGGGCGGTAGATCCCGGCGATCATGAGGAGCGTCGTCGTCTTGCCGCAGCCCGAGGGGCCGAGGAGCGCGACGAACTCGCCCGCGCGCATCTCGAGGTCGAGCTCGTTCACCGCGGCGACATCGCCGAACTTCTTTGTCAAGTGCTCGAGGACGACCCGCATATCAGCCCTGCTCAATCTCTCGGCTCGCCGAGGAGACACGCTCATCCTTTAACTCCGCCGGCGTAGATGCGCATGAGCTGGTCCTGCGCGAGGACGAAGAGCACGAGGATCGGAGCGATGTAGTAGAGGCCCACTGCGGTGAGGAGGCCGTAGTCGACGAAGCGGCCTTCTCCGAGGATGCCGCGCACGAGGGTCGAAAGGGTCTGCTGGCTGCCGCTCGGCATGAACACGAACGGGAGGAGGAACTGGTTCCAGCCCTCCACGAACAGGAGCACCCCGAGCGCGAGGAGCCCGGGCTTCACCAGCGGCAGCATGATTCGCCACCACGTGCGCAGCCTCCCGGCGCCGTCGACGAGCGCCGACATCTCAAGGTCCCAGGGGATGTTGTCGAAGAAGCCTTTCATGATCCAGATCCCGAACGGCAGTGCGAACGCCGTCTGCACAAGGATCACGCCGACCAGCTTGTCGTACAGACCGAGAAAGCGCAGGACGACGAACAGCGCGATGAGCAAGGTCACGCTCGGGAAGCTGTGGAGCAGCAGCACGCCACCAAGGAACACGCGGCGTCCCCGGAAGCGCAGCCGTGAGAACGCGTAGCCGGCCATCGACGAGACCAGCAGGCTGATGAGCGAGGTCATCGTCGCGAAGACAAACGTGTTAATGGTGAGCGGGATGATCGGCGGGCGGTTGCGCAGCTGGGGGACCGACTGCGGATCCCAGAGGAAGCGCCAGTTGTCGATCGTGAAGTCTCCAACCGGGCGAAAGCCCTCGATGCGCGGGAAGAACGACGAGTAGAAGAGCCAAAGGTAGAGCACGAGGATCGGGACGGTCGCCAGGAGAAGGACCGCGTATGGCACGAGCGAGGGCCAGCGGCTCCGGCCCGGCGCGCGAGCGATAACGGCGGTCGCCATCACTAGACCTCGACCCGCGGCTCGGCCACCAGCTGCCCGAAGCGGAACAGGCGCAGCATGACCACGCTGATGCCGAGGCCCATGAGCACGAGGATCGCGGCCATCGCCGCCCCGTACGCGAAGTCGAGGTTGCCGTAGTAGTTCGAGAGCGCCGTGTGGAACGCCCAGAGGCTCCAGGTTTCGGTGGCGTACAGGCCCGGACCGCCGTTCGTCGTGAGGTAGATGTACTCGTATGACGCGAAGAGGCTCATCGTCTGGTAGACGAGGACGAACAGGATCGGCCACTTGATCAGCGGCAGGGTGATCCGTCGGATCACGTGCAAGGCCGAGGCGCCGTCGACCTGGGCGGCGCGGAAGAGGTCTTCAGGTATGGCTTTGATCGCGCTCGTGAAGATGAGCATCCCGAACGACGCGCCGACGAAGCCGTTGATGAGGATGACGATGAGCCACGGGTCGGACTGGATCCAGTACCGCGGCTCGACGCCGAACGGCTCAACGACGTAGTTGATCATGCCGAACGGCGGTGACGCGGCGGCCCAGGTCCACATGAGCGCGTACACGACCGATGGTGAGATGCGCGGCAACAGCCAGAGTGAGCGGAAGAGTCCTCCCGCCTTCGCCTCCACGTGCACTGAGAGCAGCGCGATGCCGAGGCCGACGATCACATTGAACGCGAGCACGACCGCGACATAGACGAACGTGTTGCCGAGAATGGTCAGCCAGAACTGACTGCGGAACATGCGCTGGTAGTTCTCGGGGCCGATCCACTGCCAGTTCGAGAGGCCGGTCGAGGTCGCGAGGTCGGTGAAGCTCATCACGAACGTGATGACGACCGGCGCGATGAAGAACACGAGCACGAGCGCCATCGCCGGCCCCAGGAAAAGCAGCGCGGTGGCGTTGAACCGCCACCACGCTGTCGCCTGCCGCTCCCTAGGGAGCGCGATTTCCTCTATGCGCGCCATGTCGATCTACTTGACGATGATCTCGTCTCCCACCTGACTCTGGATCTCCTTGACCGCGCTGTCGACCGCCTGCGCCGGCGTGACCTGTCCCTGCTCGACCGCGCCGAGGAAGCGGTACAGGACGTCGTCGTAGATACCGAACTTCGCGTGGTTCGGGATGAACCTCGTGTAGTCGAGCATGTACTGCGTCGCCAGCAGGAACTTGTCCTGCTTGTAGGTTGGGTCGTCCTTCTGCGTCGACAGGATCGCGAGGTGCGCGCTGGTGACCGAGTGCTTCGAGTTCAGCTCCGGCGTCGTCGCGTTGGCGATGAGCCGGAAGGCGAGCTCGGGGTACTTCGCATTCGACGTGACCGCATACGCGAGAGGGTGCGAAACGGTCACTGGCTTGCCGCCCTTCTGCGCCGCGGGAATGAGCATGAAGCCGACGTTGTCCCAGAGGACCTGGTCGACGATCTTGTACGTGGTCTGCCAGTCTTTCCACTTCCATGTGCCCGCGTTGAAGAACAGCACCTTCCCGTCCATGACGGTCTGGTCGAAGATCTTCCCGTCCATGCCGTAGATCGCCTGCGTCATGATCTTGTCGTTCCGGACCGCGTCCGCGTGCACCTGGTAGTGCTTCTGGAGCGCGTCCTTGACGACGACGAGCTTGCCGGTCGCGTCGTCCTGCATCACGCCGCCGTTCTGGTAATAGAACATGTAGATATCGGCGCCCTTGCTGGTGCGGCTGTACCAGCCCATGCCCGGTCCGACGATGCCCTTGCTAATGGCCTCCTTTGCTGTCGCGACGAGATCGGGCCAGGCGAAGTCGCCCTTCTTCACCGCGTCGGGCAGCCCATCGATCTTGTCCTTGGACCAGCCCATCTTCGCGAGCAGGTCCTTGCGGTAGTACATCGGGCGGGCCTCGGTGTCCTGAGGGACTCCGTAGGTCTTGCCCTTGAGCTTCATCGCGTCCCAGAGCGTCGGGATGACGTCCTTGAGGCCTCCCTCGCTCTGGAACTTCTTGATCAGATCGTCGAGCGGGATGACGTAGCTCGGTCCGACCCACGGCGCGAGGTTCTCGTGGCCGGCGAGGATGATGTCCGGTGATGTCTTCGCCTCCGCTGCGAGCGTGAATTTCTGCAGGTAGTCGCCCCACTGCCCGCCGCTCTCGAAGGTGGCGTCGACATGGACCTGGGTCTGGCCGCCAAGCTTCTTGTTCAGCAGATCTGCCGCCGACACGAGGTTGTCGCGCCGGTAGTACGACGGCGCGTCCGGCCCGATCGTCCAAGCGCTGAGATTGACCGTACCCGCGGGCACCGCCGCGCCCGACGGCGACTGCTGTCCGACCTGAGTGCTGCACGCCGCCGCTGCGATCGCCGCGCCCGTGGTGATGAGGAACTGCCGTCGCGAGAGCCGATAGCCCCCAGCCTCGCGACCCGCAAACGTATGCTTGCTCATCGCATCGCCTCCCCGCCAAACTCGTCGCGAGTGTACGCCTGCCATCCACTGCTACCCGACCTGCGCGGCGGCGGTTCTCGATGAGCGTGCGCTATCCGCGGACCGTCGGACACCGCGGAGCGAGCGCGCTCGCTCCAGAGAACACCTTGCTCGCGGTGGAGCGGGCGGCCGAGCACCGGCTCGACCTCGTCGAGGTCGACGTGTACCTCTCGCGCGAAGGCGAGCTCGTCTGCACGCACGACGCGGACCTCCGGCGCGTAGCCCGGCGCGCCGACCTCGTCGCTGCGCTCAGCGCGGACGAGCTCGCGAGAGTCGACCTCGGCGCCGGTCAGGGCGTGCCACGTCTCGTCGACGTGCTCGCGCTCGCGCGCGACCGCAAGATCGGCGTATACGTCGAGCTCAAGGGCGACCGCACCGGCGCCGCGCTCGGACGGCTCGCGCGATCCGGCCGGACCGCTCACGTCGAGGTGATCGGAGGGTCGTTCGACGTCGGGCTCGTCGGCGAACTGCGCGAGGCGGCACCCGAGGTCCCGCGCAGCGTGCTTTTCCAGCGCGCGAGCGTGGCGGCGATGCGCGAGGTCTGCGCCTCGGTCGGCGCGACGTACGCGCATCCGTGCTTCCGTCCGCTCGAGCGAGCGCTCGTGGACGAGCTTCACGCGGCCGGACTGCTGGTCATGGCGCCGCACACCAACGACCCGGCCGAGGCGCAGCGCTTCGCGGCGGCTGGCATCGACGTCCTGGCGACCGACGACCCGGCCGTGCTGCGCTCGATCGTCTCGTATCCGTGAGCGATGACCGATCGGTCATCCGACGACCTCGTCGTCCATCCCGATGCCGAGATAGAGTCTCTTGCCGGGGTTGCCGATGATCCTCGAGCCGTTGCTCGCAACACCGTGAAGCTCGGGACCGCCCCGATCACGTGGGGCGTAAGCGAGCTCGACGATTGGGGCGTCATGCTTCCGAGCGACCGTGTCCTCGACGAGATGGCCGAGGTCGGCTACACCGGCACCGAGCTCGGACCGTGGGGTTATCTACCGAAGGGTGCCGCGGCGCTCGAACGTGAGCTGCGCAAGCGCCGCCTCGCGCTCGCCGGCGCGTTCTGTCCGGTGACTCTGCACGACCCCGCCCGGTACGAGGAGCAGTTCGCCTACGCCATGGAGACCTCGCGGCTTCTCGCGGATCTCGGCGCGCCCGTCCTCGTGCTCGCGGAGGCGGGCGACGCCAAGCGCGGGCGGATCGCCGGCCGCGTGCGCCCGACCGATCCGCACTTCTCCGAGGAGGAGTGGAAGCGCTTCGCGAACGGCGCGAACGAGGTCGCGCGACGCGCGAAGGAGATGGGGCTCAGCTGCGCGTTCCATCCGCACGCCGGCACGTATGTCGAAACGCCGAACGAGATCGACGAGCTGCTTGGGCGCACGGACCTGTCGCTCGTCGGTCTCTGCCTCGACACCGGGCACGTCTACTACGGCGGCGGCGATCCCGTTGCGCTCGCGCGTCGCGATCCCAAACGCGTGCGGCACGTGCATCTCAAGGACGTGTACCGCGACCGGTACCGCCGGGCGCTCGAGCGCGGGCTCGATTTCACGGCGGCGGTCGGCGAGGATGTCTTCGCGCCGGTCGGCGCTGGATCGATCGACATGGCGGGCGTGCTCGGCACGCTGCGCGACGCGGGCTTTGATGGTTGGCTCATCGTCGAGCAGGACATTCGCATCGC
>VBDX01000057.1 GCA_005881885.1 Chloroflexota bacterium
CGCGAAACCCCTCCGCGAGCAGCGCGCGCCCGACGTGCTCCTCGTACGAGCGCACCGGCGAGGTCACCGGGCGCCCGGCCGGGAACCGGCGCGCGGTCGCCCGTAAAAGGTCGCGCGCGAGGTCGACGTCGCCATCGCTTGTGCGGACCTTGCACACGTGTGGGTGGCGCTCCATGCCGGAGAAACCAAGCGCGAACGCGCGGAGCTTCGATTCCTCGCCCTCGATGAGAGCGGACTCGCGCCGCATCGCGAGCGGATTCCCGCCGATCAGGTGCGGGGGGTCGTACGCGCCGCCCCGGCGGCTGACGTCGAAGTCGGAGAACGAGAGCTGCTCGGCACGCTGGACGGCGTGCGGCGTGGTCATCGTGTAGAACCGGTAGAGATCGTGCGCGTCACGGCCGGCGGCTTCGCGCGCCGTCACCTCGCGCGAGGGATGCGCGGCTGGCGTACGCGTCGCGATGAACCAGGTCTCGCGCGTGTAGGAATAAAAGCCCGCCTGAAAGAACGTCTCGCGCGCGAGCGCCTCGTCGGGTACCGCCGCGAAGATCCGCTGCATCCCAGCGCGCGCCGCAGCGCCGCTGATCCCCGAGAGGAGGCGGAACGCGCTGTCCGCGCCCCCGGCCTCGGAGAGCGCCGCGAGAATGAGGACGACCCACTCCGGCCGGCGCCCGTCGTACACGAGCGCGGCCGAACGAAGCTGTCCGCGTGACTCCTCGAGGAATACGCGCAGCCTGCCTTGCACGCCGATGAGCCCGGGAAGGAGCCGCGTCCAGCTCGCGACCGCGCCCGCGGCGAGCGGCGCGGGGAGGGCTGAAGCCATGATTCCGGCCGGATCGTGCAGCGTCTCGGCCAGGAGCGCTGAGACCCGGCGCAGGTCGAGCGGCGTCGCCGCTCTCGCCGGCATCAGCTCTTACCGAGCGACAGGAAGTACCTGTGGAAACGTTCGTCGTGAGTGAGCTCGGGATGGAAGCTCGTCGCGAGCAGCCGTCCCTGCCTCGCGGCCACGACGGAGCTCCCCGTCCGCGCGAGCACCTCAACGCCGGGACCGACGCGCGTGATCACCGGAGCGCGTATGAACACCGCGTGAAATGGATCGGCTCCCAAGACCGGCACGTCGAGGTCCGCTTCGAAACTGTCGACCTGACGGCCGAAGGCGTTGCGCTCGACGGTCACATCCATGAGCGAGGCGAGCGGGTGCGGGTGCCCGGGCACGTCCTTCGCGATGAAGATCGCGCCCGCGCACGTGCCCCACACCGGCATGCCCTCGGCGGCGCGATCGCGCAGCTTCTCGATGATCCCGTACTGCTGTGCGAGCTTTCCGATCGTCGTGCTCTCGCCCCCCGGGATGATGAGCGCGTCGATCTCGTCGAGCTGTTCCGGGCGGCGCACGTCGACCGCTTCCACGCCGAGCCGATCGAGCGTGGCGAGATGCTCCGCGAAGTCGCCCTGGAGACCGAGAACACCGGCGCGCGCGGTCAGCGTCCGGCGATCACCAACCGCGGGGTGCAAGTCGTTCTTGTGCCGGGATCGACTCAAGCGAGAGGCCGCGCATCGCCTCGCCGAGTCCGCGCGATACGTCGGCGACGAGCTTGGCGTCGCGGAAGTGCGTCGTCGCCTCGACGATCGCCTTCGCGCGTCGCGCCGGATCGGCCGACTTGAAGATTCCCGAGCCGACGAAGTTCCCCTCTGCGCCGAGCTGCATCATCAGCGCCGCGTCCGCGGGCGTCGCGATCCCGCCGGCGCAGAAGAGCACGACCGGCAGCTTCCCGTCCGTCGCGACCTGCTGGATGAGCTCGAGCGGCACGCGGTACTCCTCAGCCTTCGCCTCGAGCTTCGCCATGAGACCCAGATCGGAGAGCTCGCGGATGCCCTCGGTGATCGCGCGGATGTGAGTGACCGCCTCGACGATGTTCCCGGTGCCCGCCTCGCCTTTGCTTCGGATCATCGCTGCGCCCTCGTTGATGCGACGCAGCGCCTCGCCGAGCTCGCGCGCGCCGCAGACGAAGGGGACCTTGAACGCGTGCTTGTCGACGTGGTGCTTGAGGTCCGCCGGCGTCAGGACCTCGCTCTCGTCGATATAGTCGACGCCGATGGCCTCGAGAACCTGCGCCTCGACGAAGTGACCGATGCGGCATTTGGCCATCACCGGGATCGTGACCGCGTCCATGATGCGGTGGATGATGTCGGGGTCGCTCATCCGCGCGACTCCGCCCGCAGCGCGGATGTCCGCGGGTACGCGCTCGAGCGCCATGACCGCGACGGCGCCGGCTTCCTCCGCGATCTTCGCGTGCTCGGGCGTGACGACGTCCATGATCACCCCGCCCTTGAGCATCTGAGCGAGGCCGGTTTTGAGGGTCCAGGTGCCCTTCGAACCGTTCTTGTCGGGAGTGGACTGAGAGGCCATCGGAACGTCAATCGTACCGCGCAGACCCTAGAATCGGAACATGGGCGTAGTCGACGCGAATGTCCTTGTGCTCAATCTGGACTTCCAACCGCTCAACGTGTGCAACGTCCGCCGGGCGGTCGTTCTCCTCGCCAAGGAGAAGGCCAGTGTGGTCGAGCAGAACGGCCACCTCATCACCAGCGAGCGGCTGTCGTTCCAATCGCCCTCCGTCATCCGTCTCGTCTACCACGTGAAGCGGCCCCGACCGGTCGTGAAGATGACGCGCAAGGAAGTGCTCGCCCGGGACGATCACGCCTGCCAGTACTGCGGCCGCCGTGGTCACGACCTCACCCTCGATCACGTGATGCCGCGCCATCGCGGCGGCCAGCACGTGTGGGAGAACGTCGTCGCGGCGTGCAAGCAGTGCAACCACCGAAAGGGCGGGCGCACGATCGCTGAGGCGCGGATGACGCTGCTCCGGCTGCCGGTCCGCCCGCCCGCGACGCCGCAGTACCTCTACGCATCGTACGTGCGCGCCGGCGAGCGCACGTGGTCCAAGTTCATCGGCCTGGGCGAGAGCGCCGCCGCGTCCTAACCGCGATCGTGGCATCCCGCTTGCGGCGGGGGCCGAGAGGCGGAGCACGACTGTGAAGATCCTGTTCACCAAGCGCGCGTACGCGCGCGTCGGCGGGTCGGAGAGCCTGGCTTACCAGTTCGCAACGCGGCTCGCCGCGCGAGGACACGACGTGCGCGTGGTGTGCGCGCAAGCCTTCGACGATCGCCGTGTGTTCGGCGACCAGGGCGTCGAGGTCGTCCAGGTGAAGCCACGCGGGGGCTTCCTCGGTCTCGCCGCCGACGCGACGACGCTCGTCGACCTCATGCGCACCGACGTGCTCGAGTGGTACGCCGAGGATCGCGAGCTCGTCCACAACATCGGCCGCGAGTACCTCGACAGCTCGCTCGAGGTGGCGGGATCGCTCGCGATCCCAATCGTCCTCACGCCCCTCGCGCATCCAGGTCAGTTCCACGGCGGCGACACCCCGAGCGACTTCGCGCGCTACCGACGCGCGGACGCGCTCACGACAATGACCGACTGGGAGCGGGGCTGGTTCGCCGAGAACGGCATCGATCCGGCGCGGATCGTGACGACAGGGATGGGCCCGAACGCGGCGCGCTCGCACGACGGGGCGGCCTTCCGTGCGGCCCACGGCATTCCCCCTGACGCGCCGCTCGTCCTCTACATCGGACGCAAAGAGCGGTACAAGGGCTACATCCACCTGCTCGACGCGGCCGAGCTCGTCTGGCGGCGGCATCCCGATGCGCGCTTCGTCTTCATCGGTATCCCCGGGTTTTACTCGAGCTTCTTCGACGAGTTCGCGCGCTACGCGGATGAGCGGATCGTCGACATCGAGCGCGCGACCGGCGCCGAGAAGTCCGCGGCTCTCGACGCGTGCGACGTCTTCGCGATGCCGTCGCTCCACGAGACTTTCGGCATCGGCTACCTCGAGGCCTGGCTGCACGAGCGGCCGGTCGTGGGTGGCGACATCCCGCCCCTTCGCGACGTCATCGCCGACGGCGAGGACGGGTTTTGCGTGCGCCAGCGAGTGAATGACGTCGCGCGCGCGATCATGCGGCTCCTGGACGACCCGGCCTTGCGCCTCACGATGGGCCGGGCCGGCGCGGCGAAGCTCCGCGAGCGCTGGGACTGGGACCAGGTCATCGCGCGGGTCGAGGACGCGTACGCACGAGCGCTCGCTAACGCGCATTCCGACGTGGACGAGGCGCTCGCCTAGTCTCGCGACGCGATGCGCATCGTCATCGCGAAGAAGCTGCTTTCGAGCGTCGGTGGCTCCGAGGCGCAGGCGCGTGCTCTCGCGAGAGCGCTGCACGAGCGCCACCACCAGGTGACCCTGGTCGGGCTGCGCCCGGCCTGGCACCGACCGGGGATCCCAGCGGAGGTCTACGCCGCGCCGTCCGGCCCGGTCGAGGTGTTCGTCGACGGCGTGCGCTACCTCTTCATTCCGGCGCGCTTCGGGTGGCCGGGCTCGGCGATCGACGGGATCTTTCCGACGTCGCTCGTTGACAAAGAACAGCTCGGCCACGCGCTCGCCGGGGCCGAGGTGGTCCACTCCATCGCTCGCGAGTGGGCGATACCGCTAGAGCAGGCCGCGCGCGCGGCCGGTGCGGCATTCGTCGAAACACCGCTCGTCCATCCGGGCCAGCGCCTCTCCGGCCACAGCACGGCGGAGCTCTCTCGCTATCGCCGCGACGACGGGATCCTCGCGCTCACCAACTGGGAAGCCGACTGGTACCGCCTACGCGGCGTCGACCACGTTCACGTCACGGGGATCGGTCCGATCATCTCGTGGCTTCCCGAGGTACCGATGGACCCGGCGACGGTCCTCTTCGTCGGGCGCAAAGAAAGGTACAAGGGCTATCACGCGTTACGCGATGCGGCGAAGATCGTGTGGCGCTCGCGCCCCGAGGTCCGCTTCGTCGCGATCGGCCAGGATCCGTGGACCGCGCGATTCCTTCCACGATGGCGCGACGAGCGCTGGGTCGATCGCGGGGTCGTGACCGAGGAGGAAAAGGCTGAGGCCTACGCGCGCGCCACGATCTTCGCGATGCCGTCGGTCCACGAGACGTTCGGGCATACCTATCTCGAGGCCTGGTACGCGTGGCGGCCGGTCATCGCCGGCGACATCCCGCCGCTCCGCGAAGTGGTCCGCGACCGCGTCGATGGGCTCATCGTCGCGCAGGATCCCGACGCGATCGCGCGTGCCGTGCTGGCGTTGCTCGGCGATCCGGTGCGCGCGCGACGCATGGGCGAGTCCGGGCGTTTCCGACTGCAGGAGAAGTGGACCTGGGAGCTCGTCGCCGAGCGAACCGAGCGCGCGTACGAGGCGGCGCGAAAGCGGCTCAGCGAACCGCCGGAGGATCAGACCCCAGAGAACTGACTCGGGTCCTTGGCCCAGGCGAACATCCGCTCGGGCTCAATCCTGAGGAGAACGCCCTGCCCCTTGGCGCGCAGGGCGTGCCACCACTTCTCCCGCTCGGGGATCTCGAGCTCTTCGAACTCGGGCGCGCCGGGCGAGATGATCTCGGCTCGCCCATGAACGATCACAGCGATCACGTTGAGTTCGAAATGGGTGAGGCTGGTCGCGGGACGGCTTCGGACGTGCCGCACCCGCATCGAGTACTCCGCCGTCGGGATGTGGAACTTCGTCCGGTGGAAAACGGCGCCGACAGGTGAAGCGCGAGGCTCTCCCTTCGCCGTCACGGTCGCGATCGCCACCGCCCTCGGGCGCTCCTCGAAATAGCTTGTGAGCTGACGCGCTGTCAGCGCGTGGTCGGGCAGCTCGAATGTCTCCCGCATGAATCGTCCAGCTGAATCGACGCTGCGATCGAGGAGAGCCTGAAGGTCCGCGAGGTCCTGTTCGGTGTGCCGGACCACGCCAGCAATGGTGCGCCCGCGTGCTATGCGATGGCGTCCAGGATGCGCCGCGTTCCCACTGGAAGGTCCGGGGCGAGACGGTAGAAAGACCAGATACCACGCTTGGTGACCTCGACGAGGCCGGCGTCGCGCAGCTTGGCCATGTGATGCGATACCGTCGGCTGCGAGAGATCGAAGGTGGCGGTGAAGTCGCAGATACAGACCGGCTCCTTGGCGTCGCGCAGGGCCAGCGCGATTTGGAGGCGGGTCGGGTCGGCGAGCGCTTTTAGGATCTCGCTCGTCTGTTCGATTTTCTCCGGGCGCGCCTTGATCGTCGGGGGGCAGCACACCCCACGCTCGCGCTCCGGCAGGACCATCAACTTGTCCACCGCGACAGTCTCCCAGACCCATTGACGAACGTCAATGGATTCGCTTAACTTCCCATCGACGATCGTCTATGCGTCGGAGGTTCAACCCGTGAGCGAGATCCAGGACGCGGTTCGGGAGCGGTACGCGGCGAAGGCGCTTCAGATGGCACCACGAAGAGTCGGCGGATCACAGGCCCTGAGCTGCAGCCTCAGCGCCGCGGACCTCGAGGTGCGACGCGCGGAGTGGAAGGAGCTCGACAAGGCGGCTCTGGTCAGCCGGGAGGACCGCGCCGGCACCGTGACCTCGACGTACCGGGCGTCGGCCGAGGTGCGAACCGAACTGGAGAGGCTCGTCGCTGCGGAGCGCGTTTGCTGCGCCACCGCCAGGTGGGAGCTGCACGACGACGGCGAGCGATTGCACGTGACGGTCGCTTCGGAGAGTGGCGCCTGCTGCGAAGACGATTGCGGCGGCGGCGAGTACAGCGCAAGCGAGCTCGCATCGGTCGGCATCAATGCGACGTCCAGCCTGGGCTGCGGCAATCCGATGCTCCTAGCCGACCTCCGTCCGGGCGAGCGTGTGCTCGACCTGGGGAGCGGCGCCGGCCTGGACGTCCTGCTCTCCGCGCGGCGCGTGGCGCCGGACGGTCACGCCTACGGCGTGGACATGACCGACGAGATGCTCGCGGTGGCACGCGCGAACCAGGCCAAGGCGGGCGTCGCCAACGCGACGTTCCTCAAGGGCACGATCGAGCAGATCCCACTTTCCGACGGCACGGTCGACGTGGTCATCTCGAACTGCGTGATCAACCTCGCGGCCGACAAGCGCGCCGTGCTTCGTGAAGCACATCGCGTGCTGAGGCGGGGCGGTCGCTTCGCGGTCGCCGACATGGTCGCGCTCGCGGAGCTTCCGAACGAGGTGAAACGCTCGCTCGATCAGTGGGCGGGCTGCGTCGCTGGGACCATCTCGATTGACCTATACACGGCCGCGCTTCGCGACGCGGGTTTCAAAGCGATAGATGTCGAGGTCACGCGCGAGGTCCGCCTCGACGGGGTCGACGGCGCGATCGCGAGCGCCTACATCCGCGCGCGGAAGGAATGACCTCCTAGAATCCGCTCGAGACGTTGCGAGATGTGATCGGGCAGCGTCGCCTGCTCGCCCGCTTAGGCGAGAGGGCGGTCCAGGGTGACGTGGCCCATGCGTACGAGCTAAGCGGCCCGCGGTCGATCGGCAAGCGAACGGTGGCGATACGCCTCGCGCAGACGCTGCTCTGCACGAGCGAGCCAGGCGTCGCCGGCGGCTGCGGGACCTGTCTTGCCTGCCGCAAGATCGACCACGAGACGCACCCCGACGTCCGCGTGATCACTCGCCAGGTGGACCTCGAGCGCGACCCGGACAAGAAGTTCATCGCGATCGAGCAGATCCGCGAGATGCAGCAGGACTTGGCGCTCCGGCCGCTCGAAGGACGCTGGCGGGTCGTCATCGTCGACGACGCCGCCGACCTCTCCGAGCACGCCGAGGTCGCTTTGCTCAAGACGCTCGAGGAGCCGCCCCGCCACGCCGTGCTCCTTCTCCTGACACCGACGCCAGCGCGCCTCCTCGAGACGATCCGTTCGCGCCTCCTGCCACTGCCGCTTCGGCTCGTCGCCACGGCGGAAATCGCGGAGGGGCTCGCGAGGCGCTTCGGCGCAGAAGCGCGTAAGCACGCCGCGACCGCGGCCGGACGCCCCGGCGTTGCTATCGCGCTCGCCGCGGACGAGGCCGCCCGCAAGGCGCGGCGAGCGCTTGAGAACGAGTTTTATCGCCTTGTCGGGAGCGGCCTCACCGACCGCTTCGCATGGGCGGTCGATCTCGCTGAGTCCGAGCGCGACACGCAAAAGCGCAACGAGGCCATCGAACTGCGCCTGGGGGAATGGGGTGAGCTCGCCCGCGATGCCGCGGTGGCGGCGCACGGCGCCGAGCGCGCGCTGCGCCCGGATCGCGCGAGCGAGTCGGCACGGCTGGCGGACACCGTCGGCCGGCGCGAGCTCGTCGATCTCGCGCTCGCGATGGATCGCTGGAGGAGAGATGTCGTGGAGTCGAACGTGAACGCGCGGATGCTGCTGGAGCTCTTCGTGCTGCGGCTTCCGTACACCGCCGCACTAGCCGGGACGCACGCATGATCGTCCCGCGGACGGTCATTGGTGCGCGGTTCATGAAGGCCGGGCGCATGTACTTCTTCGAGACGGCCGGCGTGAACGACGTCGCGCTCGGGGAGTTCGTCATCGTGCGAACCGAGCTGGGCGAGGACGCGGCGCGCGTCGCGATCCTGCCCACGGATTCGCCGCTGGTCCTCGTGGACCCGCCGCTCGGAAAGGTCGTGCGCAAGGCGACCGGCGCCGATCTCTTCTCGATGAACAAGCACAAGCGCATGGAGGAGGACGCCACGCGCACGGCCGCCGAAATGGTCCGGACCCGCCGGGTCCCCATCAAGATCCTCGGGGCGGACTGGCAGTTCGACGGATCGAGCGTGGTCTTCTTCTTTTCGAGCGACGAGCGAGTCGACCTCACCGAGCTGAACGCGGCGTTCGCGGCGCACTTCGGCGCGCGCATCGAGTTCCGCAAGATGGGCGCTCGCGACGAGACGAAGGTGATGACCGGCGTGGGCACGTGCGGCCGGGAGCTCTGCTGCTCGTCCTGGCTCGATAAGTTCTCGAATATCTCGATCCGGATGGCCAAAGAGCAGGACCTCCCCCTGAACCAGCCGAAGCTCACCGGCGTGTGCGGGCGTCTCAAGTGCTGCCTGATCTACGAGCTTGAGACGTATCAAGAGGTGAAGGGCAAGCTCCCGAAGGTCGGCGACACCTTCCACATCCCGTCGTGCGAGGGCGGCCAGTGCGGCACGTCGGGCTGCGCGATGACGCAGAGCGTCAACGTGCCGAAGGAATCGATCGTCGTCGGGATGGTCGACGGCAGCCGCAAGACGCTCACCGCCTCCGATCTGGGCGTGTCGTTCGCGGCGATCCCGGCGCACACCAAAGGCGTGGGCAGCTACGGCAGCGACGAGGTCCCGCGCCAGGAGCGTCCGACCCCCGTGACCCAGGGCGGCGATCAGCCACGGAAGCGCCGCCGGCGTCGCGGCAAGCGTCGCGGCGGGAGGCGCTCGGGACCTTAGCCGGCGGTGCGCGCGCGGTAGAGATCGCGCGTGAGCTCCGCCTGGCCGGCGTGCTCGGACGCGTGCGCGACCGCGTGAACCAGCATGTCGCGGACGGTGCGCTTACCGGATGGCGTGTCGCGCTCGTCGCCCAGGCGCCCCGGGTCGAAGCCGTTCAGCGCATCGTCGATCCGCCGCTTCACCTCGTCGGCGCGCACGCGGAGCCCCTCCGCCGAGCCCTTCGCGGCGAACTCGGCATCACGCGACCGGACGACCGTCTTGGCGGCGACCTGACGCACCACGTGATCCTCCGCGGCGCCAAGCGCGTGCGTCGCGAGCACGAGTAGGGAATTCGCCGCTGGCGCGTCCGGTTTCCAGTTGACGGCGTCCTCATCGAGCCCATCGAGCGCCTTCACGATTCGGTCCAGCTCGCGCTTGATCCGCCCCCGGAACGCTTCGACCTCGGGAGCAGCCATCAGCGGACCCGGCGCACCACGAAGTCGGCGGCCTCCCGCAGCGCGTCGCGCTCCGTACGCGCGGGCAGCCGGTCGAGGGCGCGCAGCGCCGCGTCGTGAAAGGCCAGCGCGCGCTGGCGCGCACGTTCTGGCCCGCTCGACGCGCGGATCTCAGCGAGCAGGGCGCGCATGTCATCGGCCGACTTGGCGGGGGCGAGGATGCGGATCTCGAGCTCGCCGCCGGTGCCGTCGCGCTCCTCCGCCGCATAGATCATCGGTAGCGTGGGCATGCCTTCTAGGAGATCGCGACCGACCGTCTTGCCGAAATCCTGCTCGTCGCCCACAAGATCGAGCACGTCGTCGGTGATCTGGAAGGCCATCCCGAGGTTCGTGCCGAACGCGCCGAGCGCGGCCACGTGCTCCGGCTCGGCGTCGGCAAGGAGCGCCGCTCCCTGCGCGCACGCGGCGTAGAGCGAGGCCGTCTTCAGCTCGATCCGCTCGAGGTACGCGGCCTCGGTCGGAAGGCCGCGTGTCGCCGTGATCTCACCGAGCTCGCCGTCGCAGAGCGCGAAGACGGTCTGCGCGACGATCGCGATCACCTCGGGCTTGGGGAGCACGGCCGCGAGCGCATACGCCTTCGCGAACAGGTAGTCGCCGACGATCAACGCGATGTCGTCGTTCCACTTCGCGTTCACGGTCTGGACGTTCCGGCGCAGCTCGGCGCGGTCGACCACGTCGTCGTGGACCAGCGACGCGGTGTGGACCAGCTCGAGCGACTCGGCGAGGTTGAGCACGACCTCGCGGTCCCGTCCGGGACCGAACCGCGACGAGAGGAAGACGAGCGTGGGGCGGAGGAGCTTCCCCGGCGTGGTGAAGAGATGAGCAACGGCTTCACGAAACACCGGATGTGCTCCGCTGCCCACGTCGCGAAGCCGACGCTCGAGCTCGCGCAGCTCCCCATCTACCGGCGCATAAAAGGTCGCGCCCGTCGCCGCCCGCACGATGCGGAGTCTAGGGACGAATTCGCGCCCTGCTGCCTACGGCTTTCGCGTCGGTGTCGGTCGCGGCGGCTGGGTCGGGAACGGCGGCTGCGTCGCGTTCGGAGGTCCGGTCGGCCCGCCCGGAGAGGGCGACGGCGACTCGCTCGGCTTCGGCACGAACCCGCAGATCGTCCAGAAGAAGCGTCCGTAACTGAACCGACCGGAGACCGCGCCCGACGCCCACGCGTTGTACGCGCCCTGCCAGTCGGCGAAGGGCGCGACGAGGCGGATACCGCACGAGGTGTAGAAGTTGCGGTCGTCCGTCGTCGGCTCGGTGCCCTGCACGAAGTGCTCGGTGAACTTGAAAGTCCCGGGGCAGTTCGGTCCCGGAAGCAGACCCGAGCCGTTGCCGCCCAGGAGCACCGGATTCACGCACACGGTCTTGTCGACGATCCCGTCGGGGCGTGGATACCAGTCCGGCGGCAGCGCGCCGACGACGGTCTTCATGTAGTCGCGCCACAGCACGCCGGGGCCCAGGGCCGACGAGATCCCGCGCATCTCGGAGTTATCCGAGTTGCCCATCCAGATCGCGGTGAGCCGCTGCGGCGTGAAGCCGATCGCCAGCACGTCCTGGAGGTTGTCGGTCGTCCCGGTCTTGAGGGCGGCCGGCCGGCCGATCGAGGTCCAGGGTCCGAACACGAAGGAGCCCTGCGGGTTCGTGTTGTCCTTGAGGATGTCGTCCATGATCCAGGCGTAACGCTGGTCGAGGACGCGCCGGCCCTCGGGTTTGCTGAAGTCCTTCACGACTTTGCCCGACGGGTCGACGATCTTGAGGATGAAGGTGGGCTCGACGCGGACGCCCAGATTCGCGATGACCTGGTATGCGCTCGCCATGTCGATGAGCCGCATCTCGCCGGCACCGATACCGAAGGAGAGCCCGATCTGCGATCGGTCCCAGTCGCGGTTGATGCCGAGCTGGTGGACCGTGTCGATGATCGCGTCAACCCCGACGGTGCGCGTGACCTGAAGCGCCGGGAGGTTCAGAGATTCGCGGAGCGCCTGGCGCATGGTGAGCGGCCCGTGCTGCTCCTTCGTCGCGTCCATGGGCGCATAGGGTTTGCCGGCCCCATCCGGCATCGTGAACTGGATGTCGAAAAGCTGCGTCGCGGGCGTCATGCCCGCCTTCAGCATCCCGGTGAGATAGGTGAAAAGCTTGAACGTGGAGCCAGGCTGCCGGTACGCGATGCCCGCGTGGTCGTAGTCGCCCTGCACCTGCGGGGTGTGCTTGTAGTAGTCATAGCTGCCGACGTACGCGAGGATCTCCCCGGTCGTGGGATCGAGGGTGATCAGGGCCGCGTTGTTGACGTTGTTGCCCTTGAGTCCGTCGACGTGGTCGCGGACCTCTTTCTCCGCGAGCTGCTGCATGTTCCAGTCGAGCGAGCTGTAGACGTTGTAGCCGCCGCGGTACGCCGCCTTCTCGCCGAGGACCTGAACGAGCTGCTCGCGCAGCCGGAACGTGAAGTGCGGCGCGTAGAGCGAGGTCGTCGCCGGCTTCACCACGATCGCCTCGTCCTTCGCCACCGCGGCCTCGGATTCCGTCGCGTATCCGTTGTCCACCATTGCGTCGAGGACCAGCGCCCGGCGCGCCTTCGCGCCCACCATGTTCTGGATCGGGTCGAATTCCGACGGAGCTTGCGGGAGGCCCGCGAGAAGCGCCATCTGGCCCAGGGTCAGCTGACTCAGGTCGGCCACGCCGAAGTACGTCGCGGCCGCGGCCTTCAGGCCATAGGCCTGGTTCCCGTAGTAGATCTGGTTGAAATACATCTCGAGGATCTGCTTCTTGCTGAACGTGCGCGTCGCCTCGAGCGCGAGGATCGCCTCCTTGATCTTTCGCGTGAAGGTCGGGTCATCTCCGAGGAGGCGAGTCTTGATGAGCTGCTGGGTGATCGTCGAACCGCCCTGCGTGATGCGGCCGCTCGCGCTATTTGCCTGGAACGCTCGGACGATGCCGCCGACGTCGACGCCGGGGTTCGACCAGAACGTCTTGTCCTCGATCGAGATCGTCGCGTCCTGCATCCTCTTCGGCACGGCGTCGATCGCGATCAGATCGCGCCGCTCGTCGGCGAGCGTGTAGAGCAGGTGCTCCCCGGTGCGGTCGTAGAGATGTGTCGTGAGAGGGATCGGGACGGTCGCGAGGTCGTGCGCCGCCGGCAGGTCCGCGGCGAAGTAGCCGAGCGTCGCGATGACGGCGAAGCCGACGAAGCCCCCTCCGGCGAGCAGCACCGCGCTCAAGATGCCCGCGAACGTGCCGACCGGACGCACCGCACTGACGCGGCGCGACATCCGCCCGCCCGTACGGTGCGGGAAGCGATAGGCGCGGTACGCCCGACCGGGCGCGATCCCCTGATGGGCCATTCGGCTGATTAACGCTCGAAGAGCAGGGTTCGTGCCATTAGCCGAAAAAGGGCTCGTTTAGCGGCGTGGTGACCGTGAGCGCAAGCGAGCGGTCAGCGCGGGCCACCCTGTGGCGGGCCTCGCCTCGAGCGACCGCCGGAGCGTGCGCTGTGCTTCGCGTGCGTCCCCCTCCCATGCTTCGATCAGCTGCCGGTCCTCGTCCCGGAGGGAGTTCGCCGGGCCGCGCCGCTCCATCGCCGCCTCGGCGTCCGGGATCCGCGCATAGAGCGTCGTGACGGCCCCCGCGATGGGTTTCGCCTCACGCTCGATCGTCTCGCGGTGACGGGCGAACTCACCGTTCTCGAGCACGACGGCCTGGCGGGTCTGGTCGAACATCGTCATGAGCTCGAGATTCGCGGCGAGCTCGCGGTCGACCGCGGCGACCGCCTCGGTGAGAGCCTCGCGCCGCCGGGGATCGACAGGAAGCGGACGTGCGAGCCAGCCCATCGCGGCCACCCCCGCGGCGGCGATCGCAACGATCAGGCCGATGAACGGCATGCGGGAATCGTCGCACGTCGCACTGTACGCATCGTGCGTGGAAGTTTGATACATCTGATGTATGATGCGCGGGATGCTCCGAGCCCGCGAGCGGACGACCGTCAGCCCGTACTTCCCCGTCGGCGGACCGGTGCCGGCCGCGGATCTGGTCGGCCGCGAGGCATACCTGCGCCGGCTGGTCGACCGCCTCGAGGACGGCAACCACGTGCTCGTGGCAGGCCCGCGGCGGATCGGAAAGACGTCGATCATCCTCGAGGCGCTCCGCCGCCTGAAGCGGCGCGGGGCTCACACCGCATACGTCGACTGTCTCGGCGCGACCGACATCCGCGGCCTCGGCGAGCGCCTCGCCGACGCGGTTTTGCAGAACCTCTCCGGTGTCGAACGGAGCTTCGAACAGGCCAAGGCCATCGCTTCGGGGATGCACCCCACGGTGAAAGTCAAATACGAGCACGTTGAGCTCGCGCTCCAGCTGGCCCGTGAGACCAACGCGCAGCGTTTCTTCGAAGGCGCTCTCGACCTGCCTCACGCACTCGCGAAACGGACGGGCAAGCGAGTGGTCGTGGTCTTCGACGAGTTCCAGGCGGCGGGCCGTCTCGGGCCGCGGGTCTTCGACGTCATGCGCACGCGCTTCCAGGCCCAGCGCGGCGTGAGCTACGCGTTCCTCGGCTCGGAGCAAGGGATCCTCGAAGAGCTTTTCAGCGAAAAAGGCCATGCCTTCTATCGCTTCGCAGTCCCGCTCGATCTGACCGATGCCGGCGGCCATCGCTTCGGCATCGATCCGGACGACTGGCTCGATTACTTAAAGGCGAAGTTCGCCGCAAAGAAGCTCGGTATCGACGATGCGAGCGTCGACCGGCTTCTCGACGCCACGGGCGGACACCCGCAGGACACGATGCAGGTCTGCGCCGCCCTCTACTACCTCATGCGCGACAGCGGCGCGCGAACCGTCACGCCGGACTTCCTCGAGGTCGCCTACGAACAGGCCATGCGCGAGCTGGAGCGGCCGTTCGCGCTCCACTGGTCCGAGCTGGGATCGCACAAATACCTACAGCAGGTCGCGAAGCGGATCGCGCATCGCGCGGTGCTCTACGCCGCGGACAGCGACGGCGGACCGGTGCCGCGTCCCGAGGTCCTCCGCGCGCTCGCCGCGCTGCAGGAGCGCGGTCTCGCGGTCCGCCTCGGCCGAGGCCGCTACGACTTCGTCGAGCCGATGTTCGGCGAGTACGTCCGCCGCCTGGACGAGGGGCTGCTAGCGACGGCTATCGTTCCGACACGATGACTCTGCGACCACCGCTCGATCTGCGCCGCGGGCTGAAGGTGCGCTTCGGTCACGATGGTCGGATCGGCGAGCTCGTGCGGCCATCGCCGAATAGAGAGGAATGGCTGGTGAAAGATCGGTTCGGACGCTTCTGGGTGAGCACCAACCGGTTGGAGCTCGCGGACGAAGAGACTACAGCGCACTAGAGGCGAGGGGGCTCCCGCCCCCTCGACCATCCCCCTTAGACCGTAGCGCCGCGCCGGCCGCTCATCGCACGCCAGATCAAGAGCACGATGATCGCGCCGATGACCGAGCCGATGATGCCCGCCGCCGAGAGCGTTAGCGTGCCGCCGAAGACGAGCGCCGCCAGCGTCCCCCCGACGAACGAGCCGACGATGCCGAGCACCATCGTGCCGAGCCAGCCCATCGGGTCAGGCCCCGGAACGAGCCAGCGCGCGATGAAGCCCGCGATCAAACCGATTATCAGGAAGCCGATGAGACCAAAGACGTCCATGCAGTTACCTCCGCGTTAGTCGCGGGTGGAGACGCCTGCACCAAGCGTGCCCATGCGTCAAGCGGGTGGCCCGCTGAGCCGGCCCGAGTACCCCCGAGGCGAATCGAACGCCTGTCTACGGCTCCGGAGGCCGCCGCTCTATCCGCTGAGCTACGGGGGCGGAGCGTCGCGGGTCAATTCTAGTCGGGGCAACTGGTAGCGTGACCTCGGCCGACATGACCGTCAACGTGCGCGAACGCGACAAGGAGCTCTCGCTCGTCCAGCATCTGGGCGAGCTGCGCGATCGGCTCGTGGTGGCCGCGATCGCGCTCATCGTCACGACGGGTATCGCGTTCTACTTCGGGACTCCGATCATCCGGTTCCTCCTCGTACCCGTGGACTGCCAGTTCATCCCGACGTACGTGTGTCACGACCCGCCGACGCACCTCGTCGCGTTCAGCCCGACGGAGAACTTCACGACCTACTTCCGGGTCGCGCTCTTCGCTGGAATCGCGCTCGCCATGCCGGTGATCCTCTACGAGATCTATGCCTACATCGACCCCGCGCTGCTCCCGAGCGAGCGCCGCTTCGTCCGTTTCATGGGGCTACCGGTGATCTTCCTCTTCGTGCTGGGAATGTCGTTCTGCTATTTCGTGCTGCTGCCCAACGCGATCAAGTTCCTGATCAATTTCGGGAGCGAGGTCATCGAGAATCAGCTCCGAGCCTCGGACTACCTATCGTTCGTGACGATCTTCATCCTTGGCCTCGGCGTCGTTTTTGAGGTGCCCGTCATCATCTACGCACTCGTCCGGATAAACGTGGTCAGCCGGGACTGGCTCACCAAGCAGCGCCGGTACGTGTTCCTACTGGTCTTCGTGATCGGTGCGTTCATCACGCCGACCCCGGATCCGTTCAACCAGACGCTGGTCGCGGTCCCGATGTATCTGCTTTTCGAGCTCGGTCTGTTCTTTGCACGCTTCGCCGGAGCGCCTCGAGCCGTATCTTGAGCTCCGCTTCCGCGCCGAGGTCCGTCGGCACGTAATACCGGCGCCCGCCAAGTGAGTCCGGCAGGTAGGTCTCCTCAGGCGCGACGTGCCCTTCGAAGTCGTGCGCGT
>VBDX01000103.1 GCA_005881885.1 Chloroflexota bacterium
CACCAGCGGATCGACGCCCATCTTGTCGGCGAGCTCGTCGATCGCCGACTCCAGCGCGAACGTCCCCTCGACATAGCCCGGCGCGCGGAACGCGGAGAGCGAGCCGGCATTGGTGACGACCTTGTACGACTTCGACGACAGGTTCGCGATGTCGTAGAGCGTGTTGGTCGGACCGGTCGGGTTCGCGACCCACTTGCCCTGACCCACGTTGGCCCACGAGGTGTGTTCGAGCGCCGTGATGCGCCCGCCCTTCCCCCCGACGCGGAGCTGCTGCAATGTGGCCGAGCGGTTTCCCGCCGCGAGATTTTCTTCGTCGCGAGTGAGGACGCATCGGGCCGGGCGCCCGAGTTGCATCGTGAAGAGCGACGCGATGATCGAGTACTTGCCAACACCGCCCTTCGATCCGAAGCCGCCGCCCATGTAATCGCAGAGCACGCGGATCTTCGAAAACGGCAGCTTGAGCGCGGTCTTGAGCCCCTGGCGCACACCGAAGACGTGTTGGGTGGACTCATACACGGTGAGCTGCTCTCCGTCCCACGTCGCGACCGCGCCGTGCGTCTCGAGGGAGTTGTGCAGCTGCGTCGAGGTGCGGTAGGTCGCGTCGACGACGAAGTCCGCCTCTCTGAGCCCACGCTTGGCGTCGCCGCGCTTATGCGTTGCCGCTTCGGCGACGTTGCCATCCGTCTCGAGGCGCGGCGCCATGTCCCCGATGGCCTCCTCGAGATCGACGACGTGCGGCAGGAGCTCGTAGTCGACCTCAATGAGGCGGAGCGCGTCGACCGCCGTCTGCTCGTCGTCAGCCGCGATCGCCGCGACCTCGTCCCCGACGAAACGAACCTCCTCGCGGAAGATCGTCTCCTCGCCGCGGAAGGCGGCCTTCGGCGCGTTGAAGCGATGAAGAACGCCGCGCACGCCGGGAAGCGCTTCCGCTTTCTTGGTGTCGATCCGCCGCACACGGGCCCGCGGATAGGGGCTGCGCAACACCCGCACATGGAGCATGCCGGGGAGGTAGATGTCCTGTGTATATCGGGCACGGCCCGTGACACGCTGCGCCCCGTCAATGCGCCGGCGCGAGTGCGCGATCTCGACGAATTCCGTCCCCGTCGGCGGGACCGGGAGGTCCTTGCCCTCGACGAGGACGAGCGATTCGTAGATCTCGCCCTCGAACTCCTCGCGGCTCTTGACGACCCGCGGCATCAGCGCTTCCGCTTCCCGGCGTTCACGCCCGCGGAGACGATGTTCGGATATGCGCCGCAGCGACAGAGGTTCCCGGCCACCGCGCGCCGCACGTCATCCTCCGTGGGCGCGGGCGTCTCGCGCAACAAGGCGACGACCGACATGATCTGGCCCGGCGTGCAGAAGCCGCACTGGAACGCATCGGCATCGATGAACGCGCGCTGTACCGGATGAAGCTCGCCATCCTTGGTAAGACCCTCGATCGTCTCGACGCGCTTTCCCTCGCACGTGATCGCCAGCGTCATGCAGGAATAGATCGGGCGACCGTCCACCAGCACGGTGCATGCGCCGCACGTCCCCTCGTCACAGACCTTCTTCGTGCCGGTGAGCGCGAGCGTCTCGCGGAGCGTGTCGAGGAGCGTTCGACGCGGCGCGACCTGGACGGTCACGGCCTCGCCGTTGACCACGAGCGCGACCTCGGTCGCGCCCGGTCCGCGCAGCACGGCACGGCCCGATGACGTGAGGGAAGGCACGTTCGAAATGTTAGGTCGGCCTGCCGCCATATGCTGTGCGCGCTTTTCCCAGGGGAGGGTTGCTCATGACAATTCAGCGTGTCGGCGTCGTCGGCTTCGGTCAGATGGGCTCCGGCATCGCGCAGGTCTGCGCGCAGGCGGGGTTGGACACGCTCGTTCGCGAGGTCGAACAGTCGTTCCTGGACAAGGGTTTTCAGCGCGTCGAGGGGTCGCTCGCGCGGCTGGTCAAGAGCCAGCGGGTCTCCGAGGCGGATGCGAAGGCCGCACGCGGCAGGATCCGCGGCACGACCGCGCTTGCCGACTTCAAGGACCGCGATCTCGTCATCGAGGCGGTGGTCGAGGAGATGGGCCCGAAGAAAGAGGTCTTCGGCGAGCTCGACACGGTCTGCCCGCAGGCGACGATCTTCGCCTCGAACACCTCGAGCCTGACGATCGTCGAGATGGCCGCCGCCACGAAGCGGCCCGACCGTTTTGCTGGCCTCCACTTTTTCAACCCCCCGGTGATCATGAAGCTCGTCGAGATCGTGAAGTCGCTGACGACCAGCGACGAGACCATCACGACGTTACGCGATTTCGTCACGCGTCTGGGCAAGACGGGCGTGGTGTGCAAGGACAGCACCGGGTTCATCGTGAACCGGCTGATGGTCCCCTACCTTCTCGGCGCGATCCGCATGCTCGAGCTCGGCATCGCGACCAAGGAGGACATCGATCAGGCGGTGAAGCTCGGTCTCGGCTACCCGATGGGTCCGTTCGAGCTCATCGACTACACCGGCGTGGACATCAACTACCACGTGGCGAACGTGTTCTTCGAGGAGTTCAAGGACCCGGGCATGGCAGCCCCGCCACTTCTGCGCCGCATGTTCCTCGCTGGTCAACTAGGAACGAAGAGCGGCAAGGGTTTCTACGAATACGACGAGCAGGGGAAGCGCAAGTCATAGTCAGGCCGAGCGAGGAGCTGCTCAGCGGCGACGAGCAAGACGTTCAGCCGTGAGCGCGTCTTCTGACCGAAGGCCAGAGATTGATCAGGACCCGCACGAGCCGCAGGCCCTGCGAAAGGCCGCGGTCTGGTCGCTCGTCGCGGGGCTCGCGCATCTCGCCGCCCCGGAGTTTGCGCCCGGCTTCTATCCCTCCTGGTACTTCGCTCTCGGCGCGCTGGGGTACGGACTGCTGCTTCCGGTGATCGCGTCGCTGCACGTGCGGCACGAACCGGTGCGCCGCTCGGGCGCCGTCCTTGGGACGATCGCCGGCGCGAGCGTCGTCACGCTCGGTCTGGGAGCCGCCGCGAGCGGTGCGCTGATACCCGCGGCGCTCTTCGTACGAGGCGTGTGGTGGTGGACCATCGGGAAGATGTGGGCCGAGACGGGCGTGCTTCCGCGGACCTTCGGATGGACGACGATGGCGCTCGCCGTCGTGTGCTTCGTGCTCGTCGGCGTGTATGCGTTCACGGGGATCCCCATGGCGCCGCCGGATCTTCCGCTGCGCATGATCCTCGGCGCGTGGCTCATGATCCTCGCGGTCTTCTTCTGGCGCGACACCGGTAGTCCTCGCGGCTAACGCCTCTGCGGTCTGCTTCTGCGGAAGTAGCATGAGCTCCTGATGGCGGTCACCACGCGCAAGGGGAGCGCGACGCGTCACGAGCCTCTCGGGCTCTCGCTCGACGATGTGAAAGGCATGTACCGCTACATGCTGATGACGCGGCTGGTCTCCGAGCGGATCCTCCAACTCAACCGCATGGGCCGCACGCCGTTCGGCGCGGGGACCGATGGGCACGAGGCCGCACAGGTCGGCGCGGCCTGGTGCATCCGCCGCGGGAAGGACTGGACCGTCCCGTATTACCGCGACATGGGCGTGGCATTCGTTCTCGGGTTCAGCGTGCTTGGTGAGTTCCGGAGCGTGCTCGCGAAGGCGACCGACACCAACTCGGCCGGCCGGGCGATGCTCAACATGTTCAGCTCGCCCGAGAACCGCGTCCTCTCGCGTTCCGTCCTCGTCGGGACGGAGTTCCCGCATGCGGTGGGTCTCGCTCTCGCGCTCAAGCTGCGGAAAGAGACGGACAACATCGTGTTCGTCTTCGGCGGCGATGGGTCGACGAGCCCCGGCGACTTCCACGAGGCCGCGAACTTCGCTGCGGTTCATAGGCTTCCAGTGGTCTTCGTGATCGAGAACAACCTCCTCGCGATCTCGACTCGCTATGAAAAGCAGACCGCGGTGAAGGACATCGCCGACAAGGCCGCGGCCTACGCCATGCCCGGTCACGTGGCGGACGGCATGGACGTGCTTGACAGCTACGAGAAGACGAAGCTCGCGGCGGACCACGCGCGCGCCGGTGCCGGCCCCAGCCTCGTCGAGCTCAAGTGCTATCGCTATCAGCCGCACACCTCGGATGACGACGACAGCCGGTATCGGACCAAGCAAGAGGTCGACGAGTGGCGGGCGCGGGATCCGGTCAAGCGCGCACGTGAGTACTTACTGTCGGCCGACGTGGCCGAACAGGAGCTCGAAGAGATCCGCGTCGCCTTAGCCGACGAGATCGAACGCGCTATCGCCCAGGCCGAGAGCGAGCCCGACCCGCGTCCCGAAGATGCGGCGACACACGTGTACTCGGCGGACCACCCGCTGCCGGACGGAACGCGCGCGTAGCCCCGCAGCCATGCACCGGCGGACGCTCCTATTCGCGGTCGTGATGGCGATCTCCGCATGCACGCCGGCGAACCTTGCCTCGACTCCCACCCCCGCGCCGACGCGCGATCCCGGCTCGCTCAACGTGAGCGCGCTCCTCGACCTTTCGGGATCGCGCGCGCCGAGCGGCGCACCGCAGCGCGATGCGCTGCAGCTCTGGGCCGACCAGCACACCATCGGATCTCCACGTGTGCGTCTCAGGATCGTCGATGTGGCCGGCAGTCCGTCGAAGACCGTGCTCGAGCTTCGGCGTGCGGCGGTCGAGGACCGCGCCGATGCCATCGTCATCGGCGTTCCCGTCGATTACGACGAGGCATTCGCCGCCGCGGTTCAGCTCGCGCAGGTACCAGTCCTCTTCACCCTCCCGATCGCGGAGCCCGCCACAGCCGGAGGTTGGGCGTTCGCGCTCGCGCCGACGCCGGCGCAGCTCGCGCGCGCGACCCTCACCATCGGATCTCCACGTGTGCGTCTCAGGATCGTCGATGTGGCCGGCAGTCCGTCGAAGACCGTGCTCGAGCTTCGGCGTGCGGCGGTCGAGGACCGCGCCGATGCCATCGTCATCGGCGTTCCCGTCGATTACGACGAGGCATTCGCCGCCGCGGTTCAGCTCGCGCAGGTACCAGTCCTCTTCACCCTCCCGATCGCGGAGCCCGCCACAGCCGGAGGTTGGGCGTTCGCGCTCGCGCCGACGCCGGCGCAGCTCGCGCGCGCAACCCTCGACCACGCCGCAGGACGGGTCGTCCTGAGCTCGACGGTGGTCGTCAGCGACGAATCGGTGACGGCTATCACCGAACGCGCCGCGCTCGTCGCGGAACTCGCGCGCCGAGGCGTGACAGCGAACATCATCAAAGTGACCGGATCGGACGTCGGCGCGCGCCTGCGCGCGATCCCGCTCGTCACGCCGATCGTCTTCTTCGCGGGTGCGCCGAAGACCTACACCGACGCGGCGCGTCAGACCACCATGGGTTCCTCGCTCTACCTTTCCTATCTTTCCGACCTAGGCGACCTCGCCGACCTGCGCGAGGCCGCGGCCCAGGCGACCTGGCCCGGCTCGCGCTGGATCGCGGCGACGGCGAACGCGAACCCGGCTCGCGCCGTGTTCGCGCGCTCGTATACCGATCGCGCGGGCCCGCCGACATCCCTCGCCGCGACGGCGTATGACGCCCTCTCGTTGCTCGCGACGGCGGCCGAAGGCGGGTTCGATCCCGTGCGGATGCGCGACCGTCTGCAAAAAGGCACGTTCGCCGGAGTCGCCACGACCTATTCATTCACCATGTCGCGCCACGCCGGCTTCGCGCTCGAGGACATCGCTTTCCTCGGCTACACCGGCGCGCGCACGGCACCCGTCATTCGCTGACCGGATCTCTTCGCGGAGGTCGCTGAGGCACCATACGTCGCGTGGCGACCGAGCTCGACAAGCTGATCTACGACTGGAATCGCGATGGCCGCGCGGCGCGCGCGGATTACCGCGCCGTCGAGCTGGACGACGAGACCCTCCGCGACGGGCTGCAGGGGCCCTCGGTGCGCAACCCACCGCTCGAGGTCAAGAAACGCCTGCTCCACCTCATGGACGAGCTCCAGATCGACAGCGCGGACATCGGGCTTCCGGGCGCTTCACCCCAGGCGCGCGCCGCGATCGTCGCGCTCGCGAAGGAAACGACGAAGCTGAAGCATCTCCGTCCGAACTGTGCCATCCGCACCCATCCCGATGACGTGCGCGGCGCGATCGAGGCCGCGACTGAGGCCGGCGTGGCGATCGAAGCCTGCACGTTCATCGGCTCGTCGCCAATCCGCCGCTTTGCCGAGGATTGGAAGCTCGACGCGATGCTGGAGAGCGTCGAGACAAGCGTGGGAACCCTGGTGAAGGCGGGCCTCCCGGTGATGTTCGTCACCGAGGACACCACGCGGGCCGACCCCGAGACGCTCGCGAGGCTCTACGAAACTGCCATCGCGGCCGGCGCGAAGCGCATCTGCGTCTCCGATACCTGCGGCCATGCGACGCCGGAGGGCGTACGCAACCTGCTGGCCTTCATCCGGGACGAGGTCGTACGCGGCCGGGATGTGAAGGTGGACTTCCACGGACACAACGACCGCGGACTCGGCACGATCAACGCGCTCACCGCGACCGCGCTTGCCGACCGGGTACACGGCTGCGCGCTCGGCATCGGCGAGCGCGTCGGCAACACCTCGATGGATCAACTGCTCATCAACCTCGAGCTTTGGGGGCTCATCGACCGTGACCTCAGACCGCTCGTCGAATACACGGCGCTCGTCTCGGAGCATTGCGGTATCCCGATCCCGCCCAATTACCCCGCGCTGGGATCGGATGCGTTCCGCACCGGGACGGGCGTGCACGCGGCCGCCGTGATCAAGGCTCTGCGCAAGAACGACCGCGCGCTCGCCGATCGCGTGTACAGCGCGGTGCCGGCATCGGTGCTCGGGCGCGAGCAGCGGATCGAGGTCGGCCCGATGAGCGGCGAGTCGAACGTGATCTATTGGCTCGAGTCACACGGGATCGAGGCGACGCGCGAGCGGATCGATCGCATCTTCGACGCCGCGAAGACGAGCGATCGCCTGCTGAACGAGGTCGAGCTCCGGCGGCTGGCGACTTAGAGCTGGTGCATCGGCGTCGCTCCAGGATCCACACGGACGGCGATCACGTAGATACCGAAGCGTGCGGCGATCGCTTCGAGCAGCTGATCATTTAGGCGGTCCGTCACGATGATCACGCGGTCGTGCTCGTAATCCGGACCCGCGCTGTAGATGCGATCGGCGCCCGGGACGCCGGCGCGCGCCATGTCGGTCACGCCGTCCATGACCCACTGCAGTCCCCGGATCGAGTGCTGGACAAAGTGGATCCGAACGGTGACCTCCGGCCGCGGCAGATCGATCGTGAATGGCCCGCCGGGCTTCGGCGACGGAACCTGTAGCCCCGACCGCACCCATAGCTCGACGATCTCCACGCCCCTTGCCTCCGCGACGGACACGACGAGCTCGCCGGCCGTCCGGTCCGCCCACGGATAGCCAAATAGGTCGGGCTCCAGCTGTGCCAGCGTGAACGAGTCGCTCCAGGCTCTTCTGAGCGGGCCCTCGAACGATTGGGCGTTACGGATGGCGTCGTAGTCGATCGGACCGAGAAGAACGACGCCGGAACTGTGCCGGGCCTGCCCGCCGACGGCTGGCCATGGCCAGGCGTCCGCGCGAACCGAAACCGTCGCCAGGACGACCAGCCCGGTGATCGCGTAACGGAGAGCGCGCATTCGCTGGGTATAACGCACGAGAGTTTCGCTAGAGCCGCGAAGCCGTCTCTTCTGTTAGTCCGCGGCCTCCGCGGCTGGCGCGACTCGATCGGTACGTCGCGCGGCGTTCTGTCTCGCGACGATGAATGCGACCGCGACGACGATGACCGCAGCGCCGATCACGATCGACGGCGTGATCGGCTCGGCGAGGATCACAGCGCCCAGCACGACCGCCACGACGGGATTGACGAACGCGTACGTGGAAACGAGAGACACCGACGCGTTCTGCAGGAGCCAGGTGTACGCGCTGTACGCGACCAGCGAGCCGAACACGATGAGGTAGCCGAAGGCGATCACCGATCGCATCGAGAAGGTCGCCGGATCGACGTGCGCGAGCTCGCCTCGACCGAACGCAACCACGAGCAGCACGATCCCGGCGGCGAGCATCTGGTAGCTCGTCGAGACAAACGCGTTGCGCGGCGTGTCCAGGCGCGGCGAGAGAAAGGTCCCGAGCGCCCACGAGAGCGTCGCGCCGAACAACATGAGCGCACCAACAGGATCGATCGTTCCATTCAGGCCGCCCGGTACGACGAGGATCGCGACGCCGACAAGTCCAAGCAACACGCCGGCGAACAGGTCGCGTCCCACTCGCTCCCCGGCGACCATCCGATAGAGCACGATCCAGAGGGGGATCGACGCCACGATGAGGGCGGCGATTCCCGAAGGGACTGTCCGCTCGGCGAGGACGACCAAGCCGTTGCCGCCGGCGAGCATCAGCACGCCCACGGCGGCCGCGCCGCCGAACTCGCGGCGCGAGACGCGCAGGTCGACACGTCGGAATGCGAGCCACGCGGCCAGGAGGAGGCCGGCGAGCACAAAACGGATCCCGGCGTGAAGCAGCGGCGGTAGCGTTTGGACGGCGATGGCGATCGCCAGGTACGTCGAGCCCCAGACGACATAGACGATGCCGAGGGCTGACCAGACGCTCAGATTGGAGGTGGGCCGCGACGAGGCCATGTCGATAGAACGTAACGTCTCGCCATCGTGTGAGATGCCTGGTTCACGCTCAAACGACCGGTTCTGTAGCCAAAATGGCATGCGATGACGCCCGACGACGTCGTCCCCCTCCATCTCGCGGACGTCACCTACCCCGGGTCACATCCGCTCGCGGGAAAGGATGGCCCGGTCCTGGCGTTCGCGATCCGCCATCCAAAGGGTCTCGTCCTCGTCGACACCGGCATCGGCGAAGGGAACGCCTGGATCGACGAGAACTACCGTCCGAGGCGGCGGGAGGTCCGCGAGGCGCTCGGGGCGGCCGCCCTCGACGCGGGCGCGGTGCGGCTCATCGTGAACACGCACCTGCATTTCGACCACTGCGGTC
>VBDX01000104.1 GCA_005881885.1 Chloroflexota bacterium
GGCGAGCCTGTACGGCCAGGCCGCGTCACCGCCGATGAGGAGCGCTGGCGGGTCCCGCCCGCCGCCGAGGCCTTCGTGGACTTCGAATTCGTGCACGACTTGGATGACGACTTTCGCTCGTTCCCACTAAAAGGCGGCCAGTCGCTCATCTTCCAGATCGGGTGCGGAACTTATCGCGGGCGCCGTTGGTCCTTCGAGCAGTTCACGGTCGACGACCTGGGTGTGGACGCGGAGGGACGGATGATCGACGAGTGGCTCGGGCACCTCGCAGCACTCGCCGCCGAATCGGGCCTCGCCTCGGCCGCCGACGTACGACTCGTTCACTGGTCACTCGCGGAGGAGTCCAACTTCGAACGGGCGTATGAGTCCGCGCGATCTCGTCATCCCGATCGCGAATGGCCGCCCCTCCAGTGGTACGACCTGCTCGGCCGGGTCTTCCGCGCCGAGCCCGTCGTCGTCAAGGGCGCCTTCTCGTTCGGTCTCAAGGCGATCGCGCGCGCGCTGCACGCGCACGGGTTCATCGCGACGGAATGGGCTGACGGCCTCGCCGACGGCGCCGGCGCCATGGCCGGAGCCTGGTCCGCTGCCGCGGATGCACGTGCTCGTGGCCGCAGCCTCAAGGAGTCACCGGTCATGCACGAGATCGCCGCCTACAACCAGGTCGATTGCCGCGTCATGGCCGAGATGCTCGATCACCTCCGGCGGGCCCACTAGACCTAGTCTTCCGCGGTGCTCGCGTCCCTTCGAACCGACCTTGAGATCGCGCGCCGCGGCTATCTTCGCTACGCGGCGTATCCGGCGGCGACGGCCGCCGGCGCCTTCACGAACATCATCTTCGGCCTGATGCGCGGATCGGTCCTGCTCGCGCTCTTCGCCGAGCGCGAGCGGATCGGTGCGTACGACGCCGCCGCGACGATCGCCTACGTCTGGCTCACGCAGGGCCTGCTGAACGTCGTGGCGCTCTGGGGGTGGCAGGAGCTCGCCCTACGGGTGCGCACCGGCGACATCGCGACGGACCTCATTCGGCCGATCCATCCCATGCGCACAGCGCTCGCCACCGACTACGGCCGCGCCGCCTACCAGCTGATCTTCCGCGGCATCCCCCCTGTCGCTGTCGGCGTCCTCGCTTTCCACGCTGTGCTTCCGGCTGATCCGCTCGTGTGGCTGGCCTTCGTCGCGAGCCTCGGCCTCGCGGTCGCCGTCAGCTTCGGGTTCCGGCTCCTCTACAACCTCGCCGCGTTCTGGACGACGGACACGCGCGGGACGATGATCCTCGCGCTCGTCGTCATGAGTGTGTTCTCCGGATTTGTGATCCCGATCCAGTTCTTCCCGCCATGGCTCGCCGCGATCGCGAACGCCACGCCTTTCCCGGCGATGGTACAGACACCGGTCGATATCTTCGTCGGGGTGACCAGGGGGCCCGCGATCCTTGTTGCGCTCGCGGGACAGCTCGGGTGGGCGGCCGGGATGCTCCTCAAGTCGTACTGGGTGTTCGCGCTCGGTACGCGCCGCTTGGTGGTGCAGGGTGGATGAGGTCCGCAACCTTCTCGCGCTCTACCGCCGGCTGATCGAGGCACGGCTGCGAGCCCAGCTCCAGTACCGGACATCGTTCGCGCTCGAGATCTCGGGCACGGTCCTCATCTCGTTCATCGATTTCGTGGCGATCCTTGTCATCTTCGCGAACGTCCAGCAGCTCGCCCAGTGGACGCTCCCGGAGGTCGCCCTGCTCTACGCGATCTCGGGGCTCGCGTTCGCGTTCACCGATCTCGCTATCGGTCACCTCGACGATTTCCCGGGGCTCATCCGGGACGGGAACTTCGACCTGCTCCTTATCCGACCGCGCGGCACGCTGTTCCAGCTCCTCACGGCGGACTTTCAGGTGCGTCGCCTCGGCAAAGTGCTAGGCGCGCTCGCGGTGCTCGCCTACGCGCTAGCGAACCTGAGTATCGATTGGGACCTCGGGCGGGTCGCGATGCTCGTCGTGATCGTACCGGTCGGCGTTGTCATCTTCGCCTCGATCTGGGTCACCACGATCTGCATTGCGTTCTGGTCGGTCGGGGCCCGCGAGGCATCGAACGCTTTCACGTACGGCGGCCAGTTCCTGAGCCAGTTCCCGATCAACGTCTACGACCAGTGGCTCCGCCGATTCCTCGCCTACATCTTTCCCATCGCCTTCGTCGCCTACTTCCCCGCTCTCTTCATCCTGGGCAAGCCCGATCCCATTGGCCTGCCCGACTGGCTGCGCTTCGCGTCGCCTCTCGTCGCCGTCGCCGCGGCGATCGTCGCAAGCGCGGTCTGGCGCTTCGGTGTCCGCCACTATCAAAGCGCAGGCGGGTAGACGTGCCGGCGATCGAGCTCGAGCATGTCGGAAAGGACTTCGTGGTGCGGCGGGCCGCCGGTCGCTTCCGCCGCCGGACCGACGTCGTCCACGCGGTCTCGGACCTGTCGTTCTCGGTCGAGCCAGGAAGCCTCGTCGGCTACATCGGCCCGAACGGCGCGGGCAAGTCCACGACGGTGAAGATGCTGACCGGGATCCTCGTGCCGTCGCGCGGCCGGATCTCGGTCGCGGGCCTGGTCCCCACCCGGCAGCGGACCAAGCTCGCCGGGCGCATCGGCGTGATGTTCGGCCAGCGGGTGCAGCTCTGGTGGGACCTCCCGCTCATCGAGTCGTTCGAGCTGCTCCGCCACATCTACCGCATCCCCTCACAGATCTACGAGCGCAATCTCTCAGCCTTCCGGCAGCTGCTCGATCTCGATAAGTTTCTCTGGACGCCGGTGCGTCAGCTCTCCCTCGGCCAGCGCATCCGCGGTGAGCTGACCGCGGCGATGCTCCACGACCCGGAGATCCTCTTTCTCGACGAGCCGACCATCGGGCTCGACGTCGTCGCGAGGCAGCGGGTCCGCGAGCTCCTGCTGAGCGCGAACCGCGAGCGCGGCATGACCGTGCTCCTCACCTCGCATGACCTCACGGACATCGAGCGGCTCTGCTCGCGGATCCTGATCATCGATCGCGGCAGGCTGATCTTCGACGGCGACGTCGACACGCTCAAGGCGCGCTACGGGAAGGAGCGCGTGCTCGTCGTCGATCTCGAGGAGCCCGGCCCAGCGCTCCAGCTGGACGGGGCGCGGGTGATCCGCGTCGAAGGCCCGCGGCAGTGGATCGCGTTCGACGGCGAGCGCCTGAGCGCGGCGCAGCTCACCGCGGCGGCCGCGGCACAGGCGCCGCTTCGCGATCTCACCGTTCAGGAGCCCGAGATCGAGGATGTCGTCCGGCGGATCTACCAGGAGCGGCTGTGAACAGGGGGCGGCTCGCGCCGCCCCCATCGATCGTCTAGCGGCCGCCAGGAGCGCCCGGGAACGGGACGCCGAGCACGGAGATCTTGCCGCCGCTTGGTGCGGTACCCAGAGCGAGGTTAGCGATGTAGAGACCACGCTCGTGGAAGATCGGGCTCGCCGGGAAGTCGAGAGGATCGTCGCCCGGATTGTGTCCGTAGCGAGCGATCAATGCCCCGCTCGGCGACAGGACCTGGATCTCGTTCGCCTGATTGGCGCAGACGTAGAGGTTTCCCTGGACATCGAACTGGATACCGTCGGCGCCGTCGAGCGCACCCGGGCCCAGCGCGGCGCCGTCCGCGAAGATCGAGATCGCGCCGGCGCTGCCGTCCTCGTTCACCTCGATGCGCAGGATCCGGTCCGTCGAGGTGTTCGCGACGTAGAGGTGGCTCTGCGTCCGATCGAAGGCCACGCCGTTCGCGCCGAACGGTGGGTTCCCAGCCGGCGCAAGGAGCGGGTCGGCCTTCCAGAGCGTCTTGCCGCCGCCGTCGGGGCTGACCGCGTAAATCGCTCCCGCGAATGAGTCCGATACGTAGAGGGTCCCGAGGTGATCGCGTGCGATCGCGTTCGGGGCCCCGAAACCGGTCGCCAGCTCGGTCACCGCGCCGCTTTCGGGATCGACCCTGATGAGGCGGCCGCCGGTGAATCCGGGGTTGTTGTCGGCGACGTAGATGCCCTCGCTCGGTACGAAAAGCTCGCCGAGCAGCGCATGGTTCGCCGCGACCGGGATGACGCGGACCTGCTGCCCGCCGAGCGTATACACGCAGATGTTCCCGGAGAGCCCCGCGGCATAGAGCAAGCCGCTCGGCGAGGCAGTGATCCCTTCGGGGTTGTGACACGACGAGTTGTTGGCGTCGGCGATCGTCTTCACCACGCCCTGCTCGGGTTGCGCGGCGAGCACCGGTTGTGCGGACGCGAGCGTGAGAGCCGCGGTCAATGTGACCAACCAACGACGCATGGACTTCCTCCCCGCCACCCTAATGGCCGCCCGAGATGCTACTGCGAAGCAGCAGAGCGCAGGACAGACAGGCCTGAGCACTATGCCCGAACGAGCGGAAAGACCTCCTGGGCGAAACGGTCCATCTCCTCGCGCTGGGGACTGCACTGCAGGAGGAGCAGGTCGATGCCGATGCGCTCGAGCTCGCGAATGCGCTCGGCGACCTGATCGGACGTGCCGACGAGACCCGTGCGCAGCCCGCGGTTGGAGACGCTGTAGTCCTCGAGAGACACCTGGGTCTCGAGCTGCGAGCCTTTGATGAAATCCAGGTAGCTCGCGTACCCGCGGGCGCTCGCGCGCACATCCGTGATGCGCGCCACCTCTTTCTTCACGTCGGCGTCACTTTGACGGACGATCGCGTATCCGGCGACCCCGAAGCGAAGCGGCGGGAGCTTGGGATGCTTCGCACGGCGCGCGCGCATGTCGGCGATCTTGGGGGCCAGCACGTCGGGCGGGTCGCCGTGCATGAGATACGCGTCGCACTCACGCGCGATGAGGTCCTTCGCCGCCGGTGACTCGCCGCCGGCGTACAGGACCGGCCACGGCCGTTGAACCGGCTTGGGGGCGAGCCGTGCGTTCTTGATCGTGTAGTACCGGCCCTCGAGCGAGAACTCGTCCTTGGTCCACATCCCTTTGAGCACCGCGAGAAACTCGGCGGTCCGGGCATAACGCTCGTCATGCGCCACCCAGGTGCCACCGTATTGGAGGCTCTCCGCCTCCC
>VBDX01000105.1 GCA_005881885.1 Chloroflexota bacterium
CGTCGTCCGCATCGCCGGCTCGGCGCCGCGGCCGCTCGGCGCGACGCTCATCGCGCGATCGGGCGAGAAGATCGCCGGCTCGGTAAGCAACGGCTGCGTCGAATCCGCGGTCTACGAGGAGGCGATGGCGGTCCTCCGCGACGGTCGGCCGCGAGTCGTGACCTACGGCATCAGCGACGAATTCGCGTTCACCGTCGGCCTGTCGTGCGGCGGCGCGATCGACGTGCTCATCGAGCCGATCGGCGCGCTGCACCGCGCCGCGCTCGAGGCGGTACTTGCGGAGCGCGCCGCGGTGCTCGCGCACATCGTTTCGCCCGCCGACCGCGCGGGGACGGTCGCCCTGCTCCGCGACGATCACGCCGAGGGTTGGTCCGAGGAGCTCGCGCCGCTCAAGGTCGACGCCCTCGCTGCGCTCGGCGGTGGGCAGAACCGCGTGGTGTTCGCGGCCCTCGCTGACGGCCGCGAGGCCTCCGTCTTCCTCGAGGCCCTCGCGACGCCGCCCCTTATGGTCATCGTCGGCGCGACGCATGTGGGGCAGGCGCTCGCGCCGCTCGCGAAGAGCGTCGGCTATCGCGTGGTCGTAGCGGATCCCCGCTCCGCGCTCGCCGATCGCGAGCGCTTCCCGCTCGCGGACGAGATCCTCCTGATGTGGCCCGACGAGGCGCTCGCGCGGCTGCGGCTGGGCGCGAGCACCGCAGTCGTGATCCTCGCGCACGACGCGAAGTTCGATCATCCCGCGCTCGTCGCGGCGCTGCGCAGTGACGCCGGATACATCGGCGCGATCGGCAGCCGCACCACCAACGAGCAGCGCTTTACCTGGCTGCGCGAGCAGGGCTTCGGGGTGCGCGACATCGCGCGCGTCTATGCGCCCATCGGCCTCGACATCGGTGCGGGGACCGCAGAGGAGATCGCGCTCTCGATCCTGGCGGAGGTCGTCGCCGTGCGCTATCGCCGGAGCGGCCGCAGCCTCTCGACGGAGACGCTTGCCACCGCGCGTTGACGACGCACCGCGGGAGATCGGCGGGATCATCCTCGCCGCGGGCGAGAGCCGGCGGTTCGGCGCGCAGAAGCTCCTCGCGGAGCTCGACGGTCGACCGCTCCTCCAGCACGTGATCGACGCCGCCGTCGTCTCGGCGCTCGAGGACGTCGTCGTGGTGCTCGGCGCTGACGCCGACCGGATCGCCGCCAGCCTCGCGCCTGGTCGCGCGCGCGTGATCGTGAACGAGGACTACGCGAGTGGCCTGGCGAGCTCTCTGCAGGCCGGCCTCCGCACGATCGATGGCCGGTCGCACGCGGCGCTCGTGCTCCTTGGCGACATGCCGGGCGTCACGACGGAGCTGATCAGCGAGCTCATGGCGCTAGGCCGGGACGCCAAATCGTCCGCCATCGTGTCGGTCTGGCACGGCCGGCGTTCGCCGCCCGCGATCTTGCACCGAACTCTCTGGCCGGCCGCATTCGCGTTGCGGGGCGATGTCGGAATGCGCGAGGTCCTCGCGGGCCGCGACGACATCGCCGAGGTCAGGGTCACCGCCGCGCTTGGTTCGCTCGACGACGTCGACACGCCCGCCGATCACCAGCGGCTCGCGCGCGGGGGTTAGTGCGATGAGACCTTGGCGCAGGCGACGTCGTACTGGCTGACCGAGTTCGGGTTATTCGAGTTCTGCGGCTGCTCGCCGGCGTAGTGGGTTCCCGCGACCCCATCGGGGTTGAATGCCGAGCCCGGCGCGCTGGCTGATTGCCCCGGACGCGTCGGCTGGTCTTCACACGATTGGTTCGGTTGACCGGTGGCGCTCGCGATCGAGCTCGGGCCCACGAGCAACCCGAGGGCGAGAAGGGTTGTGAGTGCTATGCGGTGCATTTCCGCCTCCTATGGCGCATCCTGATTTAGGCGCTCGCTCTCAGTTCGTTTGTCTTTGTGCGACGGATCAATTGAGCTCTTCGCCTAGGTAGGCGCTTCGGTCTGCAGGCGATCCTGGCCCCGGTTGCCTGGACAGTGAAAACCCCGAGCAAACCGCGCGTTCCGTGCCGACGTCTCGGCATCGTGGCGCCTCAACCCGCCCTCATGGAGTCTTCAATTTGCCACCGATAGCGTGGCCGCCGCTTTCGTCATCCGGCTGTCAATGGGGGGCAATACAAATGGGAACAAAAGTCGCCACCGTCATCGTCGTCGTCGGTCTCTTGATGATGGCTGGGGTTGGGGCCAGAGCAGACGCATCTTCGACGGATCGAGGCCAGACCGATCTCTCGAGCCTGCCGGCCATCGAGGCCTACCTCACCTCGATCGGCGTCGACCCCGGCTCGGTCGTCATACAGCAAGGACCCTTGAACTACGCCGGACCGCTCTGTCCGGGTGATGGATGGAACTGCACGGCCGCGACCCGCGTCGTGCAAATAGCGTCGTCGGCATCCCCGGCCGCGAACATCTTCGACTGCTTGCCCTCGCTCGATGCCCTGATCCCGGCGCTCAACGAGTGCCTCGTCGTCCAGTCCAGCCTTTTGGATCCGCTGGAGACATCGAGTTCGATGAACTCGGCTTCCTGCAACACGGACCTGAGCGACGGCTCTGGTAAGAGCAAATGCACGATCAGGCAGCAGGCCAAGAAAGGGAACAACAACGCCAACGTAAATCAGCGCATCAATCAGCGTGGAGGATCGCCGCAAACGGCGACGGAGGACGCCGAGATAAACCAGACCAGCGACACGGGGAAGAACACCGCGACCATCAGGCTGACGATTCAACAAACGCTCGACATTGACTCAACGCCCCCCGTAAGTCAGCAACAGCAGGCCCGCCAGACCGCGAAGGTCACGCAGACCGCCGGAGGCGGCAACAATTCGTCGGACGTCCAGCAGACGATCCTTCAGGCAGAGGACGCCCAGAGCAACTCAGACATCACCCAGGATCAGAACACGGACCCTGCGTTCGCACCGAATCAGAAGGCGACGGTCACCCAGACGACGTCCACGGGAGCCAACACATCGAATCTTCAGCACCAGCTAACGCAGCGCCAGCACGCCAATTCGTGCACAACTTGCACGATCACCCAGAACCAGGGGCTTCCCTTCCCGGGTGGTCAGAGCGGGTCGGTGACGCAGACGGCTGGAGGCGTAGCCCAAAACAGCATTGCCGGCCAGAACGAGAGCCAGACTCAGGATGCCGGCACGTTCGGCACCCTGATTCGGACGAAATTTGGTCCGGAGGACTGCTGCACCACGCAGAATGGCGGAACCGCCGCTAACAATTGCCAGATCACCCAATCAAACGATCAAGCGCAGACGCCCACCGCCAACCCGAGCATGAACTCGGAGCAGAAGGGCACTGCCAAGGAGGACGTGGTTGGGGCAAATTGCACGCTCGACCAGACGTACACGGCAAACGGCGTCCCCCACCATCACACTGAAACCGCCCCGGTCATCTTGCATGATCGCTTCTGCAGCGCGGACGCGGAGACCAACTCCTGCTCGGACGAGTTTTTCTAACCTGGCGGTCTAGCTGCTAGTGGTCGGCGCGAAGGGGCCCGATGGTCCGGGCCCCTTCGCCAACTCGGCAAGCTCCCGGTCGATCTGATCTACGACGCCGCGCGCCTCCATGCGAGCAAACGTCTCACGCGCGCGTTGCAGCTCCTCTCGCGCGCGCGCCGGATCACCAAAGGCGCGAAGCCCCCACGCGAGCGCGATGCGCGCCTCGCCTAGGTCGACCGCGAGCTGCTGATCCTCCAGTGAGCGCACCGCGTCGTTGAAGCGCTCGATCGCGACCAGCTCGCGGCGGGCCGTCTTCACGATGGCATCGGCGAGGAGCATGGCCGGGCGAGCGTAGCCATCGTCCTCCGGGGCGCTCGCCGCCGCGAGCGCCGCGCATTCGACGGCCTCGTTTACGCGGTTCTGGCGCACCAGGGACTCGGCGAGGCGCCGGTAGGTTTGGGGGACGATCCACCCTCCGATCTGCAGGGCGAGAGGCAGCGCTACGCGCAGCCGTTCCTCGGCGAGATGCGGATCGCCGCGAGCGGTCGCGTACATCGCGAGCTTGTGATAGTTCTGGAGCTGGATGTAAGTGTCGCCGGTGCGCTCGAGCAGATCGTGTGCCTCGATGCCAAGCCGCTCGGCTTCCTCGAATTCTCCGCGGTAGTACTTCACGAAACCAAGGAGAGAGTCGGCACGCGCCTTCGCGCGGAAACTTCCCGCCTCGGCAGCGAGAACCGAGCAGCGCGTGAGCTCCCACTCCGCTCCGGCGAGCCTGCCGACGTTGAAGAGAAGTGTCCCAAGGCGCATGTGCGCCTCCATCAGCAGTGAACGATCGCCGAGCGTCTCGACGGTTGGGAGGACGCTCCGCAGCTCGTTGATGGCGACGTCGGCGGCGCCGTCGAAATGCGCCCGAAACGCCGAGTGTTCGAACACCTGCTGCACGAGGAGGCGTGGATCACCGATAGCACGGACGATGGTCTCGCCCTCCTCGAGGCGTCTGCGTGCATCCGCGGGTCGTCCCTGCTTCCCGTCGATGTTCGCGAGGGCGATGAGCGCCTCGCAGCGGAGATCAGGCCGCTCCAGGACGAGCGCTTGGCGCTCGATCTCGACGAGCTCTGTCATCGCCTGGCCGAGCTCGCCGAGGGCCTTCTGGACCAGGCCTCGGCGCAGCCGCAGCCCGAGCCGCTGCTCGCTGTCGCTCGTGCCCAGCACATCGAGCGCTCTCGTGTAGAAGCGTTCGGCCTCGCGGAAGCCCTCGCGGCGCTCCGCTCTCTCGCCCGCACGCGCGAGNNCTCGACGTACTGATCCTCCGGACCGGGGAGAGCAGAGATCCATCCGGCGATGCGGGAGTGGAGCGCTGCGCGTCGGGCCTTGGGCAGCTCACCGTACGCGACGTCCCTGATGAGGATGTGCTTGAAGGCGTACTCGTCCTCAGTTTCGATGGTCGATGTCGCGGCGGCTTGGATGAGATCTCGGCGCGCGAGCGTCTGGAGGTCCTCGTCGAGACCCTCGCGCGTCTCGTTCAGGTGCGCGACCGCGCCCGACCAGAAGACTCCGCCGACGACCGCGGCGTGCTGCGCGGCCTTCTTCTCGCGGGGCGGGAGCTGGTCGACCCGCGCTTCGATCAGCGATTGCAGGCTGCTTGGAACGGGGAGCGACTCGACGCGCTCGAGCAGCTTGCCGCGTCCGAGATCGGCCGTCCCGACCGCGGCGAGCATGCCGACCGTCTCTTCAAGGAAGAGCGGATTGCCACCTGCGTTGCGCAGGAGACGTTCGACCGCGCCTGCGGGGAGGTCCGGCGCGCCCAGGAGGCCAGAAAGAAGCGTCTCGCTCTGAGCAGCCGTGAGCGCGGAGAGAGCGAGGGTGCGGCGCTCGCCGTCGCTGTCTTCGACGAACGCAGGCCTCGTCTCGACGAGCTCCGGCCGGCTCGAGCCGAGGACCAGGATCGGTCCGTCCGCCCCGTCGGCGATATAGCGGATGAGCTCGAGCAGCGTGGGCTCGGCCCAATGCAGGTCCTCGAACACGAGCGCGATCGGCCCGCGCCGCGCCAAAAGCTCGAACACCCGCCGGATCGCCCAGTGCAGCTCCGTCCGGCTGATGCGCGCTCGCGAGGCACCGCCCGTCGCCGCCGTCGACGAGCCGATGAGCGTCCCGAGAGCCACCGTGAGGGTGCGTGCCTCGGCCGCATCGCTCCCGCCCAGCGACTCGACCAGCGACGTGAGCTTCGCGGACATCGTC
>VBDX01000106.1 GCA_005881885.1 Chloroflexota bacterium
CGATGATCAGGTCCTTGGTGACGGTGGCCTGGCTTGGGGCCGCGGATGCGCCGCCCCCCGGGGTCGTTCCACCGCATGCAGAGGCGACGAGCCCCACCAGCACGAGCGTCAGACCAACGAACCGGATGCTCCTCATCGTCGCTCTCCTTTTTCGAGGCTATCTGCGGCGCATTCTCCTCCCGCCCGCTAAAGCGCGAGGTCCGAGCCAAGCCGTTCCGACGAGAGAAAACCGATGGGATGCTCGGTTTCGCCCTCGAGCACCAGGTCGGCGAGGATCTCGCCGATCACGCTCGCGAATTTGAACCCGTGCCCGGAGCACGCCGAGGCCACCACGACGTTCGAGTCCTCCAGGAGATTGTCGATGACGAAGTGCGAGTCCACGGTGTTCGTGTACATGCACACCTTCGCGTCCCGCCGTTCGCCGTTCGCGAGCGGCACGCGGCGGCGGAGCCACCCGCGTACCCGCTCCTCGTCGTCCGCGGAGGGCGTCCGGTCGAGCGTGTCCGGGTCTGCGGGGTCGCCGAAGTGCAGGCCGGCGACCTTCACGCCCTGTCCTTCTATGTAGGGGAAGCCGTAGAAGATCCGATCGGTGTCCTCGACGATATAGACCGGTAGACGCGCGAAGGCATCGCGCTCGGCGCGCGGCTCGAACCAGAACAGGACGCTGCGTTCGACCGATAGCTGCGAGGCGAGCGACGGCACGAGCTTCGCGGTCCACGCGCCCGCCGTGATGACAAGCTGTTTCGCCTCATAACTCCCGCTGCGCGTGGTCACGCGGATGCCGTCGAATGTCGACCCCCATCGCTCGATGGGCTCCTCGAAGCGGAACGTTGCTCCGGCGCGTTCGGCGAGGCGGAGATGCGTCTCGATGCACCGCTCGGGCGCGAGCCATCCGGCCTGGCGCTCGAAGACGCCAGTCCAGCCCTCAAGCCACGCGAAGAGCGGATAGCGCTCGCGGAGCGTACGGGTGTCGAGGACTTCGTGGTCGAGCCGGTGACTGCGCGCGCTATCGAGCGCGCCCAAGACAAGCTGGCCGTCCGGCGGCCCTGCATAGAGGCCACCGGTCTCGGTCAGAAGGTGCTCACCGCTCGCTCGCTCGAGCTCGCGCCAGAGCTCCCAGGCGCGGCGCAGCAGCGGTACGTAGTCGGGGTGCTCGTAATACGAGAGCCGGATGATCCGGGAGAGGCCGCTCGATGACCCGAGTGTGTGGCCGCGAGCGAAGCGATCGAAACCCAGCACCGCAGCGCCGCGCGAGGCGAGCGCGTACGCGGCCGAGCTCCCGTGCGCGCCGAGCCCCGCGATGATTACATCCGCATCCACGACCCCATGGTGCCGTACCTGTGCACAGTGCATCGCCCGGTTTGACCGCCTGGCGACCGGGTCCCTAGCCTCGTCCACGATGCGTCTTGTCCTCATCCCGCCGATGCCGATCGCCCCGATGCCGGGGCAATCCGCGCGTCCGGGAGGCTAGCCGCAGCACTTTTCCAGCACCGCTCATTTGAAGGAGGCCTCCCGGAAGGGAGGCCTTAGTCGTTCATGGAGGAGGCACGAGATGGCAACCACGCTACAAGGCACCGCACTGCGCGGCTTTCGCTGCCGCTCATGCCACGTGCTGTCGCCGGCGGACGAGCGCTACGTCTGCGGTGAGTGTTACGGCCCGATCGAGCCCGAGTACGACCTCGCTTCGCTCGACGGCGAGACACTTCGTGACGAGATCGAGCGCGGACCGGGCTCGCTCTGGCGCTACGCGCCGCTACTGCCGGTCCCCGAGCCGAAGACGCACTACGCGGTCGGCTGGACCCCGCTGCTCGCGGCGCCGCGCCTCGGTGCGGCGATCGGCGTGTCCCGACTTTTCGTTAAGGACGACTCGCGCAACCCGTCGCTTTCCTTCAAGGACCGGCCGGTCGCGCTGGCGCTCGCGCGCGCGCAAGAGCTCGACCTCGACACGCTCGCCTGCGCCTCGACGGGGAACCTCGCCGGCGCGGTAGCGGCCGCCGCCGCGCGCAACGGCCTGCGCGCCTACGTGTTCGTTCCGGCCACGACCGACGAGGGCAAGATCGCGGGCGCCGCCGCGTACGGTGCGACGGTCGTCCGCGTCCGCGGCACGTACGACCAGGTGAATCGCCTGTGTGCGCGCCTCGCCGACGAGGAGCGCTGGGGCTTCGTGAACTTCACGCTCCGTCCGTACTACGCGGAGGGCTCGAAGACGCTCCTCTTCGAATCCGCGGAGCAGCTCGGCTGGCGCCTGCCCGACCACGTGATCGTCCCGGTCGGCTCCGGTGCGCTCCTCACGCGGACCGCGACCGCGGTCGCGCAGCTGCGCGCGGCGCGGCTCGTCGAGGACACGCGCTGCAGCATCCACGCCGCGCAGCCCGCGGGCTGCGCACCGGTTTCGGATGCCGTGCTCGATGGATATCGCGACGTGCGGCCGGTCCGCGATCCGGTCACGGTGGCTCGGTCGCTGGCGATCGGCACGCCGGCCGACGGCGATGGATCGGTCGCGGTGATCCGCGCGAGCGGCGGATCGGCCGCGTCGGTAAGCGATGCCGACGTGCTCGAGGGCTGCGCGCTGCTCGCGAGCACCGAGGGCGTCCTGGCCGAACCGGCGGGCGGTGTGGTGGTCGCCACCGCGCGGGCACTCGCCCGGCGCGGCGTCTTTGGGGACGACGAGACCGTCGTCCTCTTCATCACCGGCAACGCCTACAAGGGCGCGCTCGAGTCTCCATCACTCGGCCCCGAGATATCCGCGGATATCGACGAGTTCCGCGGCGCATACGCGGAGGCCCTGTCGTGAGCGTCACCGTCCGACTCGCCACGCCACTTCGGGCAGCGGCCGGGGGCAACGCGACGCTCTCCTTCGATGCTCCGGACCTGGCGACGCTCACCCGGGAGATCGCCGTCCACTATCCCGAGCTCGCGGCGCGCGTGCTGCGCGACGGCGAGTTCGGGCGCTTCGTCAACGTCTTCATCGACGGCGAGGACGTTCGCTTCTTTTCCGCGGACGGCGACCTCAGCGGCAAGCGCACCGTCGAGATCCTTCCCGCGATGAGCGGTGGGGCCGTCGCACCGCTTCCCGAACAGAGCGCGCGGCGCGAGCACGAGGTGTTCGGCTCGTTCATCGACGAGACGATCGGCATCGTCGCGCGGCAGACGCGGGACACCGTGTCTTTCGCGGTGGGATCGCCGTCCCGCGAGGCGCTGGAGCTCGTCGGCGCCGACGACCTCACCGCGACGGTGCTGCGCCGCGAGGGGGCGAGCGCGCTCGGCTACGGCATCACCGAGGGCGAGCCCGAGCTCCGCGAGGTCGTCGCGGCCGGCGCGTCGGCGCGGGGCCTCGAGACTGACGCGAGCGACGTGCTGATCAGCGCCGGTGCGCTTCAGGCGATCGATCTCGCGTGCCGCGTGTATCTGCGCCCCGGCGACGCCGTCGTCGTCGAATCGCCGGGCTTCGCGAACGCCCTGTCCGCGTTCCGCAATCACGGCGCGACGGTTCTCGAAGTGCCGGTCGATGGCGAAGGCCTCGACGTGGGCGAAGCATCGCGGCTCATCCGGCGCAGCGGGGCTCGGCCGCGAATGTTCTTCGTCGTCCCGAATTTCCAGAATCCGTCGGGCGAGACGCTCTCGCTCGGGCGTCGTGAGTCACTTCTCGCGCTCGCGGCGGCGTACGAGGCGATCGTCGTGGAAGACGATCCGTATGGGCTCCTGCGTTATCGCGGCGCGGACCTTCCACCGGTCGCATCGCTCGGATCGCGTGTCGATGTCGTCTCTATCGGCACGTTCTCGAAGACGTTCCTCCCCGGGCTGCGGGTAGGCTGGGCCATCGCTTCGACGGACACGATCCGGCGCATGGCGAAGGTGAAGCAGACGATGGACTCGAGCACAGGCACGCTGGCGCAGCGCATCGTGCTGGAGTTCCACCGCCGCGGTGGTGTCGATGCACATGTCGGCCGCTTGCGCGAGCTCTATCGGCACAAGCAGGATCGCGCGCGCACCGCGCTGGCACGCGAATTCGCCGGCACCGGCGTGACCTGGAACGATCCTGACGGCGGTTTCTACTTCTGGGTCCGGCTTCCTCATGACGTGGACGCCCGCAGGCTGCTCGACGTCGCGCTCGAGGAAGGTGTGGCGTTCGTTCCGGGCCAGGCCTTCGCGATCGAGCGCGATCACTCGAACGCGCTGCGCTTCTCGATAAGCGGTCCGAGCCCGGAGCGGATCGACGAGGGCGTGCGACGGTTGCGCCGGGCGTTCGATCGGGTCGCATAGCAAAGTGGCGGTGGTCGCGCGTCGCCCGCTCGACGCGTCGGCCGTGACCGAGGCCGCCGCGCTCATCGCCCCGCACATCCGCCGGACGCCCACCGAGCGCTCCGAGGCGCTTTCGGCGCTCTCCGGGTGCGAGATCTTCCTGAAGCTTGAGAACCTCCAGAAGACCGGGGCCTTCAAGATCCGCGGCGCTCTCCACGCGCTGCTCCGGAAAGAGGCGCACGATCGCGTGAACGGCGTGGTGACCGCGTCCGCCGGCAACCACGGGCAGGGCGTCGCGTATGCCGCGCAGCTCCTCGGCGTGCCGGCGACCGTCGTGCTGCCGCAGGGGGTGCCCCTCGCGAAGCTCACAGCGATCCAGCGCACCGGCGCCGAGGCGTTGCTGCTCGGCGAGAGCTACGACGAGGCGCACACCGCCGCCGTCGAGATCGCGCGGGAGCGGAAGCGCGCGTACGTGCACGCGTTCGACGACGACGACGTGATCGCGGGCCAGGGCACGCTCGCGCTCGAGCTGCTCGACGACGTGCGCGATCTCGACATCCTCGTGGTCCCTGTCGGCGGCGGCGGTCTCATCTCCGGCATCGCGCTCGCCGCATCCGCGCGCACACCGCGGCCGCGGATCGTCGGCGTGCAGGCCGCGGGCGCGTCGGCTTTCGCCGACTCATTCCGCGCCGGCGGCGTTGTCGAGCGG
>VBDX01000107.1 GCA_005881885.1 Chloroflexota bacterium
TGGGCCGCGATCGACAATGTCTGCACGCACGATGGCGGAACGCTCGGAGAGGGCGAGCTCGATGACTGCTTGGTCGAATGTCCACGCCACGGGGCGAGATTCGACCTTCTCAGCGGCGACGTGCGCGCATTGCCCGCGGTGTTCCCGGTGAACGCTTATCCGGTGCGGGTGGTCGATGGGCGCGTCGAAGTCGACGTCAGTGTGCCGACGCGGGAGCTCGAGATCGGCTAGCTCCGTTCGAGCGGGCGTTGACACAACTATAGCGATAGCGCTATAGTTCACGCAAATGGACGACCGACGTTTCCTCTCATCCTCTGCGGTAGCGCGTCAGCTTTGTGTGCACGAATCTCGCGTCCGCGCGCTCGCCGCTAAAGGCCGCCTAGGCGGACAAAAGATCGCCGGGCGGTGGGTCTTCGATCCTGAGGCCTTGGTCGATGAGAAGGAGGCTCCCCGTGAAGGTGGAAGGCCTCTGGATCCGAGGAACGCGTTCGCGTTGCTCTTCTTGGCCTCGAGGGAGGAACCGAATTGGATCCGAGCAGATGTGCGTTCACGACTCCGCCGGCGTCTCCGGCTCAGGTCGCTGGCGGACCAGCTGTCCCGCGTTCGCTCGCGAGCCCTCCGCCACAACTTCCGAGCAAATGACGCTGCACTACGCTCGATTCGGGGTGATCCTGACTTCATCAAGTCAGGCGTAAGCGCTGCCCGCGAGTACGGGGCCGACATCTCCGCCCTTGAAGTCCTCGAGGGCTACTACCCGAAGCGAAAACTTGAGAAGGTGGCTTATCGCTTCGCACTTCGCGAAGTACCCGAGGAGCAAGCGAACCTCATCCTTCGCGGTATCGGTTCCGATATCCCGTTGCGACGAGCAGTCATGCCGCGTGCGGTCGTCGCGGCGGATCTCGTCGAATCCCGAGATCAGCGAACCAGAAGAGCCGGGCAGCGCTTGCTGCGGAGCATTGACGCGCGTTGATCACGATCACGGCGACCAGCGAGACGGACAAGATGGTCTGGTTCACGCTGCTGGACCTTTTCGACCGTGAGCAGCACTGGACCTTGATCGGCGCACGAATGGTTCAGCTTCATATCTGGGAGCGTGAACGGCGCGTACATCGCGAGAGCCTGGACGCGGACGCGTTGGCTGAGGCGCGGATCAAGCCTTCCGCTGTCCGTGTGATCTCTGAGATTCTCAGAGACGAAGGGTTCGAACTCCAGGAGCCAACGGCGTTTGGGCTTGGCCACACATTTGTCCGGGACGGAGTTGAGATTGATGTACTCGCTCCGGAGCATCTCGGGCTTCGTGCTGCGGCCGCGAAGACCACGATCCCGCCAGCTCGTACCGTCGAAGTGCCTGGTGGCCGGCAGGCACTCGACAGAACCGAGAGGGTCGAGATCGAAGTCGCGGGTCGCAGAGGAGTTCTCCCGCGGCCGAGTCTCCTCGGCGCAATTCTGCTGAAAGCTCGTGCCGTCGATGTCGACGACGTGCCGGAGAATCAGCGCTCGGACCTTGCGGTTCTTCTCAGTTTCGTGAACGACCCAGATGAACTGAGAAGCCAACTACGAGGCAGCGAACGAGGCTGGCTCCGGAGGCGAAAGGAGATGGACGTCTCAACGGCATCGTGCTGGAAGGGGCTCGGCGATGATGCCCGGCAGAGCGGCCTGTCCGCCCTGAGGATCCTCGCCAACTGGTAGCCGGAGCGTTGATCTCGCACATCCTCCGCTGCTTCTAATTGACCCCGGCTAACTACTACGGAGCGTCTTAACTCATACGAAACGCTCCGCAGACGCTGCCACGATCACGGCATGGCCGAGCAAATTTTCCCGACCACGACATCGCGCCTCTCCTCGGTCGATCGCTATTCGCCCGCCGTCTTGCTTTCGCTCGCATTGCTCTTCGGTCTTCTGGCGCAATACCTCTTCTATGGCGTAGCGCTGGGTATCAATCTCGGGATCGGGTCGCTCGCGCTGCTTGCCGCAGCGTGGCGCCTGCGGCCCGCGGACGCTCGCCTCGACCGATCCGATCGCTGGATCGCGCCGGCGGCGATCCTCTTCGCGTTCCTCCCCGCGATACGGACAGATCTCATGCTCTTGCTGTTCGATGCGCCTGCGACCGTCGTCCTGGTGACGATGGCGGCCGTCTCATTCGCGGGCGTGCCGCTGACGCGGCGCGCCCTCGATGTCCTGATAGTCCTGGGACTCGTGGTGGCCAGCCGCATCCTCGCCGGCGGCGCCGTGCTCCTCGCCGCGTTTCCCGAGCTGGGTCGTCCGCTTTCACGCCGCGCCGGCGGGCGCGTCATCTCGGTCGGTGCGGGGATCGCGCTCGCCTTCCCGTTCCTCGTGGTGTTCGCCCTGCTGTTCGCGAGCGCCGATGCCGTCTTCTCGAGCGCGCTCCGCAACGTGTTCGACTTCAAGCGCTGGTCTATCGGCGAGCTGATAGGGAGGATCATTCTCGCCGCGTTCTTCGCCTGGCTCGGCGGCGGGCTCTTAATGGTCTCGGGCCGGGGCGCGGAGACGGCGTTCGCGCCGGTCCTTCCGCGCCTCCGCGGCATCCTGAGCTCGACGGCAGGCACGACGATGCTGCTGGCGGTCGATGCCCTCTTTGTCTTCTTCGTCGCGCTCCAGATCGCGTACCTGTTCGGCGGCGTCGACACACTGAACGCGACGGGTCTCACCTACAGCGAGTACGGCCGGCGCGGCTTCTTCGAACTCATCGCTGTCGCCGTCGTGGCGGGCGGGCTTGTCTTCGGCGTCGAGCTGGTGGTCGCGCGGCGCTCGCGGACATACGTCGCCGCCGCGCTCACGCTCGTCGTGGCGACGATCATCGTCGTCGCCTCGGCCGCTTATCGGATGCACCTCTACCAGCTTGCGTACGGGTGGACAGAGCAGCGTTTCTACGCGCTCGCCGGGATCGGCTGGCTCGGCGGCGCCTCGGTGGCCGCAGCGATCCTCATCTGGCGCGACCAGACCCGCTGGCTCCTACACGCCGCCGGATTGCTTGGCCTCGCGGTCGCGTTCGCCGTCAATCTCACGGGCCCGAGTGCGTTCGTCGCTCGCCAGGATCTCGAGCGCGTCGTCGACCCGAGCGGTCTGCCCGACGATGCGCGCCGCGCGCTCGACGCCTACTACCTCGGCTCGCTCGGCGACGGCGCCGTGCCGACGCTCGTGGAATTTCTCCCGCGGCTCGTCGCATCCGATCGTCAGCTGCTCGGTTCGGCGCTTCGGACCTACTCGCTCGAGCGCCGGGACCTCTCCGTCGGCCCGTGGCAGTCGCTCAACTTGGATCGCGAACGCGCCCGGCAGGCGGTGCTCGGCGTGGCAGATGAGCTCAGGAACTATCCGCCGCTGCGGTTCGGAGTCCCGATCGCGGACCGCCGCTGACCCGGTGCGCTGGCAGCAGTCATGCAGTCCGCCTTGCCAACACGGAAGGAGGCCGGCGTGGAAGAAAAAGAGGTCATCGAAAAGCACACGATCCGCCGCGAGGAACCAGTCAAGAAAGTCACCAACGTGAACGTCGGACCCGACGGTACGACGAACGTGCAGACCAGCGCCGACGAGGTCGTGGAGGAAGAGCACGTGGTGGAGGAGCACGAGCACAAGCAGCCGTAGAGCCACAGGCCTTTCCCGGCGGTATTCTCGGGACACACGTCTATCCGCCGGGAGGGCCTTTTCTTGATCAGCATGGCCGCGCGTGACCGCGTGAAGCTCGCGATCGACCAGCTCGAGGAGCAGTTCCACGTCTTCGACGAGAAGGCGAACGACGACACGCTTGAGTCGTACGAGGCGGCGCTGAACCGCGGCAAAGCGATGGGCTACCAAGAGGCCGCGCACTTCGTGAAGTCCGCACTGCACGACATCGACGTCAAGAGCCTGTAGTTGATCACGGCCATCGTTCTCATCACCGCGGAGCGAGGCGCGCTACCGAAGCTTGGAGAGACCCTCGCCGCGGTCGCCGGCGTTTCGGAGGTCTACTCGGTCACCGGCGATATCGACTTCGTCGCCATGGTGCGCGCACGCGAGCACGAGGAGCTCGCTGACATCGTGACCCGCCGCATCGCGCAGGTGCCCGGCGTCATGCGGACGCAGACCCACGTGGCCTTCAAGGCGTATTCGCGCCACGATCTCGAGTCGATGTTCGCCGTCGGAGCGGACAAGCCCTAATCGCACGAGCCCGCGGCGATCGCGACCAACGCCGTCGGCACGGGCGGTCGGAGGCGTTTCCGCCAACTAGACTTCGCTCGATGCAGGCCGTCGTCATGGCCGGCGGCGAGGGGAGCCGCCTCCGTCCGCTGACGATCAACCGCCCCAAGCCGATGGTGCCCATCGTGGACAAGCCTTGCCTCGGTCACATCTTCGAGCTACTCAAGCGCCACGGAATCGAGGATTCTTTCGTGACCCTCCAGTACCTCGCCTCGGTGATCCAGGACAGCTACGGCGACGGCGGCGCGATCGGCATGCGCCTGCGCTACAGCATCGAAGAGTCGCCGCTTGGGACGGGCGGCTCGGTGCGACAGCTCTACCAGGACCTCGAAGGGACGTTCCTTGTCATCTCGGGCGACGCGCTCACGGACATCGACCTCTCGAAGGTCGTTGCGTTCCACCGCCAGCGCGGTGCCGCCGTCACGCTCACGCTCGTCCACGTGCCCAATCCTCTCGAGTACGGCGTCGTGATCACGGATCCGGATGGGAAGATCACGAAATTTCTCGAGAAGCCGTCGTGGGGCGAGGTCTTCAGCGACACGATCAACACCGGCATCTACGTCATCGAGCCGCGCGTCCTCGAGCGATTCGGCTTGGGCGAGGTGTTCGACTTCAGCAAGGATCTTTTTCCACGGCTGCTCGCTGAAGGGGAGCCGCTTTACGGCTACGTCGCCGACGGGTACTGGACCGACATCGGCTCGATCGTCGAATTCGCGCGCGCGAACGCCGACCTGCTGCGCGGAAAAGTGAAGTGCGAGGCGCTCGGCAACGAGCTCTTGCCGGGCGTCTGGACCGCGGGCGACGTGGATATCAACGAGTCCGCGAAGCTCACCGGTCCGATCTACCTCGGCGAGGGAGTGAAGATCGGACCGCACGTCGAGATCGTGGGCCCGACGGTCCTGCGCGACTATGTGTCGGTGGACGTCGGAGCGATCGTGGATAGCTCGATCGTGTGGCGGAACACGTACATCGGCGAACGCTCCGAGCTCCACGGCGCGATCGTCGGCCGCCAGTGCGCGCTCAAGTCACGGGTGGTCCTCGAAGAGGGGAGCGTGATCGGCGATCACTCGGTCGTGAACGATCACGCGCGCGTCCGTGCGCAGGTCAGGGTCTGGCCCGACAAGCAGATCGAGTCCGGAGCGGTCGTCAGCTCGAGCCTCATCTGGGGCGCCCAGGGTCGCCGCGCGCTCTTCGGCCGGTTCGGTGTCACGGGGATCGTCAACATCGACCTCACGCCTGAATTCGTCGCACGGCTCGGGGCCGCCTACGCGTCCACGTTGCCGCAAGGCGCCACGATCACCATGAATCGTGACCAGCACCGCTCGAGCCGCATGCTGAAGCGAGGACTCATGAGCGGGATCGTGAGCGCGGGCGTCCACGTGGCTGACCTGTCGCAGGCACCGCTACCCATCGGCCGGTTCCACACGCGGCGCATCGGCGCGGCAGGCGGCGTGCACGTGCGCATATCGCCGTTCGACGCGCGCGTCTGCGACGTGAAGTTCTTCGACAAGCAGGCCCTCGACATGGACAAGGCGCAAGAGCGAAAGGTCGAGACGATCTTCTTCCGCGAGGACCTGCGGCGCGTCTCGTTCGAGGACGTCGGTCGCATCTTCGAGTCGCCACGCGTCGGCGAGGCCTACAGCGACGCATTCCTTGCGGAGGTCGCACGGCGTAAGGAGATCGCCGAAGCGAAGCCGAAGATCGTCGTGAACTACTCGCACGGCACCGCCGCGCAGTTCCTGCCGCAGCTCCTCAATGCCCTCGGCGTCGAGGTCGTCGCGATCAATGGTGTGGTCTCGGAGAACGTCGGCTCGCGCTCGTTCGAAGAGTTCCAGGAGGAGCTGCGCCAGCTAGCCGTGCTCGTCCCCGCACTCGGAGCCTCGCTCGGCGTGATCATCGACGCAGGCGGCGAGAAAGTCTTCGTCGTAGACGACCGCGGGAGGATCGTCAACGATATGCACTTCCTCGCGGCGTTCATCTCGCTCACCGTCCGGCTCGCGCCGGGTGTCGTCGCGGTGCCGGTCTACGCGCCGTCGTCGATCGAGCAGATCGTGACCTCGTACGGCGGGCGCGTGCAGCGCGTTCGGGCATCGGCCGAGGCCCAAATGAGCCTCGCGGCCCGCGAACACCCGCTCCTCGTCGGCGACGGCGTGGGCGGGTTCATCTTCCCGCGCTTCCACCCGTCATTCGACGGCCTGTTCGCGACTGTGCGGCTCCTCGAGCTCCTCACCACCGCGAAAGAGACCCTCGCCGAGGTGATCGACGCGACGCCACCGGCGCATGTTGCCCGTCTCCAGGTGGACTGCCCCTGGGAGCAGAAGGGGCGTGTCATGCGCATGCTGGCGCAGGATCCGCAGACCGAACGTATCCGGCAGGTCGATGGCGTGAAGCACCAGAACGACGGCGAGTGGGTGGTCGTCCTGCCGGACGCCGATCGCCCGCTCTTCAACGTGTATGCGGAAGCTAAGGACGACGAACGGGCCTGGATGCTCGTACACGAATACGCCGAACGGCTCGAGAAGCTGCGCGCGAGTTGAGCGTCCGGATCGCGGTCGCCCAGTGCAGCCCGGCCCTGGGTGCGGTGCGTCGGAATCTCGAGATGCACGCGAGCTGGA
>VBDX01000133.1 GCA_005881885.1 Chloroflexota bacterium
CATCGGCGCAAGGGGATCGGGAGGATGCTCTTTCGGGAGATCGTCGCCGCCGCGGGAGACGTCGATGACATCGTCATCGAGTTCTACACGATCGATCGCGTCCCTTCCGGGCCCGCCTTCCTGAGACATGTCGGCGCGAAGGAAAAGCTCGCCTCGCACATGAATCATCTCGACCTCTCGGAGCTTGACCGAACGATGGTGCGCGAGTGGACCGCCCTCGATCCCAAGGAGTACCGCCTGGTGTGGATCGACGGCGACGTCCCCCCCGAGCTGATGAGCAACGTGATCGTCGCCTACGACACGATGAACACGGCGCCGCGAGGCGACACGGCTATGGATGACTGGCACACCACGCCGGAGCAGATCCACGAGTGGGATCGAACTCGTCGCGCCACCGGTCGCCAACGTCTCATCGCCCTCGCGATCCACCAGGCGAGCGGCGAGACCGCCGGATATACGGAGCTCAATTACGACCCCGACATCCCCCACATCATCTGGCAGCAGGGGACCGCAGTCGTGCCCGCCCACCGCAGCCAGGGGATCGGCAAGTGGATCAAAGCGGCGATGCTCGAGCGCGCGATCCGGGATTGGCCAGCGGCTCGGCTGGTGCGGACGGGGAACGCCGACTCCAACGCGCCCATGCTCGCCATCAACGCGCGGCTCGGCTTCAAGCCCGCGTGGTCGGTGGCCATCTGGGAGATCGGCATCGCCGATGCCCGACGCTACTCGCGAGGGTCCTGAGCTCCGGCGAACATAATCCCGGGCGTTGCCTCCAAGCATCACGCTTCGCGGCGTTTCGAAGGTCTACCGGCCGCCCAAGAAGCCACCGTATCTCGCCATCGACGGTGTCGACCTTGACGTCGATCAAGGTCGCTTCGTCTCGGTCGTCGGCCCGTCCGGCTGCGGAAAGTCGACGATTCTCGCCCTCGTGGCGGGACTCATCACGGCGACGAGCGGAACCATCACCATCCGTGACGATCCTGTGCGCGCCGTACGGACGGATGTCGGCTTCCTGTTCCAGCGAGACGCTTTGCTCCCCTGGCGCACGGTCCGTGAGAACGTCAGCCTCGCGCTCCGCTTCCGCGGTCTCGGCCGCCGTGAGATCGCCGACCGCGTGGATCCGTGGCTTGCCCGCGTCCGGCTCGCGCCGTTCGCCGACAACTTCCCGCATGAGCTCTCCGGCGGCATGCGCAAGCGCGCGCAGCTCGCGCAGTCGCTCGTCGTCGACCCTTCGGTCCTCCTGATGGACGAGCCTTTCAGCGCCCTCGATGTGCAGACACGCAACCTGATGGAGAACGAGCTCCTGGAGCTCTGGGGTGCCTCCGGGAAGACCGTCCTCTTCATCACCCATGACCTTGAGGAGGCGATCGCCCTGTCCGACGAGCTCGTGGTGATGACCGCTGGGCCGGGACGGATCAAGGCGCGGTATCCGGTCCCGCTGCCCAGGCCCCGCAACGTCAGCGAGGTGCGGTTCGCCCCGGGATTCGTGTCCCTCTACGAGCGGGCCTGGTCGGATCTGCGTGACGAGGTGCTGCGCTCATATGAGCGAAGCCTGCGCTCGGCCTCGTGAGCGACACGGTGACGCTCGGCGTCGAGCGCATCCCGCTCGCCCGGCGCGACTGGTTCGTCCGCGCGCTTCAGCTCGGGGTCATCCTGTTCTTCATCGGGGCGTGGGAAGGGCTGGGCCGCGCCGGCGTGCTCGATCCCTTCTACTACTCGCGTCCGTCGCTCTTCCTGCCCCGGATCGCGGAGTGGTTCGCACCGGGAAGCACCGCCGGTGACATCTGGCTGGACATCCGGGTGACGCTAACGGAGACCGTGCTCGGCTTTGTCATCGGCACGCTCCTCGGTCTCATCGTCGGCTACGCCTTCGCGCGGAACCGCTTGCTGGGGTTGGCGTTCGACCCGCTCCTCTCGATGTTCAACGCCATCCCCCGCCTCGTGCTCGCACCCGTGTTCATCCTCGCGTTCGGGATCGATCTCGCGAGCAAGGTGGCCCTCGGCGTCACGCTGGTCTTCTTCATCGTTTTCTTCGCCACCTTCGCGGCCGTCCGGGACGTGGACCAGACCCTGGTCGACAACGTCCGGATACTCGGCGCCCGCCGGCGCGACGTGACGTTCGAGGTGCTCCTTCCGGCCGCCTTCAGCGCGATCGTGGCGAGCCTGCGAACGAGCGCCGGCTTCGCGTTCGCCGGCGCGGTGGTCGCGGAGTACATCGGATCTAACGCCGGACTCGGTCGTCGCATCGCGACCGCGGAGGCCTTCTTCGATTCGACCGGTGTCTTCGGGGGTATCGTCCTGATCGCGCTGCTCGCGCTACTGCTCGATTCGCTGCTCCAGCTCGCTGAGGGACGGTCATCGCGCTGGAAGCCACGGCGCGAGCGATAGGAGGGTCGGCCAAGTGAAGGGATTACTCGCTCTCGTCCTGACCACGGCGTTCGCGGTCGCGGCCTGTGGTGGCTCTTCCGCGCCGTCACCAGCACCTGCTGGATCGCAGGCCGGCGCGACCAAGCCTCCGCGAGCGACGGTGAAGGTCTCCGTCGGCTCCGCGGCATCGCTCCTCTATTTGCCTTGGGACCTCGCGAAGGCGCTCAATTACTTCGAAGACGAGAACCTCGACGTTCAGCTGAACTACGCGAACGCCGGCACGGATGCGGCGACGGCGCTCCTTTCGGGCTCGGTGGACTTCACCGGGAACTCGATCGACCACTCGATCAAGGCGCAGATCGCCGGGAAGCCGACGAAGATGGTCGTCTCGTTCGCGAAGCTGCCAGGCACCGGCCTCGTCGTACGGGGGGACCTCAAGGACAGCGTCAAGAGCGTGAAGGACCTCAAGGGCAAGACGGTAGGTGGGACCTCGGTCGGCTCGGGAACGCACCTCTTGCTGACGTATGTCATGAACCAGGCCGGCCTCGTACAGGACAAGGACTACACCTTCAAGCCGTGCGGATCCGGGACGATGGCCGCGACGCTCGACGCCAAGGGTGCTGATGCGTGCATGAACTCGGATCCGTTCGTCACGCAGTACGTGTCCGCCGGCAAGGGTTTCCTGCTCAAGGACTTCCGGACCGCCAAGGACACCACCGAGCTTCTCGGGGGCGCATATCAGTTCACCGGCGCCGTGACCACACAGGCATTCATCCAGAGCAACCCCGACGTGGTGCAACGCGTGGTGAATGCGCTCGTCAAAGCCGATCGCTACATCGCCACGAACCCGGCGAAGGATGTCGCTGCGAAGCTGCCGCAAAGCGTTACCGGGAACGATGTGGAGCTGTACGTGAAAACGCTCGAGGCGGGCAAGGAATATCTCTCGGCCGACGGGCTGATCGACCAGAAGGGCGTGGAGAACGTCCTGAAAGTGAACGTCGAGGACTGCAAGAACAACCCGACCCTCTGCCCGAATCTCAAGGTTACCGATCAGGTCGATGCGACCGCCCTGTACGACAACTCATTCGCCCAGAAGGTGAAGAAGTAGCCCAGACGAGCGACGTAGGAGGCCGCGCCTAACTCGCGAGCGTGAGCTTCTGGATCGTGTGGCACCCGGGCGGGACCAGTCCCGCCTTGCCGGCGACCGTCCAGGTCACTTCGGCGACGTAGATATCCCCACTCGAGTCCACCGCGATCCCATGCGCGGCGCAGAAGCTGCCGGGCGCGCACGGCTCGGGCCCGCCGATGCGCGCGAGCAGATTGCCGTTCGCGTCGAGGACGCTCACCCGGCTCGGCAGGTCCCGCTCGATCGTCCCGTTGCGGAAGGACCTCTGACCCGGGCGCCATCCGAGCTCGGAGACGTACATGCGGCCGCGCGTGATGACGATCTGCGTCGGCCGCTGCACGTCCGTGATCTCGCGGAGATATTTGCCGTCTCGGTTGAAGACCTGGATCCGATCGCTCTCGCGATCACAGACGAAGACGTCGCCGCTCTGATCGACCGCGATCCCGTGCGGCAGCATGAACTCGCCCGGCCCGGTCCCGGGCTCACCCCACGATGCGACGAGCTTCCCCGTCACCGAGAAGCGATGCACGCGCGCGTTCCCGTACCCGTCGGACACGTACAGGTCGCCGTTCGGGGCGACCGCGAGGTTCGTAGGCCGGTTGAACGGCGGTGCGCCGCGGGCGACCGTCGTCAGGTTCGCCCCGTCGTAACCGCTGTCGGAAGGCTTTCCGTCATTGCCGCCAAGCGTCATGAGCAGCTTCCCATCTGGCGCGAACTTGCGGACACTGTGCCCCTCGTCGTCGACGCAGTAGACCGAGTCGTCCGGACCGATCGTGATGCCGTGCGTCCGCATCGAGAAAAGGCCCTCGCCCCACGAGCCGATGAACCGGCCACCGCGCTCGTAGACCATGACCGGGTGCTCCGCGCGGCAGAAGAGATAGACGCGGTCCGTGGAGTCGACCGCGACCGCCGCAACGTCGGGATGCGAGTAGCCCTGCGGAAGCTGCTCCCATCCCATCACCGCGCGATACGTCGGCGTCACGCTCGTGTTCATCCGGCGGCGTTGACTCTACGGATTTCCATCCACGGAAGCGCCGCACCCGAACGCGGCCATCCGGAACGGTCGATGGCGTAGTGGACCTGCAGCCAGCCGTGGTACTCGATCTCGCCGCGCTGGGTCAGGCCACATCGCGCCATCACCGCACGCGACCTGGCGTTGTCGGGCCGTGTCATGGCCACCGACGGAGCAGCAGCCGCTCCGTCTCGATCTCGTACACGCCGGTCACTCGAGGTCGCGCGAGAGCGCTCGTTTCGTCTCCTCCACATCGCGCGCGATCTGCGTCGAGAGTTCCGCCGGGCTCGCGAAGGCCATCTCGTCACGAAGGCGCCTGATGAAGCTCACCTCGACCTCTTCGCCATAGAGCTCGCCGGAGAAGTCGAGAAGATACGCCTCGAGGACTCGCTCGCCGCCACCGAAAGTCGGCCGTACGCCAAGTGATGCCGCGGCCTTGAATCGCCCCTCCCCCATCTCCGCCCACATCGCGTAGATGCCGTCACGAGGGAGGAGCCGCTCACGCGGCAGCGCGAGGTTGATCGTCGGAAATCCGAGCGCGCGCCCGCGCTTCGCGCCGTGCACCACAAGTCCGCGGACACCGTAGGGACGGCCAAGAAGCCGCGTCGCTCGTTCGACCTCGCCCGCGAGGAGAAGATTTCGGATACGGGTCGAGCTCACGATCTCGCCGTCGATCTGGACCGGTCGCACGACCTCGACCGCGAAGCCCTCAGGCGCTGCCCGAGTTCGAAGCGTGTCGACATCGCCTTCGGCGCGATGCCCGAAGTGGAAGTCCGGTCCGACGACGATGCGCCGAACGTCCCCTGCCGTGCGCAGGCGGTCGACGAACTCGTCGGCAGAGAGCTTCGCGAATGCGTCGTCGAAACGAAAGACGACGACGGCGTCGGTGCCCGCTGCGCGGAGCAGCTTGATCCGGTCCCGGACGTCGGAGAGCGCGGACGCCGGCGCGCCTGGCGCGAGCACCTGGATCGGCAGCGGGTCGAAGGTCGCGGCGATGGCGGAGGCCTTCTCCGCGCGCGCCCCGCGGGCCAGCTGTGCCACAAGCGCGCGATGCCCGAGATGGACGCCGTCGAACACGCCGATGGCAAGATGGATCGGCCCGCGTGGCCAGCCCGCGAAGTCTCTAAGCGCCTCGATGCGTCGAGATTAGTCCGCGGATCCTGCCCCGACAGGCGAGGGCTCAGTGACGGCATCGAGCGCGACCGGAACTGGTGCTGGAGAGAGCGGCAGTGGTGGCGCGGACGGGGTCTCGGGAAGCGCAGCGGGAGTCGACCCGGCCCTTCCGTCCGGGGCAAGCAATGGAGAGAGGCCGGGTCGAAGGGACCCGCGAGCACGACCGAGACCCCGGACCCGCCGCACGCGGGGTTGACGCAGAGTCAGGAACGGAACCGGCGTGAAGACCGCGACGATGAACCCGAGGTAGTTCCCTTGGAAGTAGCGCCCGAAGAACAGGAAGGCAAGGAGCGTGAGCGCGTAGCCGGCAAGCAGCGTCGCGATGGTCGGCCGTTGCCAGAGCCGGAGGAGCCACCACGCGGCGATCGGCGTAGCCACCGCGATCTCGATCGCCGCGAACGGGAAGTCCGCCTGCCGATACGGGATCACGCCCATCGAAAGCAGCAGCGCTGAGAAGCCCATCCCCGAGATCGGGTAGGTCCACGCCGCGCCACCCGCGTTGTAGCGCACGACGTCGTCGTAGAACGCACCGAAGTCGTTCACGAGGAACGGAACGAACGTCGCGAGAAGGAAGATAGCCGCGGGCCAGGTCGGCGCAAGCGCGGCTACGGCCTCGCGGAGCGTCCGCGGCTTGCGCGTCGCCACGAGATACATAGCGACGAAGGGCAGGACGATCAGCGCATGCAGCTTGGCGGCACCGGCCGCTGCGAACGCGAGCGACGCAGCGGTGCGCCGCTCGCGCATCAGCAAGGCGACTCCGGCGAAAAGAAAGAGCAGCACAAAGAAGTCGTTGCGGCCCTCGAGAACAAAGGGAAAGAGCTGGGGATTGAGCGCGATTGCGGTCGTCATGGCGAGGCGGGCCGCCGTGCCCTGGACGAGGAAGGGGACGATCGCGAGCGTCGCGAGATACGCGGGCAGGTACAGGTAGCGCTGGTCCCAGAAGATGCCTAGATGATCGAACGCCCAGACGAACGGCGTGCTCACCAGGAACATGAACGGGAAGTACGTGAGGTGGTAGAGCGCTGGGTTGTTGATCATCGGCCAGAAGAACATCGGCGTATCGAGGTAGTCCGCGGCATACGGGTTCATCCCGTTCAACAGCTTGCGCGAGGCTTCCTCGACCATGAGCGCGCCGTCGTGGATGTACGTGTATGGCTTCCCCGTCTCGCGAAGCACGATCGAGGCGATCGTGGGGAGAATCACGAACGCGGCGATGATCGTGACGACGTGCACGAGGCGGGCGCGTGCCGTGAAAGCCTTACCGGCGCGTCGATCGCGGAGCGGGTAGGTGAACGCGAGGGCGCCGCAGGTGATCAGAAAGGCCGCATCCGCGCCCGGTGGGAAGAGCTGCCAAAGCGGGACGTCGCGCGTGGCCGCCACCGTCGTGTGGTTCGCGAACAAGAGCAGCCAGTTGCCCACGCCGAATACGGCCACGACCTTCGCGTCGAGTGAGAGATCGCGCCAGGCCGACAGCGCCCACTTGATGGAGCGTTCGAGAGCTTTCGCCAGCATCAGGCTCTCTCCCCCGCACCGACGATCGTAGCAGCGGGCTGCTCCACAAATCGCGGGTCGAGCACGAGAAGACGCTCATCCGCAGGGCGCAGCAGCGCCACGGCGGCGTCAACTCCTCGTGCACGCAGCGCGTCCGGTCTGATTGCGTCGCGCACCTCGAGCGCCCCGACGGCGAGCCGGCGCAGCGCCGCGAGATGCGCCGCCGATCCCAGAGCTCGTCCCAGATCCCGCGCGATGGCGCGGACGTACGTTCCTGAGGAGCAGACCACGAGAAGACGTAGGTCCGGTGCGGCGCAGCCGATCACATCGAGCCGGTGGACCTGCACACGGCGGGCCGCAAGATCGACGGTCTCGCCGGCGCGCGCCCGTGCGTATGCCGGCCGACCGCTCACTTTCAGCGCCGCGAACTGCGGAGGGATCTGATCGATGACGCCGCGTAACGCCGCGAGGGCGTTCTCGAGCGTCCCCTCATCGAGCGCAGGAATGCTCGCCGCACGGGTCACCGCGCCCTCGCGGTCATCGGTCGCTGTCTCGGTCCCAAAACGCACGAGCGCGTCGTAGACCTTGAGTGCCTCGTGGATCCGGTCGGCGAATTTCGTGGCGCCGCCCGCAAGCACGGGAAGAAGGCCAGACGCGGCCGGGTCGAGCGTGCCGCCGTGCCCGGTTCGGGCGCGCAGGACGCTCCGCGCAACGGCGACCACGTCATGCGAGGTCCAGCCCTCGGGCTTGTCGATCGCGAGCACGCCCGAGGGCGCGGTGTCGCTCAGGCGCCGACGGCGGTGCGGGCGCGGGCCGACTTGAGTGCGGCCTGCGCGGTCTGCAGCACGAGTTGGCGCACCGCCGCAAGCTCCCCCGGGACGAGCGCGCCAGCCGCGCGGACGTGGCCCCCGCCACCGAAAGTGCTCATCAGGGCGGCGGCGTCGACGGAAGGCTCCCACTGCGACGTCCGGCAGGAAACCTTCACGACCCCGTCCTGCTCGTTGAAGAGAAGTGCGACGCGCATGCCGCTGGAACGAGCGATCTGTTCGACCAGTCCCGAAATGTCCTCTTCGCGGGCGCCGGCGCTCTCGAGGTCGCCCGCCCGCAGTTCGGTCCACACGAGCTGACCGTCGTCCTCGCGGACCAGACGCGAGAACGCGAACCCCCAGAGCTTGAGCGCTTCGAAGCGCTTGTTGCGGTAGATGTTGTACGTGATGGCCTGAAGGTCGGCCCCCGCCTCGCGCAGCCGGGCCGCGCGCTCGAGCGCACGGCCGTCGGTGCTTGGGAACTGGAATGACCCGGTGTCGGTCATGATCCCGGCCAGGGCCGCGGTCGCCATGTCCGGTGTCCAAGCGATGCCGAGCGTGTCGATCACGCGCGACACCAGCTCGGCGGTCGCGGCGCTCGTCGCATCGACGAGATTCGCGGAGCCGAACTCGTCGTTTGAGGCGTGATGGTCGATATTCACCAGACGCGGCCCGCTGGGAAGTGCGAATTTCGCGCGCTCGACCGAGCCGAAGTCCACGGTCACCACCAGGTCGACATCGCCGGGTGGCGGCTCCTGCCCATAGCGCTCACTGCCACGAAGGAAGCGGATGGACTCCGGGATGGGATCGGCGCAGTGCCACGAGATCTTCTTCCCGAGCGACTCGAGGCCAAGGCCGAGCGCGAGGCCCGCGCCAATGGTGTCCGGATCGGGATCGCGGTGGCTCACGATCGCGATGGCGCGCGCGCCACGGAGGAGGTCGACGACCTCGTCGGCGGATTGGGCGGCGCTCGGGGGTCGGGAGGCGGACCCTCCCAAGCTCTTGGTCTCGCCTTCGCGCGCCTCGCGCAGGAGGCGCGCGACCCGGACAGCGCGCTCCGCCGAGCGGTCGGGTACGAAGGCCAGTTCCGGCACGAAGCGCAGGTCGGTCCGCGAGCCGAGCTCGTGCCGAAGGTACGGTTTGGCGTCCTCGAGCGCGGCCATGGTCGTCTTCGCCGCGTCGTCGTCTCCCAGCACGCTCACGTACACACGCGCGCTGCGGAGGTCGTCGGTGATCTCGACCGACGTCACCGTGGGGAACGAGATCCGCGGGTCGCGGAGCTCCTCACTGATCAACATGCCGAGCTCGCGTTGGAGCAGCGCGTTCACGCGATCCGCTCGCTTATAGGCCATCGCTAGCGCGGCTTCGGCTGGACGACGTAGCAGTCGATGATGTCGCCGACCTGCACATCGTTGTTGTTTTCTAGGACGATGCCGCACTCGAGGCCGGCGTTGACCTCGCGCACGTCGTCCTTGATCCGACGCAACGTCGCGATCCTGCCGTCGTATACGGCGGTCCCGCCGCGCAGCAGGCGAGCTTGCGCCCCGCGGCGGACGACACCGTCCACGACCATGCAGCCTGCGATCGTCGTCTTGCCCGAGGTGAAGATCTGGCGCACCTCGGCGTGACCGAGCGTGGATTCCACCATCTCGGGCTCGAGCAGCCCGGTAAGCGCCTTCTGCACGTCGTCGAGCAGCTCGTAGATGACCTTGTACTGACGCACGTCGACGTTCGTCGAATCGGCGACCCGTCGCGCCGGCGCCTCCATCTTCGTGTTGAAGCCGATCACGACCGCGCCCGATGCGGCGGCCAGCGTGAGGTCCGACTCGGTGATGTCGCCGACCGCGTCGTGGATCACGGAGAGCGCGACCTCGTCCTGCGGAACTTTCGCGAGCGCGCCCTTGATCGCCTCGAGCGAACCCTGCACGTCGGCCTTGAGCACAAGCTTGAGCTCCTTGGCCTTGCCCTCTTTGACCTGCGCGAACATCTCGTCGAGCGTCGCTGGCCGCTCGGCGGTCGCGCTGCCGGCGCGTTCGCGCGCGTTCCGGGCCACGAGCGCCTTCGCCGACTTCTCGTCGGGGACCACGCGGATCACGTCGCCCGCCTCGGGTACTTCGGGCAGGCCGAGGATCTCCGCCGGCCGTGAGGGCTCGGCGCGGCCGATGTTCTTGCCCTTGTCGTCCACCATGGCGCGAACCTTGCCGAACGTCGTGCCCGCGACGACCAGGTCGCCGCGCTCGAGCGTCCCGGTCTGCACCAGGACGGTCGCGACTGGGCCTCGTCCCTTGTCGAGGTGCGCCTCGATCACGCGTCCGATCGCGGGACGATCCGGGTCGGCCTTCAGTTCCGCGACGTCCGCGACGAGCATGATGACTTCGACAAGGTCCTCGATCCCCTGCTTCGTCTTCGCTGACACCGGAACGAGCGGGGTGTCGCCGCCGTACTCCTCGATCGTCACACCGTGTTCGGCGAGCTGCGCCTTTACCTGGTCGGGGTTCGCGTCTGGGCGATCGATCTTGTTCAAGGCGACGACGATGGGGACTTTCGCCGCCTTCACGTGAGAGATCGCCTCGACCGTCTGCGGCTGTACCCCGTCATCTGCCGCGACAACGAGCACCGCCACATCCGTGACCTGAGCGCCGCGGGCGCGCATCGCGGTGAACGCCTCATGTCCGGGAGTGTCCAGGAATGTGACCTTGCGGCCGTTGTGCTCGATCTGATAGGCGCCGATGTGCTGCGTGATGCCGCCCGCCTCGCGTGCGGTGACGTTCGTGACGCGGATCGCGTCCAGCAGACTGGTCTTGCCGTGATCGACGTGTCCGAGGACCGTGATGACCGGTGGCCGTGGCTTGAGCTTCGCGGGATCTTCGTCCTGCCACAGGATCTCTTTTGCACCGACGATCTCGGCCTCGGGCTGCTCTTCGACGACCGGTGCGGCCTCTTCCTCGGCGCGTGTCTCGATCCCGAGCTCGTTGGCAACGAGCGTCGCCGTCTCGAAGTCGACGGACTGATTGATCGAGACCATCACGCCCATGTTTACCAAGCCGCGGATGACGTCGACGACGCTCACGTCCAACGCACGCGCGAGGTCACCGACGATGATCGTCTTCGGGAGCGCGACCACGGTCCCCGTCTCGGCCACGGCGACGGGCGCCGCCGGCTCGGGCGGGGTCGGCGGCGCCTGCGGACGCTGCGGCCGACGTCCCTTGGGGCGCGGCCCGCGTTGCGGCGGCATGCGTCTCGGTCTTGCTTTAGGCATTGGTTCTCCGTTCCTTCGCGGCGGCAGCCAGCTCCGTGCGGAGCTTCGCGGCCGCCCCTTCGTCTATCGGTATCTCAAGCGCTCGCGAGAGCGCGCCCTCGGCCAGGCCGCGCTCGAGGCACCCTGCATCCGGATCGAGATACGCGCCCCGGCCGGGAGCCTTGCCGCGGAGGTCCACCGAGAGCTCTCCCAGAGGTGAGCGTACGACGCGCACGAGCTCCCGTTTGGGGCGGGTCGTCCGGCAGGCGACGCAAGTCCGCTGCGGGAGAGTCCGGGCGGCTTGGCCTCCCGAGGACCCCCCGGCCCGGCGGGCGGGGGGCAGAGCCCCCCGACTCTTAGTGCCGCTCGGCGCGCTTCTTTTTGCCTCCGAGGAGCGCACGGTCCTCTTCATCCAGGTCCTCCTCGTCCGCCTGGGCAGATTCGGCCTCGACCTCGGCGACGAGGTCATGCCGGATCTCAGATTCCTCCTCCGCCGGAGCGGGCTCGGCCACCGCAACAGGTTCGGGCTCGGGTTCGGGTTCGACCTCGGCGCGGACCTCGGACTCGCTCCGGATGTCGATCCGCCAGCCGGTCAGCTTGGCCGCAAGCCGCGCATTCTGGCCTTCCTTGCCGATCGCCAGCGAGAGCTGGCGGTCGGGCACGACTACGTATGCGGTCTTCTCCTCGGGCACGATGTCGACGCGCACCACGTGCGCCGGTTCAAGGGCGTTCGCCACGAAACGCTCGGGGCTCTCGGCCCACTCGATGATGTCGATCTTTTCGCCGCCGAGCTCGTTCACGATCGCCTGGACGCGCAGTCCGCGCTGGCCGATGCAGGCGCCTCGCGCGTCGAGGCCGGGCTGACGGGCGCGCACGGCGATCTTCGTGCGGGAGCCGGGCTCGCGGGCGATGCCGACGATCTCGACCTGCCCGTGGAAGATCTCCGGGACTTCGAGCTCGAAGAGTCGCTTCACGAGCGCCTTGTGCGCCCGACTGACGATGATCTGAGGGCCGCGGAGCGTGCGGCGCACCTCGAGCACGACGACCTTGCGCGCCTGTCCGGCGAAGTAGCGCTCGTGCGGCGCCTGCTCGGGGCGCGGCAGGATCGCGGTGGCCCCGCGATCGAGCTCCATGATCGCGGAGCCGGCTTCGAAGTGGCTGATCTTCGCGTTGATGATGTCGCCCTCGCGGTCCGCGTACTCCGCGAAGACCTGCTCGCGCTCCGCCTCGCGCAGCGACTGCTGGATCACCTGTTTGGCGGTCTGCGCGCCAATGCGACCCAGCGCGGCGGCGGACTCCTCGAATGGGATCACGTCGCCGAGCTGCGCGTCCGGCTTGATCTTCTTCGCGGTGTCGAGCTGGACCTGGATCTTCGGATCCTCGACCTTTTCGACGACCGTCTTCAGCAAGTAGACCTTGAACGCGCCGGTCTGAACGTCGACCTTGACGTCGATGTGCTCCTCATCACCGTAGGCGCGCTTGATGGCCCGGGCGATGATGTCGCTGACGACCTCCTTGGGGAGGCCCTTTTCGGCGGAGAGTTGCGCGAGACCGGTCACAAGCTCTCGGTTCACTTCGGCAACTCCCCTCTTCTCATTCACTTCGCGACAGGCGACAAAAAAAGTGGGGTCGACCCACTTTCAGTGCCCGACGCGGCGTCCGGCCAGGCCGGAAGCCTGACCTAACTATATCAAATGGCGGGAATCGTTCCCGAGGCGAGGAGCGGGCGGGCCGCCGCGCCGCTCCTACGTGAGGTTATTGCCGATGTTCGAGAAGTAATTGGAGAGCTGGTCTCTAAAAAAGACCATCGCCAAGATGACTGTTATCGCGATCACCGCGATGATGAGTGCGTATTCGACTAGTCCTTGTCCGTCCTCGCTCCTTAGAAACTCGACCATGCACGCTCCTTTAACGGCGCGGCGGCCGCCGCCATGGTCGCAAATGCCGTGCTCGCCTGCCAGCCCGCCGCCATTTTCGTCACCCCGCTGCGACCCTCGGCCGCCCAGCGGCCCGTAAGGCCGCTCCGATCCGTTCTTCCGGGGAGGCCCTCTCCCTCGGAGGTACTCCTTGTAACGCCGCTGACGCCTCGGACGCCGTGTAGCCGAGAGCGACAAGGGCCGCGTGGGCATCGTCGTCCGTCGGAAGTGGCCCACCGCTGGCAGGCTCGCCGGCAACCCGCCCGATTTTCCCTCGCAGGTCGACGATGAGCCGCTCGGCGGTCTTCTTGCCCACGCCGGGCGCTCGCGCGAGCGCCGCCGCATCGCCCGACGCGATCGCCGACGCGATCTCGGCGGGCCGTGCGACCGACAGGATGGCCATGCCCGCCTTTGGCCCGACGCCCGAGACACCAATGAGGAGATCGAAGAGCGCGAGCTCCTCGCGAGTCTCGAAGCCATACAGCGCTTGCGCATCCTCGCGCACCACCTGATGCGTGTGTAAGAGCACCTCGTCGCGACTTGGATGACGCGGGACGAAGACCTTGTAGCCGACGCCGTTGACTTCGACCACGACGTGATCCGTGCCGCGCGCGATGACCGAGCCGCGTATTGCAGCGATCACTTTGTGCTGCCGGCCGGGCGCGTCGAGGCTCGGGGTGCCCACGTGCTCGCGGGTCCCTTTGCCTGCGCACTTGCCTCGCCGGCCCGCTTGACGGACGGCAACTCCCGCTGCGCCGTGGGCACCCACTCACCTTCCGCGCCCGCGCCGCTGCTCATGTGGCAGCCCCTACAGCGTCGGCGAATCGCGCGCGCTGCGCGTGCGTCAGCGCGATGGCCACGGCGTCGGCGACGTTGTCTTGCGTGATCGGCGCGTCCAGCGCGACGAGGTTCGGGAGCATCCGCTGCACAGCCTTCTTGTCGCCTCGTCCATTCCCAGTCACTGAGATCTTCACTTGCTGCGGTGTGTATTCCGCTATCTCGAGGCCTGCCCGCGCGCCGCAAAGGAGAGCGATGCCACGGGCCTCGGACACGCGCATCGCGGTCCGTGCGTTCTTGTTGAAATACAGTCGTTCGACCGCGAGCGCGAACGGTCGATGGCGGCGAATCAACTCGTCCAGAGCTTCGGAGATCGCGAGAAGCCGCTCGCCCGCGGTTGCACTCGCCCGCACGTCGACGATCCCGCACTCGATGAGAAGAGCCCGCTCGGGCGCGGCAACAAGGAACGCGTATCCCATTCCCGTGGTCCCGGGATCGATCCCGAGGATCACCGACCGGCTAGGCGTGCTGCAGGACCTCTTCAGGCACGTCGAAGTTTGCGTGCACCTTGATGACATCGTCGAGGTCTTCGAGCGTCTCGACCAGACTCAGAAGCTTCTTCGCCTGGTCGCCTTCGACCCGAACCGTGGTCGTGGGGCGCATCGAGAGCTCGGCGGAGGCCACCTTGATGCCGGCCGTGTCGAGCGCCTTCTTCACGCGCTCGAACGCCGCGGGCGTGGTGTAGACGGTGATGAGACCCGGCTCAGCCTCCACATCCTCGGCGCCGGCATCGATCGCCGCCAGCTCGATCATGTCGGCGTCCTTCCCTTTCGCGTCGATCTCGATGACGCCTTTCTGCTCGAAGAGCCACTGCACCGAGCCCGACTCGCCGAGCTTTCCGCCGCCCCTGGTGAACGCGGCACGTATCTCGGACACGGTCCGGTTCCGGTTGTCGGTCGCCGCTTCGATCATCACCGAAACGCCGCCCGGAGCATAGCCTTCGTAGACGACGCTCTCGAGCGCCGCCGCGTCGCCGCCGCCGATGGCGCGCTCGATCGCGCGCTGGATATTCTCGCGCGGCATGTTCACGTTGCGCGCGCGGTCCATCGCGAGGCGAAGGCGGAAATTACCGTCGGGATCGCCGCCGCCTTCCTTCGCGGCGATCATGATCTCCTTGGTCATCTTCGTGAAAACGACGCCGCGCTTGACGTCCGCGGCGCCTTTCTGGCGCTTGATCTGACTCCACTTTGAATGCCCGGACATCGCGCGAAATACTATCAACGGATTCGGGGGGCTCCGCCCCCCGTCCCCCGCACAAATAGAGGGGAGCGATCGATCGATGCCATCACCGGAGCCCACGAAGATCAGAAATGTGGCCGTCGTTGGCCACGGCGGATCGGGCAAGACGAGCCTCGTCGAGTCCATCCTCCATGCGGTCGGCGCGACGACGCGTCTCGGCAAGGTCGACGACGGCACCAGCATCCTCGACACGGATCCGGAAGAGCAAAAGCGCCACATCACCATCAACATGGCCCTCGCGTCGTTCACGCACGAGGGCATGAAGATCAACCTCGTCGACACGCCCGGTTACGCCGACTTCGCCGGCGACCAGCACGCCGCGCTGCGGGTCGCGGATGCCGCGATCGTCTTTGTCGATGCGTCCGCCGGGGTCCAGGTCGGCACGCAGACCGTCTGGTCCGAGCTCGAGAAGGGCCAGACGCCGCGCGTGGTGGTCGTCGGCCGCCTCGATCGGGAGAACGCCGACTTTGACGAGGTTCTCGGGCAGCTCCGCGAGGCCTACGGCATCCGCGTAGTACCCCTGCACGTGCCTCTCGGCGAAAAACAGGAGCTCAAGGCCACGATCGACCTGCTCCACGGGCAGATCCTGAAAGGTCCGAAGGATCCCGTCGCCGAGCTTGCGAAAGACGAAGAGGCCGAGCGCGTGGGCCAGTACCGCCAGCAGCTCGTCGAGTCGATTGTCGAGACCGACGAGGATCTGCTGACCCGCTATCTCGATGGCAAGGAGCTTGCGTACGACGAGCTCCGAGACGCGCTCCATGCGGCGGTCCGCGAAGGGAAGGTCATCCCGGTCGTCGCCACGTCGGCGCACAAGCACGTCGGATATGCGGCGCTCCTCAACACGATCCGCGAGATGCTCCCCTCGCCCGCCGAAGCGGGATCGGTGATCGGGCGGTCGGCGTCGGGAGAGGAAGTCGCGCGCAAGCCCGATCCGGCGGACAAGCTCTCGGCATTCGTCTTCAAGACCCTCGCCGATCCGTTCGTCGGCAAGCTCAGCTACGTCCGCGTGTACTCGGGAACGCTGCACCACAACGCGCAGGTCTACGACGCGACGAAGAAGGAGACCGAGCGTGTCGGTCAGATCTTCTTCCTCCGGGGTAAGGAGCAGGAAGCGACCGAGGCGGTCGGCGCCGGCGACATCTGCGCCATCCCCAAGCTCACCGCGACGACGACCAACGCCACGCTCTGCGATAAGGACGCCGTCATCCTCTACGACCCGATCGACTTCCCACCGCCTTCGTTCTCCGTGGCCATCGAGCCGTCGAGCAAGGCCGATCTGGACAAGCTCGCCACTGCGCTCCATAAGCTCACGGACGAGGATCCGACCTTGCACGTCCGCCGCGAGGATGCGACGCACGAGACCATCTTGTCGGCGATCGGCGAGTCGGCGATCGAGGTCGCGGTGCATCATCTGAAGAACAAGTTCGGCGTCCAGGTCGACATGCGGACGCCCCGGGTCCCCTACCGCGAGTCGATCCGTTCGAAGGCGCAGGCGCAGGGTCGCTACAAGCGGCAGACCGGCGGCCACGGGCAGTTCGGCGATGTGTTCCTCGAGATCGAGCCACAACCCGCGGGATCAGGGGTTGTGTATGCCACGCGGATCGTGGGCGGATCCGTCCCACGGAACTTCTGGCCCGCTGTCGAGAAGGGCGTCCGTGAGACCGCGGAGAGAGGGGTCATCGCGGGATACCCGCTGTCGGACTTCAAGGCGACGCTCTACGACGGGAGCTTCCACCAGGTCGACTCGAGCGAGATGAGCTTCAAGATCGCCGGATCGCTCGCCCTGCAGAACTGTGTGAAGGAAGCGCAGCCTTTCCTGCTCGAACCGATCATGAACGTTGAGGTCTTGGTGCCCGAGGAGCAGATGGGCGACGTGCTCGCCGATCTCAACTCGCGACGGGGCCGAGTGCTCGGGATGGAGAGCACGGGCGCGGGACACCAGCTCATCAAGGCGCACGTCCCCATGGCCGAGACCTTCCGCTACGCGACGGACCTTCGCTCGATGACCGGCGGGCGCGGGACCTTCAGCGCGGAGATCCTTGGGTACGAGGAGTGCCCATCGCACATCGCGCAGAAGGTGATCGCGGCACACGAAGGGCAGGCTGAGGAGACGGCAGCGGCGCGCTAGGCTTTCCCCAGGGAATGCTCAGCTCGGCGCAGGTTTGGCTGAGGAGGCTGCCTCTCGTACTGGGCCTTTCCGGCCAGGAATATGAGCGGGCCACTCAAGACATCTCTGATGAACGGCTCGTTCTTTCTTCTGAGCCTTCCGAATTCGGTGCGGGTTAGTTCGACGAGATTCACCTCGCGGCGGAGTTGGCGCTCGACGCTGCCGAGAGCCCTTCGCAGGAGGTCGCTGTTCGGGGATCCCACGATCAGTACGTCGAGATCGCTTGTTGGCCGATCAGTGCGGGCGGCGTACGACCCAAAGATCCAGGCAGCGTCGATACCGGCGAGGCCGCCCAGCGCTCTGCGCAACGTCCCTTCAATCCCGATTGTCCGCTGCACGAGAGCCCGAATCTCGTTGGCGCTCGGCGAGTCAGTGTCGATCTCGTAGGTGCGATTTCGGCCCTGGATGGCTGAACGGAGAACCCCGGCACGCTCGAGCCGATCTAATTCACGTCCGACGGCCGAGGCGGCACGCCCAACCCCTCGCGCAATCTCGCGGACGTGCCCACGAGCACCAGGTCGGCTGAAGAAATACAGGAGGATCTCCTTACGCAGGGAAGATCGCCCGAAAACCAGCACGTCCAATACGTACATTTGTACCCGAAATCGGTTACAATCGAAAGCACGCCTAGTCCGTCGGCCTTGGGCGGCTTGGATCCTTACTCTCTCGCGCCCAGCGACTGGCAGCTCTTCGCGGAGCTACGTGTTGCTGGCCGACCATCGAGCATCTCCGGGCCCCACGGTGCGGCCTGGCGAGCTGCCGTCACGAGTGCGGTCACGCTTGCTCGAATCGAACCTCCTGCCGGAAAGAGATTCTTCGTCCGGATCACATTTGCGACGCCTCGACAGACGACGCGCAGCGCGTTCTGGGATATCGACAACCTGGTCAAGCCGACACTTGATGCGATGACGGGCATATTTGGGGCGCGCCGGTGGACCGGACTGCCTCAGGCCGCCGATGATCAGGTCGACGGTCTGTACGCCGAAAGGCGCGAGGTACAAGCCGGGGAAGCCTCCGGGGCCGAGATTGCCATCTTCGTTAGGAATGCCGCAACGGAACCAGCCATAGCGGTTCGAACCAAACGGCTCAAACAGTCAGCAAGGCCCTCTCTCTTCGGCGCATCGGTGGTACGGCAGGCGATTCTTCGACATCTCTTCGAACCTCCAGCGCGCGCTGTGCATGTTCGTGAGCTCGCACGTCGGATCGGACACGATCCTGGTGCGGTCAGTCGCGAGCTGGGCCGGCTGCAGCATTCGGGCTTGGTCGTGTCGGAATGGATCGGGCGATCGAGAACTTATCGTGCCTCCTCGACCGTTCTCGCGCGCGACGTTCAACGATTGCTTAAACGAGTGCCTTCGTCTGCAGCCGAAAGACAATCGTCGTTGGCGCGCGACGCGGAACCGGTCGCACGGCGGACCGCAGGCACTTTGTAGCCCGCTGCTACACGCTGCCGCGCGCCACCGCGCGGATGCTCGCGAGATGCCCTCGCGTGTGCGGAAGCACGATCCGGCGGACGATGCGCTCGACGTCGAATTCGTGACCCTGATAGGTCACCGCGACGCGGCGAAGCTGCGCCTCGCTCATGACATCCAGCAGCCTAAGCAAGCGCGATCTCCCCTTCCGGAGCTCCCGCCGGACGGCCTCCTTCGTGGGGACTCCTCGAGCGGCGACCCGCGCGTTCAACGCGTCAGTCGCTTCCCAGTCGAATACGAAGGGTGCTTTGCCGTCTCGCGCCAGTGCGATGAAGCTCGCCTGCCGGCGGAGTCCGAGCGCGATGTGGAGCGCCGTTACGGCCACGGACCAGCATTCTGCTTCGCAGGTCCGCTCCCACGCCTTGGCGTCGAGCGCTTCGATCGTCGCGGTGGCTTCGTCGATCACGGCCTCCACCTCGGGGACAACCGCGATGTTCATGCGCGCAGGCGCGGCACGATCCCATTCGCCCAGCACGCAGCGACGATCGCGAGACCGCCCGCGACGCCCGCGGGCACGTGGTACCAGGCAGCGTAGAAAGCGAACGCCGCGCCGAAGAGCCGGAGCGCCTGCACCCATGGCGGCATGTAGCGGCGAACGTACGCGCCCATCGCGCTGCGGCGATAGCGGTCGAGATCGACCTCACTCATGAGCGTCGCCGAGACCAGAACCGGCGGCAGGACCGCGACGACGAGGCCCGGGACGAGCAGGTGCCGCCAGAGGAGGTCGAGCGCCATGACCGCGGACGCGACGTCCGTGAACACCTTCGCCGGATGGATCTGGTGGTAAAGCACTCGCCGCGCGTGGGTCAGGGCGTGTTCGCCACCAGCCGTCCGGCGAAGAACGAGAGCACCCATTCGACGAGCAAGGTACCGCGATTCCGCACCCCGAGGAGCTGCATGAGGTAGTTCACGCGCCACACCGTCCAGGCAGGCAGACCGCCCATCACGAAGCCGCCGAGCTTGGCGAACTCGGCCGCCGCCTGCGTTCGTCCGAGCGCGACGAGATCGCCCTTCCGGTGGTAGACGAACGGCGTCGTCGGCGCTCCGCGCACCAGGGCCAGCAGATTCCGAGCCGCGGCCGGCGCCTCGAGGACGGCGACCTGCGCCAGCTGCGGGAGGCCCTTGCCCTGGTTTTCGAAGTACGCCGCGTCGCCGAGCGCGAGGACATCGTCGCGGCCCGAAGCGCGGAAGCGGTCGTCGACGATGATGCGGCCGTCTTTCGCTCTTCGGAGGTCGAGCGAGGCGACCAGAGGATTCACTTTGACGCCGCCCGACCAGACGATCGTCCGCGCGCGGAGCTGCGCGCCGTCCTTCGTACGGACGACGCCCGGGCCGATCTCTGAGACGAGCGTCTTCAGAAGGACCCGCACGCGCTGCTGCTCGAGGCGTCGCGCCGCTATTTTTGACAGCCGCGGGTCCATCCCCGGGATCACGCGATCGGCACCATCGAGGAGGTGGATCGTCACGTCGGCGTAGAAGTCGATCGTCGGATAGATGCGACGCAGCGTGTGGTCCATGAGATCGCGGAGCGAGCTCGCGAGCTCCACGCCGACGGGTCCGGCGCCCACGATGATGAAGGTGAGCTGCTCGCGCCGGCGCGCGATGTCGGTCTCGGTGGCGGCGGCCTCGAACACATCAAGCACGTGCCGCTTGAGTGCTTCCGCGTCGGCGAGCCACTTCACCGGCATCGCGTTCTCGCGGACGCCCGGAATACCGAAGTCGTTGGTGACCGAGCCGAGCGCGATCACGAGGTGGTCGTACGGCAGCTCGCCCTCCGCGGTGCCCACCCGGCGGTGCTTGAGGTCTATCGAGGAGACCTCGGTCTGCAGGAAGCGAAAGCCCACCGGCGCCGTCGCGTCGCGGAGCGGGTAAGCCACGGCGTGCGGCGGCAGCTCCCCGGTGCAGACCTGGTAGAGGAGCGGGGTGAAGAGGTGGTAGTTCTGGCGATCGACGAGGGTGAGGTCCAGCTCGTCGCGCCGCATTCGCCGCTCGAGGTGACGGACCAGATGCAGTCCGCCAAATCCGCCGCCCAAAACGACGATCTGCTTTGGAGCGTTCTTCAATTCGCTTTTCCGGTCGCGGCCTCCGCGCGCTCGAGCTCGACGAGATATGCGTGCGTCAGCGGATCGTCCGCGTTGATCGCGCTGGCGAGGCGCAGCCGTTCGCGCGCGGCGCCGAGGTCACCGGCGCGAAGGTGCGCGAAGCCTGAGTCGGCAAGGTAGCCGGCGTCGCGCGGGCGCAGCGACGCCGCCTGATCGAGGAGCGCAAGGGCTTCGTTCTGCGATCCCGAAGCGAGCAGTGCGACGCCAAGCTCGTGCAGGACGTCGGGCTGGCCGGGAGCGAGCTCGAGCGCGCGCCGGAACGAGCTCGCAGCTGCGGGGAAGTCTTCCTGCTTACGAGCGACCAGCCCGAGACCGAAGTGCGCCTCCCACAGGTTCGGGTCGAATCCCAGCACTCTCATGAATGAGGCACGAACCTCGTCGTACGACAGCGGATTCGTGGAGAGCGCGGCCCGGCCGGCGCGCTCGAGATCGGTCTCGAGATCCGGCCGCTCGAGCCCGAGGCGCAGGCGTCTCGCCTGGCCGACCGTATCGGCGTCGGTCCCCGAGCTGATGATCGCGCCGAGCGCGTGGCGCGCGTCGTCGATGCGTCCGGCAGCGATGTGCGCGCGCGCGAGGTGCGCTTCGGCGCTCGGACGGCCGTTCGCGGCGGCGCGCTCGAGGTACGAACGCGCACCTTCGTGGTCACCCTTTCCGAGCGCGAGCACGCCTAGAAGCTCCTGCGCACGGCCGAACGACTCGCTCCCTGCCGTGATCCGCCGAAGATGGGCGGCGGCCTGGCCCGGCGCGCCTTCGGCCACGTACAGCTCGGCCAGCATCATCACGTCGACATCGCGGAGCGGCCGCAGCGCGTGTGCGTGCTCCAGCGCCACGATCGCGTGGGTGGTCTCGCCGATCTGGCGGAGGAGCTCAGCGAGCATGTAGTGCGAGCGCCACGACATTGGCTTCGTCTCGATGACTTCCTCGAGAGCGCGCGCCGCCCGCTCCTCGTCTCCGCGCTCGACGGACTCGGCGGCCAGCACGAGCAGCCGGTCCTCGGCCCGCAGTGACGCCGGGTCCGCACGGACCGCGGCGACGTAGAGCTGGAACGCGAGGACCCGCGCGGCGTCGGCCGCGGCGGGATCGCCCGCGCGCAGCAGCGTCGCGTTCACTTCTTCTTCGAGCCCGCCCAGTAGCGCGCGGTAGGCGGTCTCGTTCGCTGTCTCCGGCTCGTCGAGTCCCGCTTGGGCGGGCACCCCCAGCGCGCCGACGAGCCACGCGGCGAGCGCCGGTTCTGCCCGATGGAGCTCCCCCTCGGCCACCGCGAATTCGCGCGACGCGACCGCACGGCGTGCCGCGACGTCCACCAGGGTCACCAGGAAGGCTTGACCGCGCTCGTCTTCCCGGTACAGGCCGGTGAGCGCGTGGGTCGTCCCGAGCGACTCGCCGTAGCGCACGGCCAGATCGGGGTCGGGTGTCGACCCGAAGATCAGGTATCCGGCGTCGCGCTTGGTCTCCGGCATGGCCACGAGGAAGACCGGCCGCAGCTCCAGCGCGGGATCGTCGGCGAAGCGCTCCACGAGCCGGCGGGCCACCTGCCGACCGATGATGCCCGCCTCAGCGTCACGGCCCTGCGCGCCAAACGGCACGACCGCGACGACGGGGCGCGGGGTCGTCACCGGAAGCGGATGCGTGCGAAGCTGCGCTTACCCACCTGGACCCACGGTTCGCCCTTGACCGCCACGGAGGTATCGAGCTTGGCGAGCTCGCCCTCCACACGCACCCCGTTCTGCTCTACGAGCCGCCGCGCGGCGGCCTTGCTCGGAGCGAGCTTGGCAAGGACGAGCAGGTCGACGATGGAGATCTCCTTCGCGCCATTCGCCTTCACGTCGATCGTCGGCATGTCGACCGGCGCCCCGCCTTCTTTGTGCACGCGGTCGAACGCGCGCTCGGCCTCCTCGGCGGCAGCCGCGGAGTGGAGCTCGGTTGTGATGGTCCGAGCGAGCTTTCGTTTCGCCTCACGCGGGTGCAGCTCCTTGGCCGCGATCGCCCGGAGGGTCGCCTGCACCTCGCTCATCGGGAGCTCCGTCGCCCATTCGAAGTAGTGCGACATGAGCTTGTCTTCGATCGACATGACCTTGCCGTAGACGTCGTTCGGCGGGTCGGTGAGCCAGATCGCCGTGGCCGGCTTCGACTTGCTCATCTTCTCGCCGTCGAGGCCCTCGAGAAGCTGATTGATGAAGACGCTCTGCGGGCGCTGACCGATCTGTTCCTGGAGCTCGCGACCGGCGAGTATGTTGAACAGCTGGTCCGTCCCGCCGACCTCGACGTCGGATTCGATCGCGACCGAGTCGTAGGCCTGCAGCAGCGGGTAGAGGATGTCCTTGATCGGGATCGGCGTCTTCTTCTCGAGGCGTTTGCGGAACTCCTCGCGCGCGAGCATCTGCTGCGTGGTGAAGCGGGACGCGAGACGGATGACGTCGCCGAGCCCGAACTTTCCGAACCACTCGCTCTGCATGACGATGCGGACGCCCTCGCGCGGCACGATCTTGTGGAACTGATCGAGGTAGGTCTGCGCGTTCTCGAGCACCTTCTCGTGGGACATGGTCGGGCGAGCATCGTCGCGGTCGGTCGGGTCGCCGATCTGCGTCGTCCAGTCGCCGACGATGATCACGATCTCGTGCCCCCACTCAGCGAAGCGCTTGAGCTTCCGCAGGGGCACGGCATGTCCGATGTGAAGGTTCGGGTGCGTCGGGTCGAAGCCCTGTTTGATACGAAGCTGACGCTCCCCGGCGCGGAGCTGTTTGGCGAGCTCCTCCTTCACGATGACCTGGCTCATCGCGCGCGTGAGGAATTCGTCGACTTCGCGTTCTGAAGGACGGGCCGGCATCAGGGAGAAGGATAGGTGGCGGTTTCGAAGGGGCAGGGGCCCCTGGGCACGGAGTGACGCCCCTTCGGTCGCTACCATGGTCGAATCGCGCGCTCGAAAACGACGCTGGACCATGCCTTCCGGCGCGGGGCATATCGCTCGAAGCGGCGCCAGGGCGGCGGCTCGTTCAGCGGTTTGCGCCTCGCACTGCCGTCGGGCCTGCTCGCCATGATCCTCGCGACGGCAGGGCTTCTCGTCGTGGGGGCAGGCGCGGCGCTCGCCTTCTTCACCGAGGACCTGCCCTCGCCACAGGATCTCGCCAAGGCCCCGCTCGCGCAGGGGACCAAGGTCTACGACCGGACCGGCAACACGCTCCTTTACCAGTTCTCGGAGGAGAACCGCGAGGTCGTGGCCTTCGATCAAATCCCACAGGTGCTCGTCGACGCGACGGTCGCGGCCGAGGACAAGAGCTTCTGGAGCAACCCAGGCGTCGACGTGCTCGGGATCATGCGGGCCGTCTACGCCGACCTCACCAGCCGCGGAACGGGCTCCGGCGGCGCGTCGACCATCACGCAGCAGCTTGTGAAGCAGCGGATCGTCGGCGGCGAGCTCTCCATCAAGCGAAAGATTCGCGAGGCCATCCTCGCGATCCAGGTCACAAACACCTATTCGAAGCAGCAGATCCTCGAGCTCTACTTCAATCAGATCTACTACGGCAATCAGGCGTACGGCGTGAAGGCCGCCGCGCAGACCTATTTCGGGAAGACCGATCTCACTCATCTCACCCTGGCTGAAGCCGCGCTCCTCGCGGGTCTGCCGCAGGCGCCTTCGGTCCTCGATCCGACCCAGGAGGCGAACGTGGACCGCGCCGAGGAACGGCGCGCCTACGTACTCGACCAGATGGTGGAGACGGGCGCGATCACCCAGCAGCAAGCCGACGCGGCGAACGCCGTGCCGATCAAGGTCGCCGGCCCGCCGGTCGCGACGATCAAGGCGCCGCACTTTGTCTTCCAGGTGCGGAACCAGCTGTCGCAGATCCTCGGTGGCGACGAGGCGGCCGTCACTCGCGGCGGCTACCGCGTCACGACCACGCTCGATCTGACCAAGCAGGAGATCGGCGAGCGGCAGGTGCGCGAATGGGTCGAGGAGCTCCACAACCGCAACGTCTGGAACGCGGCCCTCGTATCGATCGATCCGCGCAGCGGCGAGGTCCTCACCTACGTCGGTTCGGTCGACTACAACAACCGCGACGATCCGCGCGTGCAGGGCCAGTTCGACGTGGCGGGCATCGGGCTACGTCAGCCCGGCTCGTCCTTCAAGATGTTCAACTACGTGACTGCGCTCAAGAAGGGCGCGAGCGCGGCGACCGTGGTGGTTGACGCGCGCACCGACTTCACCGGGAAGGCCGACCCCACGCGGATGAGCGCGACGGCCTGCGGCTACTGCCCGGAGAACGCCGACCTCCAGTACCACGGTCCGGTGACGATGCGCCAAGCGATCCGCGAATCTAGGAACGTACCGGCGGTCCGGTTCCTGGCTGAGTACTCGGGCATCGAGGACACCATCCAGACCGCGCATGAGCTGGGCATCACGACGGACATCGACTCGTCGAAGGTCGGGTTATCGCTGACGCTCGGAGCGCGCGAGGTGCACCTTGTCGACATGGCCAGCGCCTACGGCGTGCTCGCGAATATGGGTGTTCGGATCGCGCCGACGTACATCCTCAAGGTCGAGGATGCCCGCGGAAAGGTCGTCTGGGAGCACAAGGACTACGAGTCCAAGCGCGTGCTCGACCAGGGGATCGCCTGGATCATGACCGACATCCTCAAAGACACGACGCAGCCGTCGCGTAACTTCATCTTCGGCCAATGGACGAATATCGGTCGCGTGGCGGCGCTCAAGACCGGCACGACCGACAACCTGAAGGACGTGTATTCGGTCGGCTACGTGCCCTCGCTGGTGACCGGGGTGTGGATGGGCAACTCGAACGGCGACCCTATGAGCTCGCGCGACTTCAACAGCGCGATGGGCCCCGGCCAGCTCTGGCGCGACTACATGAAGGAAGCGCTCACGGACACGCCGCCGTCGGACTGGCAGCGTCCGTCCAACGTCGTGAGCGGCACGGTCGTCTCCGCGCCCGGCGCGTTCGGCGGATATGGCTCGGGCCTTCTTCCGTCGAGCCTCACGCCGTTCTCGACCACGGAGTGGTTCATCAAGGGCACGGAGCCCGCGAGGACCGACGACTGGTTCGTCGCGGGGTGCCAGCTACCCGACGGGTCACGGAAGGTCGCGATGAGGATCCAGGACACCCACGCGCCGGCGGCCTTCCAGCGATACACGGACCAGTGGATCCGCGATGCGATCGCCGGCCGGCATACGTACGGCCGGTACACCTGGAACCTCGTGAGCCCAGATCCCTGCCCGACGCCGTCCCCGACGCCGTCGCCCTCGCCGACGCCGTTCTTCGGGTTCCCCACCCCGACGCCGACGCCTTTCTTCGGCTCGACCCCTACGCCGCGACCGACCAGCACCAAGAGGCCGTAGCCCGGGTGGCCGAGGATCCGGCCGTCAGCGCGATCGTCGCCTGCGTCGATCCGAGCGGCCGGATCCTCGTCGTCAAACAGCATCGCGGACCATTCGCCGGTGCCTGGATCCTGCCCGGAGGGAACGTCGAGCGGGGCGAGCGGGTCGAGGATGCGGCCCGCCGCGAGCTCCTCGAAGAGACCGGCTATCGCACCACTGATCTGCGACTTGTGGCTCGCTATGAGGTGAGGAGCCTGCCACCGGATGGCTTCCACTTCCTCGTCCACATGTTCCGCGCCGGTGACCTCGCCGGGGAGCCGCGTGCGGAAGCCGGTGGTGCGATGCGCTGGCAAGATCCCCGCGCGAGCGATGCGCACCCGAGCCTGGTCACGGCTCTCGCCGATCTCGGTCTCATCGATCCCGATCGCGCAGCCCTGTTTCACAGGCTCTCACAGATTGGCGTCGAGATGCGCCGCGTCTCTTAGGCGGGAAGGCCATTGCTCACTGGTAGCGCCCTCTACAGCCGGACGATCGTGGCCCCATCCCCGCCCTCGGACTGACCCGCGGGCTCATGCGCGCGAACCAGAGGATGCTGCGCCAGTGCGGCGCGGATGGCCGTGCGTAGCGCGCCCGTGCCCTTTCCGTGGACGATCCGCAGGCGCTCAACGCCCGCGACCGCGGCGTCATTCAGGTAGCGATCGAGCACCGCGAGCGCCTCCTCGGCTCGCGCGCCGCGAAGATCGAGCTGCAGCGGCACGCTCGGCGCTGAACCGTGCACGACAGGTCTCTCCGAACGGATCGGGGAGCTCTGCTCCCTACCTCCCGGCGCGGGTCGAAGCTGCGAAGCGGGAACGCGCAGCCGCAGGGCGCCGGCGGCGACGTCCGCAAGCCCGCGGTCGTCGATAGCGAGCAGCGTTCCCGGCTCGGCGACCCCCTCCACGAGCACGGGCGAGCCGATGGCGATGGGAATGGACGTGCGGGGAGCGGGCGCCGATCCGGTCGATGCGGCCCGCGCGGACTCCGCCTCGGCGAGCGCCGCGCGCGCGTCGTCGACGAGGTTCCGTTTGGCCGCACGGTCGCGGGCGTCCTCGGCCTGGCGCAGCGCGCGGCGCGCCTGCAAAAGGAGCTCGTCGGCCTCGGCGTGGGCACGCCGCAGCGCGCGCCGCGCCTCATCGCGAACACGTTCGGCCTCGCGCTCCGCCTCGGTGGTCGCGTCCGAGGCGTCGGCCGCGGCGACTCGTGCTTCCTCGAGCGCGGCGGCCAGCTCAGTCCGCTGGCGCTCGGCCTCGCGGAGCGTCCGCTCGAGCGAGCGGTGCAGCTCCCCCAGGTGCGTGTCCGCGCGCCCGAGGACCGCGCGGTCGAGGCCGAGACGCTCCGCGATCGCGAAGGCATTCGACGCGCCCGGCAGGCCGACATGCAGGCGGAACGTCGGCCGGAGCGTCTCCGAGTCGAATTCCATGCTCGCGTTGCGCACGCCCGGCGTGCTGAGCGCGAACGCCTTGAGCTCAGGGTAGTGCGTCGTCGCCGCGACGAGCACCCCCCGCTCGAGCAGCGTCTCGAGCACCGCCATGGCCAGCGCCGCGCCCTCATCCGGGTCGGTGCCGGCGCCGATCTCATCGAGCAAGGCAAGATCGCCGCGCTCCGCCCCCGCGAGCGTCGCGACGACGTTGCGCAGGTGCGAGGAGAACGTCGAGAGCGACTGCGCGATGGACTGCTCGTCGCCGATGTCCGCGAAGATGCGTCGCAGCACCGGCACGCGGCTGTTCGGCGCCGCGGGAATGGCGAGGCCGCAGGCGGCCATCAGCGTGAGAAGCCCGATGGTCTTCAGCGTGACGGTCTTGCCGCCGGTGTTCGGCCCGGTGATGACGAGCACGCGGAACTCCCCGCCGAGCTCCGCGTCTATCCCCACGACGTTCCCCTGCTCGACCAGCAAGGGGTGGCGTGCGTCTACGAGATCGAGGATCCCTTCGGCGTTCAGCGCGGGCCGGCTTGCCTCGAGCGCATCGGCATAGAGCGCTTTCGCGATCGCCAGATCGAGCCCAGCGAGCGCCTGCAGCACGGCGTCGAGGTCATCTGCGGAGCGCTCGACACGACGGGAGAGCTCGTCGAGGATGCGCTGGACCTCGGCGCGTTCGGCGAGCTCGGCTTCGCGAAGGACGTTGTTCGCCTCCATGATCTCGAGCGGCTCGATGAAGACGGTCTGCCCGCTCGCGGACTGGTCGTGGACGATCCCCTTCACCGCGCCACGGTGCTCGGCCTTGACCGGGACGACGTAGCGGCCCCCGCGCTGCGTGACGATGGGGTCCTGAAGCAGACGCGCCAGGTCGGGAGAGCGGACGAGCCCGTCGAGCCGCTGCTGGAGGCGCGCCTGCGCGGCCCGCAGGTCGGCGCGGAGCGAGCCGAGGCGGATGCTCGCGCGGTCCAGCACTTCACCTGTGGATCCGATCGCGTTCTCGATCGCGCCGGCGACGTCCGATGGAGGCCGCGCGAAACGCGCTCGTCCGGCGAGCGGCGGATACGGCCGGACGTCAGCGAAGAGGTGCTCCGCCGCGCGCACCGTGTCGGACACCGCGACGAGCTGCTCGGGGTCGAGCGTTCCCCCAAGGCGTGCGCGCCGCAGCGCGTCGCGGATGTCCCGCGCGCCGCGTAGGCCGCTCGACGGGCTCGCCCGCATCAGGTCGCGCGCGGCCGCTGTCTCGTCCTGGAGGCGCTCGGCCTCGCGAACGTCGGAGGTCGGGAAAAGTGCGTGGGCCAGCTCGCGGCCCGGCGCGAAGGCGGTGCGCTCGGCGAGGAGCGCGCGGATCGCGGGCAGCTCGAGACGGGCGAAAGCGCCCTCGTTCAAGGCCGGGATATCCCGGACGAGCCGCGGATGTAGAAGCGCCACGGTTTGTGCGTGGTGGCGTGCTGGTTCAATCCGATCCGCGCCGCGCGGACCACACGCGAGGACTGCACCGGCGACGCGTCGCGGATGGAGAGCTCGGACCGGACCAGGTCCATGTCGGTCTGCGCGGTGGTCAGGCCGAGCGCACGCGCGAGCTTTCCGGGCCCGGCGAGCGCGCGTGGATCGTCGCCGACGCCGGCGATCGGCTCGGCGCCGCGCAGGAGCACGGCGCCCGCGACACCGCCGCGTGATGCGACCACGTTCAGGCAGTGATACATGCCATACACGAAGTACACGTAGCTCCTTCCGGGCGGGCCGAACATCGGCGCGGTGCGCGCGGTCGGACCCCGGTACGCATGCGATGCGGGGTCGCTCGCTCCGAGATAGGCCTCGACCTCGACGAGCCGCACGGCGCGCCGTCCCGCGGGGCCATCGTAGACGAGCACCTTCCCGAGCAGATCGCGCGCCACGCGCGCCGTGGGCCGCGCGTAAAACGACCGGGGAAGCCTCGCGCCGAGCCTTGTGGCTATGTCTTGCGGGGGTCGAGGGCGTCGCGTAGACCGTCGCCGATGTAGTTGATCGACAGGACGGTGACGAAGATCAGGAACCCGGGGAAGACGACCCAATGCGTTGCGATGTCGATGAAGTTCTGAGCGTCGTACAGCAGACGTCCCCAGGTCGGCACGTCCGGCGGAAACCCGAGACCGAGGAAGGAGAGCGTGGACTCGGTGAGGATCGCGCCGCCGACGCCGATCGTCGCGGCGACGAGGACGGGCGACAACGTGTTGGGGAGGATGTGCCGCCAGATGATCGCGAGGTCCGGGTCGCCGATCGCGCGTGCGGCCTCGACGAACTCCTTCTGCTTGAGCGAGAGGAACTGCGCGCGTACAAGGCGTGCGACGGGCATCCACTCCAGCAAGCCGATGACCGTCACGATCATGATGAAGATCCCGACCTCGGGGCCGAAGGCCGCGCGCAGCACGTCGCGGAAGAGATAGATGACGATGAGCAAGAGCGGAAGGATCGGCAGCGACAGGAAGAGATCGGTGAGCCGCATGAGGGGGTTGTCGAGCTTGTTGAAGTAGCCCGCCAGGGCCCCGACGAGCGTCCCGAGCGTGATCGCGATGAACACCGCGGAGAGGCCGACCGCGATCGACACGCGACCGCCCCACAGGGCGCGCGCGAAGATGTCGCGCCCGAGATTGTCGGTTCCGAACGGGTGATCGGCAGATGGCCCCTGGAGCGCGATCGTGTAATCAAGTGTGTCGATGCGGATGGGCCAGAAGTACGGCCCGACCACGGTCGCGACGATCAGGAAGGAGAGCACCGCCAACCCGGCCATGGCCAGCCTGTGACGCCTGAATTGGTACCAGGCATCGGTCCACAGAGATCGCGGAGGCCGCAGCATGTCGGCCTTGACCGTGGCCGTCGTGAGCCGAGCCTGGGTTGTCGCCATTACGTGTACCGGATACGCGGGTCGAGCACCGCGTACAGGAGATCCGCCAGCAGATTGAAGGTCACGACGAGCACCGCGAAGATGAACACCACCGTCGCGACCACCGGGATGTCCCCATTCGAGATCGAGGTCACCAGGAGCTCGCCAATGCCCGGTACGCGGAAGATCTGCTCGGTCACGATCGCGCCGCCAAACACCGTCGGGACCCCGAGCGCCACGAGGGTGACCACCGGGATGAGGCTGTTCCGGAGAACGTGGCGAAGTACGACGAGCCGCTCCATAAGTCCCTTGCCCCGCGCCGTCCGCACGTAGTCGAGCGGAAGGTGCTCGAGCATCTCCGAGCGCACGTACCGCGCGATGGTCGCGACGTTGAACAGGCCGAGGACCGTGATCGGCATGATCGATTGCCTGATTTGGAACACGAAGCTGTCGAGGTCGTGGACCTGAGTCGTTGAGCTGTAGATGAACGGGAACCACCGCAGCTTGATGCCGAAGATGATGATGAGAAGAAGGCCGGTGAAGAACGTCGGCACCGAGAAGCCCATGAAGGCGACCGTCGTCGCCGCGTGGTCGAAGATCGAGTAACGCTTGATCGCCGAGATCATTCCGACAGGGATACCCATGAGGACGCCGAAGACGTACGCCACGCCCACGACGGCGAGGGTATTCGGGAGGCGCTGCGCGATGAGGTCGCCGACCGAGGAGTGGCTCATGAACGAGACGCCGAAGTCTCCGCGGAACATCGAGGTCATCCACTTGACGTATCGGATCGGCCAGGGCTGATTCAGGCCCAGGCTCTCCCGGATCCGCTCGCGGACTTCTGCCGGGACCCTCGGATCGGCGCCGAACTGGGAGAGGGGGTCGATCGGAGCGAGCGCCAGGATCGCGTAGATCACAAAGCTGATGACGATCAACGTCGGGACCGCGATGAGGAGACGGCGCGCGATGTAGCGACCCATCGCTAGACCCTCACCTCGCCCTTACGGTGCGGGTGGTGCGGTGGAGGTTCTCCACCGCACCACCGTAGCACGCTTGCCTGCTCTTACTTGGACCAGTCGGCGATGTTGTACATCACCGAGTCCCACCCTGAAACGTCGATGCCCTTGAGCGCCTTGGAGACACCGTCGGGTGTCGGTGCCACGCGGTTGATGAGCGGGATGATCACGACATCCTTGATGAGGATGTCGTTCGCCTGGATCGCGAGCTGGGCCAGCTTGGCCTGATCGGCCTCGACAGCCATCTGGTCGACGACCTTGTCGAAGTCGGGGTTGCAGTAGCGGTTGTAGTTGCTGCCGTTCCAGTTGTTCGCCTTGCCCGTAGCCGTCTTGCAGGTCCAGCCCCTGAAGTAGCCGGTGGGATTGGGGTCACCGCTGTTGGTGAACATCTCGACATCGGCCCAGAAGTGGTTGGCACCGTCGGGCGAGGTGTTGGTGAAGAAGGTGCTCGCGGGCACCGACTTCAGCTCGACTTGGAAGCCGACCTTCTCCCAGTTGGACTTCATGATGGCCTGCGTGCTCTGGCGGACGCTGTTCACGGTCGTCTGGTAAAGGATCTTGAGCTTCTGGCCGCCCTTGGCGCGGACGTTGTCGGAGCCTTTCGCCCAGCCGGCGTCATCGAGCTCCTTGTTGGCGGCGTTCAGGTCGAACTTGCAGATATCGAAGCTGTCGCTGTTCTTGGACTCCATCGCCGTAGGGGCCGTGAGGATGTTGCAGGTCGCCTTGCCCGTAAGGCCATCGCCGTAGAGCTGGCTCGCGACCGATGCGCGGTCCGTGGCCATCGCGAGCGCCCGGCGGACGTGGATGTCCGTGAAGAACGGGTGCTTCGTGTCCGGCTCGCCGCGCTTGTCGCCGAGCGAGGCGTCAGGGTTCGAGAAGTTGACCAGAAGCCGCTCGACGCTTGAGGCGTATGAGGTGAGGAGCCGGCCGGTGGTGCTGCTCGCGGCCATCGGCTTGAGCACGCTCGCCTCGACCTGGAGGTTCCAGGCGTAGTCAACGTCGCCGGTCTGGAAGACCGCGCGCGCGGCCGAGGCCGCGTCGCCGCCTCCCTTGAGAGTCACGGTCTTGAAGAACGGCTTGTTCGGATCGCGGAAGTTCTCGTTCAGGTCGTACTGCACGACGTCGCCGGGCTTGAACGTATTCACCTTATATGGACCGGTACCGATGGGCTTGAGGTCCGCCGGGCAGTCCTTCGCCTTCACGCCCAGGCAGTTCGCGTACTGGGCCTTCTGGATAATCGGCGTGTTGAAGCCGACGCCCCACTGGAAGTAGAAGGGCTGCGCCGGCGAGTACGTGACGACCGCGGTATTCGGGTCCTTCGCGGTGACGCTCTTCACGCCTTCGCAGACATCAACGGTAGAAGCCGCGGTCTTTTCGTCGCACATGTAGGTGTAGGTCCCGACGACGTCATCGGCGGTGAACGGCGTCCCGTCGGACCACTTCACGCCGGTACGGAGCTTCCAGGTCACGCTCGTGAAGTCCTTGGCGACGCCGCCGTTCGCGACAGTCGGGATCTCGGCCGCGAGGCCGTTCGCCAGCGCCTGGCCGTTCTTGTCCCAGGATGCGAGCGGCTCGAGGACGAGCCGTGACGCGTCGTTGTCCTTCGTGCCGGTCGCCTGATGCGCGTTGAGGATCGTCGGTGCCTGCCAGTACAGGATCTTGAGCTCGCCGCCGGCGCCGCGCTGCGCGACTGGCGTTGCGCTCGCCGATGGGGCCGGGCTCGCTGCTGGCTGCTGAGTACACGCTGCTAGTGCCATGGTCGCGGTGACAGCGAGGGCGAACCCTCTACGCACGTAACTACTCTCCACTTAGTTCACATACCTCCCTAGCGCATGGTGGCCGAGTCTATCTGGGTACCCCCCGACCTGCCCTCGGGTTCAGTCGTGGTCTGACCATTCAATCGCAGGGGCTGGCCCCTCCGACCCCTCACTCTCTTCGGCGGAGCGCACGCGCTAACTCCGGATCGTGGCTCCCAGGGCCTGTTGCAGCCGTCCGGCGACGCGCTTGACCAAGCGGTCCACGTCCTCTTCGCCAAGCGTGGCCGTCGCTCGGCGAAGCACCAGCCTCACCGCGAACGACTTCTTCCCTGCCCCGATCTGCGGGCCGCGATAAAGGTCGACGAGCGCGATGGACCCAAGGTCTGTTCCGCCGGCTGCGCGAATTTCGCGTTCGACGTCGCGATAGGGCGTGGCCTCGTCGACCACGATCGCGAGGTCCCGAAGCGCGGCCGGGAAGCGCGGCGGTGCGATGACCCGGGGCGGCCGGGCCGCGTCCAGCCACGAGGAGAGGTCGATCTCCGCAATGAAGGTCTCCGCCGGGAGCTCCCACTTCGCCGCGACTCGGGGGTCGAGCTGGCCGGCGACAAGGTGCCGCCGGCCGTCGTGGGCGAACGCGAGCGATCGTCCCGGGTGCAGTCCGGGTGCGTCCACCTGATCACCGGCCGTCTGGACGTCAAGGAGATCCGCGAGCGCGAGGACGTACCCCTGTAGATCGCGCACGTCCCAGGGCCGCTCCGGAGTGAGCCAGGTCTCGCCGTCGCGCACCGGCTCGGCGTTCCCCGCGAGGAGGATCCCGATCGTCCACCGCTCGTCGGGAAGGTCGCCGCGCTGGGGAAGATAGAGAGGAGCGATCTCGAAGATGGCGACCCCGGCGCGATTTCTTAGATTTCGTCGCGCCGTGTCCAACAGGCTCGCCCGAAGGGTCGGGCGTGCGGCCGACTGCGCGACGGTCGTCGGGTTGATGACGCGCAGCGGCTCGGGTGCGATACAGGATCCATCCGCCGTCAGCATCCCGAGCCACGCCGGATCGATGAGTGAATAAGAGAGCACCTCCTGCAGCCCGAACCCGGCCAGTCCATCGCGCGCCCGCTCGCGGAACTCCTGAAGCGGGTGCCGCTCGTGCAGCGGGAGGGGACCATCGGGGACGCGCACCGGGAGGCGGTCGTATCCGGCAATGCGCCCGACCTCTTCGACGATGTCTTCGGCGATGGCGATGTCCGTTCGCACCGCAGGGGGTGTCGCGACGAGCGTGTCGCCGTCTGCCGCGGCGACGAATTGGAGCCGGCGGAGGATATCGAGCGTCTCCTCAGGTCCGATCTCGATCCCAAGCACGCGTGGGATGTCGGAGAAGCGCATGCGGACGTTGACCACCCCGCGGCGTTTGGGGTAGCGGTCCATCACTCCGCTCACCTCGGCCCCGGCATGCTCGCGGAGCAGACGGACGGCGCGCGCGAGCGCGACCGGAACGAGATCGGGCGAGAGCTCCCACGAAAAGCGGCGCGCCGCGGCGCTCCCAGCCGAGCCGTGGAGCCCGAGGTTCGCTGCCGTCCGTCCGATGCCGCGCGGTTCGAACGAGGCGCACTCGAGGGCGACCGTCGTGGTGTCCTCGCGGATCTCCGAATCCTCGCCCCCGAGGATGCCGGCAACGCCGAGCGCGCGGTCCGCATCCGCGATCACGAGAGTGTCGTCGTGGAGCACCCGCTCGACGCCATCGAGTGTGCGGAGCGTCTCGCCGCGACGCGCCCTTCGCGCGACGAGCAAGCCGCCACGCAGCTTGCGATGGTCGTACGCATGGAGCGGCTGGCCGAGCTCGAGCATCACGTAGTTCGTGATGTCGACGACGTTGTCGATGGGGCGCATACCCGCCGCGATCAGGCGCTGCTGGATCCAGGTGGGCGACGCCCCGATGCGTATCCCGGTGAGGAGCGCCGCCGCGAAACGCGGACAGGCGACCGGGTCCTCGATACGCACATCGAGGTCCCTGCTCGTCCTCTCCGGCAAGCGGTCGACCGGCGGCTCGCGCAGCCCAGTGGCGAGGATCGCCGCGACCTCGCGCGCGATCCCGACCACGCCGAGACAATCCGGGCGGTTCGGCTGAAGCTCGAGCGCCAGGATCGTCTCGCCGAGAACGTCCCGCAGCCGTGCTCCCACCGGAAGCTTTCGATCGAGAACCTGAATGCCGTCGTGATCCTCGCCTTGGCCGAGCTCCTTCGCCGAGAGCACCATGCCCTCGCTCTGAATGCCCCGCATCGGCTTCCCCCGAAGCGTCGTCCGCTCGCCGGTGTGCCCATCGATGATCTGCGCGCCTTCGTCGGCGAACGGCACGATGTCGCCGACGGTGAGATTCGTCGCACCGGTGACGACGGTCTTGGGACGGTCCTCTCCGTATTCGACGGTCGCGAGCTGCAGCTTGTCCGCATTCGGATGCTTTGCGAGCTTGGAGATCCGCCCGACCCGGACTTTGTCGTCCCACCACGGCCGTTCGACGCCCTTCACTTCGGTGCTGGACATGTGCAGCCGCAGGGCGAGCTCGTCGATGGGCACGCTGATGTCGACGTACTCGCGCAGCCACGAGACAGGCATCTTTATCAACATCAGAACTGCTCCAAGTACCGCAGGTCGTTCTGATAGAAGAGCCGGATGTCCGGCGCGCCGGTGCGCAGCATCGCGAGTCGTTCGATCCCGCCACCGAACGCGAAGCCCTGGTAGCGCTTCGGGTCGTAGCCGACCCGCCGCAGGACGTCGGGGTGGACCATGCCGCAGCCGGCGGCCTCGATCCAGCCGTCGCCACCGCACACCCGGCACTCCGGATCGCGACCTTCGCAGCTGAAGCAATCGAACGCGATCTCCGCCGATGGCTCGGTGAACGGGAAGTAGTCAATGCGGAAACGGATCTTGCGGTCGCTCCCGAAGATCTGCCGTGCGAACGAAAAAAGCACACCCTTCAGGTCGGCCATCGTGAGCTTCTCATCGATGGCCAGACCCTCGTACTGGAAGAAGATCGACTCGCGGATCGCGTCGGTCGCTTCGTAGCGATAGCAGCGTCCGGGTATGACGACCCGGACCGGGGGCCTGCGCTGCTCCATCACACGGATCTGCATCGGTGAGGTGTGCGTCCGACCGAGGAGCGGACGCGACGGGTCATCCCCGAGCGGATTCGAGATCCAGAGCGTCTGCCACTTCTCGCGCGCGGGGTGTCCCGGCGGGATGTTGAGCGCCTCGAAGTTGTAGTAGTCCCACTCGATCTCAGGCCCTTCGACGGTCTCGAAACCCATCGTCGCGAATACGCGAGACACCTCGCGTACGGTCTGCGAGATGGGGTGCAGCCGGCCGACGCGGACCCGCCGCGGCGGGAGGCTCATGTCCTCGCGCTCGCCGCCGAGGTCTCGGGCGACCCTGGCCTCGCGCAGCGCGCGGGTCCGCTCCTCGAGGGCGCGCTCGATGCGGAGCTTGCCTTCGTTGACCGCCGCGCCGTAGGCCGGCTTCTCGCCCGGAGGAAGCTTGGCGATGCGCTTCGTCGCCTCGCTCAAGGCGCCTTCCTTGCGACCCAGGTACTTCACGCGCGCAGCTTCGAGCGCGGCGTCGTCCGCGGCGCCAGCGATCTCAGCGACCGCCCGGTTCGCGAGCTCTCTCAGTTCTTCGCCCGGCATCGTCACCTCTCCAGAGAACACAACGCCCGCCGTTCGTCTCGGGACGAAGGCGGGCCTCCGCGGTACCACCCGTGTTCCCTCCTGAGGTCGCGCTCCGCGCGAAACCTAGGGAGGACGCTCGGTCGAGGCTCTATCGGGCCTCAGGCGGGCCGGCTTTTCTGCCGGTCGGCTGAGGAGCGAATTCCCGCATCGTCGGCGCGACCGCTTTCACCCGCTCCGGTCTCTCTGGTGCGCCGCGTTACGCGGTACTGCTCTCCGTCTTCGCCTTATCGCGCTAGCTCGATGACTTTTTCGACTTCTCTTTGATGAGATCGACATAGTGCCGAAAAACCTTGGGATCCCGGATGGCCATGTCGGCGAGGACCTTGCGGTCCAGATCGATCCCCGAGAGCCGGAGGGCGTTCATGAGCCGGCTGTAGGAAACGCCCGCCTCGCGTGCGGCGGCGTTGATCCGCGCGATCCAGAGCGCGCGGAACTGGCCCTTTCGGGCACGGCGATCCCGGTACGCATAGCGCAACGCGTGCATCGCGGCTTCGCGCGCCGGACGGACGAGCTTGTGCTTCGAGGCGCGGCGGCCTTCGGCCTGCGAGAGCAGCTTCTTGTGCTTCTTGTGTGCGGCAACGCCGCGCTTCACTCGTGACATCGGGTCAGCTCCTTACCTTGAGGTTAGGCAGCAGCTTGCGGACGAGCTGGAGATCGCCCTTGGCGACGAGCGCCTTGCCCGCGTGACGGCGCTTCCGGGACGGGCTCTTGTGCTGGTTGAGGTGGCCCTTGTACGCCTTCGACCGCCGGAGCTTGCCGCGACCGGTGAATTCGAAGCGCTTCTTGGCACCGCTATGGCTCTTGATCTTGGGCACGCTGAACGACCTCCGGTCCTTGCGTGGTGTGAAACGTCGATTCTATGTGCTAAGCGGGCCGCTGCGCGCGGGGCGGCGCCGGCGGCCGGGACGCGGGCGGTCGAGCGCTCGCGGGTGGGGGCGTCGGACCGGGCCGCGGCGCCGAGGCTGCCGCTGGAGCGGGCCGGGCTGGAGTCACCGCCGGAGGTTTGGTCGCGCCGGAAGGCGTGGCCGGAGGCGGCGGCCCGGCTGCGGGCCGCGGCGGCGTTGAGGGCGCGACGGCATCCCGACGCAACGCGTTCATGACCATGCTCATCGAGCGACCCTCCAGTAGCGGTGGGCGCTCGACGGTCCCGTGCTCCTTCAGGCGGTCGCCGATAGATAGGAGCAAGGTCCGGCCGCGTTCGGGATGGGCCAGCTCGCGCCCGCGAAAGCGCACCGTGACCTTCAGCTTGTCACCTTCATCGAGGAACTTCGCGGCCGAGCGGATCTTTGTCCCGATATCGTGCTCGTCGATCTTCGGCGAGACCCGGATCTCCTTCCAGATGACGGCCTTCTGCTTCTTCTTCGCGTCCTTCGCCTTCTGCTGCAGGTCGTAGCGGTACTTCCCGAAGTCGCCCATACGCGCGACCGGCGGCTGCACGTTCGGCGCGATCTCGATGAGGTCGTACCCGTCTTCCTGCGCCTTCGCGAGCGCGCGCGCGGTGGGGATGATGCCCAGCTGCTCGCCGTTGGGGCCGAGAAGGCGAACGGTCGGAACACGGATCGCCTCGTTGATCCGCAGTTCGGGCGCGGCTATAGGGAGACCTCGGTTATTGGCGTGTGAATGCCGCTAGCAGCGCGGCCGCTCCCCGTGAGAGAACTTCAAGTGCGACGAGCATATCACCGGGCAAGGTACTCAAGCAGGCGTTGGCGAACGCTTGGCCACTCATCTTTGGTGATGCCGAAGATCACGCTGGTGCGTAGCGTCCCATCCGGAAGGATGCGCTCGTTCCGGAGCTCGCCTTCTTTCGTGGCGCCGAGGCGCGCGATCGCCGTTTGTGACCGTTCGTTGCGTTTGTCGGTCTGGAGCCACACGCGATTGGCATCCAGCGTTTCAAAAGCGTGACGGAGCAACAGCAGCTTGCATTCGGTGTTCACCGGCGTTCGGCGCGCGCCTTTCCCGTAGAGCGTGTAACCGATCTCGAGCGTGTGGTTGGGCGGATCGATATGCGCGTAGCGCGTGGTCCCGACAAGCGTGTCATCCGAGTTGCGGATCACGGCGAATGGCAGCTGGGTGCCGAGGATCTGCTGGTCGAGCGCCCAGCGGATGTATCTCCTACAGCCCTCGACGCCCCGCGGCCGGGGCTGCATCCAGAGCCAGATTTCGTCTTCATCCCCCGCCTCGAAGAGCGCGGGGGCGTGCTCCATGCGGAGGGGGGCGAGCCGGACGTGCTCGCCCGCGAGAGTCACCGGCCGGGGGTCGAAGTCCGGACGCGGCCGGCCCTTCACGATGGCCATCTTGACGTCATCGACGAAGCCGTCCTCGGTGCCGACGCCGTCGCGCTCGATCCCTTCGACCTCGAACCCGACGGCCTTGTACATCGCGATCGCGCGGTCGTTGAAGCTCACCACGGAAAGCCCCACCCGATGCAGGTCGAGGTCGTCGAACAAATAGCGGATCAGAGTCGTCAGCGCGTCACGGCCCAAGTGCCTGCCCCACAGATCCGGCTCGCCGATCCCGATCCCGATCTCCGCGCTCCGGCCCTTCGGATGGTGATCGCGATAGTTCGCGAAGCCGATCGGGCGGCCCTCGTGTTCGAGGACCCAGCACGCGGAGTCGCCGGGCCGCGACATCCGCTCGATCCATTTGCGAGCGTCCGCTTCGTCGAACACGCCTCGCGTGCGGGCCCATTGGTAGTGACGGAAATCGGGGTTGCTCCCCCACTTCATCAGGAGCGGCGTGTCCGCAGAGGTCATCGGGCGAAGCACGACACGCTCGCCGCGTAGGAGCGGAACCGCCGCGACGGTGGTCATCCGCCGAGCGAGTCGGCGACAGAGGGGCCGTGGGGACCGAAGTCTGGTGGGAGCGCTTTGGTGTCGCGTTCGTTCGCCAATCGAGCGATCACCTCGTCGAGCTTCACGCCGCGTTCTTCTTCACCCTGGGCCGCACCCCGGCGGCGGACGGACACCGTTCGTGCCGCCGCCTCCTTATCCCCGACGACCAGCATGTACGACGCCTTCCGCTGCTGCGCCTCTTTGATCCGCGTCCGCAGATCACCCGCCTGTTCGTCGAGATGGACGCGGAGGCCTGCGCCTCGAAGTGCGGTCGCCAGCTCCTCCGCGTACGGCCGCGCGGACTCGCGTACCGGGATGATCGCGGCCTGCTCCCAGTTGAGCCAGAGCGGGAAGTTGCCGGCGAAGTGCTCGATGAGTCCGCCGACGAAGCGCTCGAGGCTGCCGAAGAGCACGCGGTGGATCATCACCGCGCGTTCGCGCTCGCCCTTCTCGTTGACGAATGTGACGTCGAAACGCTCGGGCAGGTTGAGATCGATCTGGATGGTCGGCCCCTGCCACTCGCGGCCGATCGCATCCATGACCTTGATATCGATCTTCGGCGCGTAGAAGACCCCGCCGCCCTCGTCGACGTCGTACGGGACTTCGCGAACGCCCAGCGCGTCCGCCAGCGCCTTCTCCGCCTTGTCCCATTGCTCGTCCGTGCCGAGCCGTCGTTCCGGGCGCGTCGACAGGTAGACCCGCGGATCGCGGTACCCGAACGTCTGGAGGAATTCCATCGCGAGGTCGAACACCTTCCCGATCTCCGCCTGCGCCTGGTCCCACGAGCAGAAGATGTGCGAGTCGTCCTGCGTGAACCCGCGCACCCGCAGCATTCCGTGCAGCGTTCCGCCGCGTTCGTAGCGGTATACCGTGCCGAGCTCGCCGATGCGCAACGGCAGCTCGCGGTAGCTGTGGATCTTCGACTGGAAGACCTTGATGTGTCCGGGGCAGTTCATCGGCTTGATCCAGAAGCGGGCGGGGGGGCGCTGCCCCCCAGTCGCCCCGGCCGAGTCGTCCAGGAGCAGCGGGCCGTACATGTTCTCGCCGTACTTCTCGAGGTGGCCCGAGCGCTGGTAGATCTTCTCGTGCGCGATGTGCGGCGTATAGACCAGCGTGTAGCCGCGCTCGCGATGGACCTTGCGCCACCAGTTCTCGAGCTCCTCACGAACGATCGAGAGGTTCGGGAGCCAAAGTACGAGGCCCGAGCCGAGCTCCTCGTCAATGCGGAAGAGCTCGAGGTCGCGGCCGAGCGCGCGATGGTCGCGACGCTCGATCTCCTTGAGCTTTTCGAGATACTCGTTCAGCTCCTTCTCGGTCGGCCAGACCGTCCCGTAGATGCGCTGCAGCTGAGGGTTGCGCTCGTTCCCGCGCCAGTACGCGCCGGCCACCGAGAGGAGCCGGAAGGCGCCGATCTTGGAGGTGCGCTCGACGTGCGGCCCGCGGCAGAGGTCGACAAAGTCAGCGTGCTCGTAGATCGAGACGGAGCCGTTCCGCAGCTCGACCTGCTCATCCGCCTTGTCCAGCTTCTCGATCTGCTCGACCTTGTAGTCCTGGTGACGCTCGCGAAAGAAGTCGAGCGCCTCGGGCACCGGCATCTCCCGATGTTCGAAGGGCACGTCGCGTTTGGCCATCGCCCGCATGCGCTCCTCGATGCGCGGGAGATCCTCGTCGGTGAGCGCTCGAGGGAGATCGAAGTCGTAGTAGAAGCCGTCCGCGACGGGCGGACCGAACCCGAACTTCGCGTCGGGAAAGAGCTCCAGGACCGCACCGGCCATGACGTGCGCGGTCGAGTGCCGGAGCGCGTAGAGCGCTTCGTCGCCGTGGTCGGGTTTGCGTTCCGTCTTGGCCATCGCTGTTCTCCTCTCGTCCAAACAAAAAGGCCCTCGTCCTCTTATTTCTGGGACGAGAGCCCTGGCTCCCGCGGTTCCACCCGCATTCCGCCTCGTGGCGGCACTCATATCCGCGGTACGGGGCGGACCCACGTCGCTCGGCGGCGGTCTCTCCTATCCATTGACCGGCCGGCTCGCACCTTATCCGGCTCTCTGAACGGCCCTGCGCTGGAGCGGTGTCCGCGTCGTCGCGAGGCACAGATGATAGCGCGGGATTGAGCCGGCCTTGACGCCGCATTGACGGCGGCTCCCGCGACCGGCCACGCTGGTGCGCGACGGTCGCGGCGCCTCATGCCGGGGCACAGCCGGCCTCAATCCACCGGCGATTTCAATAGACGTTCCGTGATCCACTCGGCGGCGCCGCGGCTCGACATCGCGGTCATCGGTTGCGGCGCGGCGGCCGAGGGCCTCTATCGGTACGCCCTCGGAGCGCTAGAGTCCCGCGGCATCGCTCGCGTCGCAGCGCTCGTCGACCCCAATCCCGTGCGGACCGCTGCGCTCCAACGACACTTTCGCGCGGCTAGAACCTTTGCCGATCCCGCAGACGCGTTCGCATCGGTAGCCGTCGACCTGGTGATCGTGGCGTCGCCGCCGGGGATGCACGCGCAGCACACGGTCGACGCCTTGGCCGCCGGCAGCCATGTGCTCTGCGAAAAGCCCATGGCGATCGGTGCCCCCGATGCCGAGCGGATGGTCGCCGCGGCCCGCGTGGCGCGGCGCATCCTCGCGGTCGGGATGACGCGACGGATGTATCCGTGTCTGGTCGAAGCGCAGCGACTCATCGCGCAGGGCACGCTCGGTGATCGACTGCGCTTCACGTACCGCGAAGGGCGCGTGTACGACTGGCCCGTCAACAGCGACGCGGCATTTCGTCGAGCGACGGCCGGGGGCGGCGTCCTCACGGACATCGGTTCGCACGTTCTTGACTTCTTGAGCGCGCTCTTCGGTGCGACGACCGCCACGAGCTACGCGGATGACGCGCACGCCGATGGCGTCGAGACGAACTGCCGGATCGAGGTCGTCTGCCCTGAGGCGAGCGGCGTCGTGCAGCTGTCCTGGAACCAGCCGCTCGTGACGAGGCTCCGCATCACGGGCTCGGCCGGAGAGCTAATGCTCGACCCCGGTCGGATCGACGCGCTCCGCGTACGGCGTGGCGGCGGCACCTGGGAAACGCGGATCAGCACGGCGACGTGGCCGTCCGACCTCGCGACGCGCGGCCGCGGCGATACCCCGCGGACCCACCGGGACTGCGTCTACCACCAGCTCGTGCAGGTGTTGAGAGCCGTGACACACGGAGAGGATGTGCCGGTCGATGGCGAGCGGGGCCTCGCCGTCATCCGCGCGATCGATTCCTGCTACGAGCGCGCGACATCGTTCGAGCTCCCGTGGCTGGACGCGGCCGAGCGGTCGCAGGCCGACGCGCGTCACTGGACCCGGCGGCGATGCGCGGCGGCATAGCGGTCCTGGGCGCCGGCGGGTTCGTCGGCTCCCGGTTGCTCGAGAGGGCGGCGCACGCCGGTCGGACGGACATCGTGCCGGTGGTCCGCGCCGCGCGCAGCGTCGGCCGTACGGCGAACCTCGGGATCTCGCATCGGTTCGGCGATGCCTCTCGCGCCGAGACCCTCGAGCGCGCGCTGGCCGGCTGCGAGGCGGTGGTGAACCTCACCACCGGTGATCCCGCTGACATCCCGCGAACGACGGAGAACATCTACACCGCGGCGCTCGCCGCGGGGGCGCGGCTTCTCGTGCACCTGAGCTCGGCGTCGGTCTACGGCGCCGTCGAACAGCCGGATCTTCCCGATGACGCGCCACCCTGGCCCGGCCACTGGATGGCATACGCGCGGCAGAAGGGAGTGGCCGAGAACTTCTTACGCGAGCGAATGGCCGAGCGCCGCCTGGCGATCGTGGTGCTGCGACCGGGCCTGGTGTGGGGCCCTGGTTCGCCGTGGGTCCTCGGACCCGCGACCGACCTGCTCCGCGGAGCCGCATTCCTCGCCGGCAGCGGCGGTGGCATCTGCAATCTGATGTACGTCGACGACCTCTTGCGCGGCATCGACGCCGTCGTCGCACATCGTGAGGCGCCTTCCGGGTTCTATCACGTCGGCGACAACGAAACGATCACTTGGGCCAAGTACTACGGCGCGCTCGCGGCGGGCCTGGGCGTGGATCCCGAAACGATCCGCGCGGTTCCCAGCGATCGTTACCGCACCGGTCTCCGGGACCGGGTCGATGAGCTCAAGGCCCTACCCATTTACAAGCGCGCGAGAGCTTGGCTGCCGGTCGAAGCGCGTGCTCAGATCAAACGTCGGCTCGCGCGAGTTCGCGGGCGCGAGCGCCCGATGTCGAGCGCGGCTGACAACGCAGTCGGGACCCGTGAGATCTGGCACCTGCAGACCACCCGCTACAGGCTGCCGACCACTAAGTTCCGCGCGACGTTCGGTGACCACAACATGGTCCCGTTCCCGGTCGGCATGGCCGCATCGCTGGCCTGGCTTCGATTCATCGGGATCGGGTTGGACGAGGCGGCCTAGAGCTGTGGCACCGCTGATCACGATCGTCCGCAATTGGTCCGTGCTCGCCGGCGCCCAGGTCGTGTCGAGCCTGATCGCCATGGTCTTCCTGATCGTCGTCTCGCGGACGCTCGGAGAGATCGAGTTCGGCCGCCTGTATCTCGCGCTAACGCTGACCGCGATCGTCGGGGTCGTCGTCGACTTCGGCCTGAGCCAGGTGGTCACGCGCTCCGTCGCTCGTGATCGAGCGCTCGCGCGACCGTACTTCCGGCGTGCTGCCTTCATCGTGGGGACGCTGGGTGCCGGTCTCTACGTGCTATTGCTGGGGGCAGCGCTCGCTCTCGGCTACACCGCCGAGGTGTTGTCGCTCGTGCTGATCCTCGGATTGCTCATGGTCGTCGAGGCGTTCTCCCAGCTTCTCGGCGCGCTCTTCCAGGCGCATGAGCAGATGCTGATCCCCGCGATCGCGCGCGTTGGTGGTAACGTCATCACGCTCGCGCTCGTCGTCCCGCTGCTGTTCCTTGGACATGGCGCCGCGATGGTGGCGACGGTGATCGTCGTTGCCGCGGCGGCGCGCGTCGGATTCCAGGCGATCGCCGCGCGCCGTCTCAGTGGATTCCGGTTGCCCGCCCCGGCGGCACCGTCGTGGCGAGCGATGCTCCGTGCGGGATTTCCCTTCCTGACCGCGAACGGCTTCGCGCTCTTCGTCGCTCGGGTGGACGTGCTGATCCTGGGTCAGCTCGCCGGTGCGGCGGCCGTGGGCTGGTACGGCGCCGCCTCGCGGCTTGTCGAGGCCTTCTACTTCCTTCCGGTGCTCCTCACGACGGCGACGTTTCCCGTGCTCTCGCGGCTGTGGTCAGAAGACCGGAACGAGTTCCACGCGACGGTGCGCAAGACCCTCGACCTGCTGATCGTGCTCATCGTTCCGCTATCGGTCACGTTCTTCATCCTCGCCGAGAGCATCGTCGGGTCGCTCTTCACACTTCAGTCGTATGCGCCCGCGGTGCCCCTTCTCCGGATCCAGGCGCTGTCGCTGGCCTTGATCTTTGTGGATTACCTGCTCACCTGCATCCTGCTCGCGACCGGACGGGAGCGGACGTGGATCACGATCCTCGGCGCGGCGTGTCTTGTGAACCCGGCGGTGAACTTTGTCCTGATCCCCGCGACGAGCGCCGCCTACGCGAATGGCGCGATCGGCGCCGCGCTCGCGACGTTGCTGACGGAGATCTTCATCCTGATCTGCGCGCTGCGCGTCGTTGCCGCGGGGACATTCGATGCCGGATCGGTCCGCGTCGCGGTACGCGCCGCGGTGCTGGGTGGGATCCTGGCGACGGCTCTGCTCGCCAGCCGCCCGCTGGGGATCCCCTGGATGTTGGCGGCCGCGGTCGGCGGCGCGGGCTACCTCGCCGCAGTGGTCCGGCTGGGCTTGCTGCCGCCGGACATCAAGGCCTGGGTCGGAGGTTTGCTGCGCCGGAGGCGACCGCTCGCGCTATCGACAGTGACCACGGAGCTCGACGCCGCCTGACCCGCGGCTCGCGCTCTCTACATCGCGGCTTCGAGTGTCTCCCAGACCTTGCGCTGGATCTCCTGGGTGGCCGGCCAGCGGTCGTCGGCCCGCGGGGTCGCGATGCCGTTCTGGTGGATGAAGACGAACGCGACCTGCTGGAGCATGGCGAGGGCTTCGTTCCGGGCCTCGTGGTCCTTCCACTCGAGAACGCGTGCTCGCGCACGCGTGAGTCGCTGATGGATGCGGTCGATCACGACGTAGCTGCCGCCACCCGGCCAATGCTGGCCGCGCACGTCAATCCCGTTCACGAACAGGACACTGAGCAGGGACGCCTCGGTGAAGTCGTTGCCCGTGAAGGCGTTCGTGGTGCGGACCGGGTCAATACGCTCGGCGGCGTGGCCCCACGGCTTGCCGTGGAAGGTGATGTTCCGGAAGGTGCCGGTGAAGCGGCACTCCACGAACTCGGCACACGCCGACATCCAGCCGTCGATGTTTGCGCCGGCGAAGCTGCACCGTTCGAATCGCGCCTGGCCGGGGCGGACGCCGCGCAGGTCGGCGCCGTCGAATCGGCACTCACGGAACACGCTCTGCCGGCGGCTCGCGAAGAGCGTCTGCAAACGCTCGTCGAACGACTCGCCGCGGAAATCGCAACGCTCGAAGACGCAACCGTTCGGCGCGAATCGCTCGAACGCGGCGCGACTGAAGTCCGCGTCGCGGATGGTGACTCGATCCAGCGCGAGAACGCCCTGCACGCCTTAGCTCCTTAAGTCGCGCGCTAGTCCTCTTCCGACGCAGCCCGCAGGTTCACGACGTTCGATGCTTCGAGGTTCTCCATCTTGGAACGGCCTTCGAAGATGACGCCCTTCTCGACCATGAAAGATGGAGTCGTGATGTCGCCGCGCACCTTCGCCGGCCGATGGAGCTCGACGGCGCCCGTCGCCTTGATGTTGCCGACGACCTCTCCCTCGACGATGACGGTGCCGCAGCTGATCTCCGCCGAGACCTTGGCGCCTTCGCCGATGTGCAACGTGTCGTTCGTCGAAATTTCGCCGGTGAAGTTGCCGTCGATCCGGACCTTGCCCTCAAAGGCAAGCTTGCCCTCGAACTCCGACCCGCGCCCCAGCGACGCATTGAGCTCGCTACCAGTCATGTAGGCCTCCCGCTGTTGCTGCATGTCTCTTCTTTCCTCCGCTTCTTCAGCCCGCGGCGGCGCGGGGGTGTCTGCCTGCTGGTGCTGGGGCACCTGCCACGCCGGCTGACGATCCTCGGCTTTGCCGCTTCCTCGCTTGAACGTGGATCGGAACACTACGCTCTCAACGCGACAAGTTCGAGAACGTTGTCGTCGCAATCCGGTCTGTAACTCTCGCCGATCCGGGCCCCACTCGCGACAAAACCGCGGGACTTCGAAGCTTGGTCGCGCCATCCGCTGGTCCGCATCGGCGGGCGTCGGCTGCCTTCTCGTACCTCGCCCCTCGAGTGCGTTCATCGTCGGTGGCGGGCGCACCTGCGCACGGGTCGCGTCTCTTGCGGGGCGCGCGGACCGCGGGCCCGGATGCGATCCGCCCGAAACGGCCGGTCGCTGAATTGGCGCCGTTACGGTCATGGCCCGAAGGTCGTCAGCGGTCCTAGGACGGCCCCCTGTACCAGTTCGCCCCTCTACACAGAACAGCGCAGGACTAATCCTCCAGGTTGTGTACGAGGTTAGGGAGGGCGGATCCCACTGGGTCCGCGGATTCGCCGGAGCGCTTGTCGTCGTCATCGCGGCGCTTGGGTTCGTCGTGTGGTCCCCGATGCCCACGCCCCTCACCGAGTTCGGGTTCCACGCCTCGCTTGTCGATCAAGGCCCGTCACCGGCGCTCGCGCCCGGCGCGGCGACCACCTATTCGATGCAGTTCCGCAATACCGGCCTCGTCGCGTGGCAACGCGGGACCGAGAAACAGGTGACGCTAGGCGTCAGCGGTGACGCGCGTAGTTACGCCGACTCGGGCATGGCGGTCGACTGGCTCTCGCCCGCTCGGATCGCGACCACGTCGGAAGGGCTCGTGCTTCCCGGGATGATCGGAACGTTCACCTTCAACGTGCGCGCACCGATGACACCGGGTACCTATCGCGTGCCGGTCCGACTGGTCGTAGACGGATTAGCTTGGCTCGACCACGAGCCGGTGGCCCTCTCGATCACCAGCGACCTCGGATTCCATAGCCGGTTTCTCGATCAATCGGCGCACGTCATCCTCAAACCCGGGGAGATGAGCGCTCCTTTGATGCTGCACATCCGAAACACCGGGGCGAAGACCTGGAGCCGCGGCGTCCCCGGGCAGCAGGCGAACCTCGGACTGACCGGCGATGATCGAGCGCTCAGCGCGCTCGGGGTTGGTTGGCCCTCACCGGATCGCGTGGCCATCCAGAGCGAGCCGAGCGTGGGGCCGGGCGCCGTGGCGACCTTCACCTTCCGTGTCCGGGGTCCATATGTCCCGGGCACCTATGCCCTGCGCCTGCGGCCCGTCGTCGACGGCCTCACGTGGCTCGAGGACGAGGGGATCGTGAGTCTCATCACGGTCCTCGATCCCTCCGGCGCGGCGGCCACGCCGGTGCCTGGCGAGGCCTTCAAGAACGTCCAGCCGACCGGCTTCGCGTTCGACGCATCCGTCGATCCGAGTAGCGTCGCGCCGGGCAAGTCGGTGAACATCAGCGCGACCGTCGCGACCGGATCGACCGGAAACGCCCTGATCGGCGTCGAGGTCTACTCTCCGAGCGGCACCACGCTGGCCTTCCAGAAGTGGTTCCACAACGAGAACTTCATCGCCGGGCAGGCCAAGTCCTACAGCGTGAGCTGGGATGTCCCGTTCGGCACCGCCTCTGGGACGTACACCGTAACCGTCAGCGCCTACGCCGATGCCTGGAAGACGCGGTACGCCGCGAAGGCGTCGGCCGCCAAGTTCGCCGTCGCCGCGCCGCTCGTCACTCCGCCTTCGCCCGCGCCCACCGGAACGGCGGCCCCGACGGCCACCGCGCCCCTTGGCTCGACCGCGCCGAGTGCGACGCCGACGGCGGCGCCCACCGTCGCGCCAACCGCGACCCCAGCCCCGACCGCGAGCCCGTCCGCCAGCTTCGCGTCGACGGCATCGCTCAGCCTGACGAGCGTCCTCGCCGGCGGATCGGTCGGCCTGACCGACAACGTCACCAGCGCCACGGCCACGAGTGCGCTCGTCGACATCGAGCTCTGGGCAGCGGCCGCCGCGAGCCCCGTTTATCAGGTGTGGTTTGACAACCAGACCTTCGCTGCCGGCCAACAGCGCTCGTATCCTGCGACCTGGCAGGTCCCCGCCAACGCCGCCGTGGGGACTTACACCGTGAAGCTCGGCGTCTACGCGCCGCAGTGGGCTTCGCTCTACGGGATGACCGACGGCGGCACGTTCACGGTCGCCGCGGCCGCCCCCGCGCCGTCACCGGCGCCGACGGCGGCGCCCACGCCCGTGCCGACGGCTGCGCCTACGCCCGTGGCGACGCCGGCCCCCACGGCTGCGCCGACACCGGTCCCGACCGCCGTTCCGACCCCCGTGCCGACAGTCGTTCCGACACCAGTCCCGACCCCGGTCCCGACCGCGGCGCCGACCCCGACGCCGGTTCCCACGGCCGCGCCGTCGCCGAGCTTCACGTCGACCTCCGCGCTCGTCCCGACGAGCGTCGCGCTCGGCGGCTCGATCACGATCACGTCGAAGGTCACGAGCGCAACCGCGGTCACGGGGATCGTCAACATCGAGGTGTACGCGCCCGGCGCTCCGACAGGCTCGTACCAGGTCTGGTACGACAACCAGTCCTTCGCGGCGGGCCAGCAGCGTACCTACACCTCGACGTGGGCCGTGCCTCTCACCGGAGCGACCGGAACGTACAAGGTCGCCATCGGGGTGTACTCGCTGGGCTGGACGACGCTGTATACGCTGTCCGATCCCGCCGGGACGTTCACCGTCACGTCGGCCGCGCCGACACCCGTTCCGACCGTCGCGCCGACGCCTGTGCCGACCCCCGCGCCGACGAGCGTGCCGACTCCGACCCCCGCGCCGACCGCGACGCCGGCTCCGGGCGCGCTCTCGCCGTTGCACGTGCAGGGCAACAAGCTGGTCAACGCGTCCGGTCAAACAGTCGTGCTTCACGGCGTGAACCACTCCGGCACCGAGTACGCCTGCGTCCAGGGCTGGGGCATGGGCGACGGGCCGACGTACGACCAGTCGGTGGTCACGGCGATCAAGAGCTGGCGGACGAACGCGGTGCGCGTGCCGCTCAATGAGGATTGCTGGCTCGCGATCAACGGCGTCCCGGCCGCGTATTCCGGCGCGACCTACCAGCAGTTCATCAAGAACTGGGTGACCCTGCTCAATAACAACGGCATCTACGCGATCCTCGAGCTCAAGTGGACCGCGCCCGGAGGCACCCCTGCGACGGGCCAGGTGCCGATGCCCGATATCGATCACTCGCCAACCTTCTGGTCACAGGTCGCAAACGCCTACAAGGGGAACAACGCCGTCATCTTCGAGCTCTTCAACGAGCCGTTCCCCGACAACCAGCAGAACAGCACCGCGGCGTGGACATGCTGGCGCGACGGCGGCACGTGCTCGGGCGTCTCATTCCAGGCGGCCGGCATGCAGAGCCTCGTGAATGCCGTGCGCGGCACCGGAGCGACGAACGTTGTCGCGCTCGGTGGCGTCTCCTACGCCAATGCGCTCTATCAATGGTTGGCCTACAAGCCGAACGACCCGCTCAACAACATGGCCGCGGTGTGGCACGTCTACAACTTCAACATCTGCAACACCGTCAGCTGCTACAACGCGAACGCCGGACCGGTCCTCGCACAGGTCCCGGTGATCGTGACGGAGACCGGCGCCGACACGTGCGACGCGACGTGGTGGAACACCTACCTGAGCTGGCTCGACACCAGCGGCGTGAGCTACCTCGCCTGGGTCTGGAACACCTGGGGTGCTTCGTGCACGACGCTCTCATTGATCAACGACTACGCAGGCACGCCTACGCAGATGGGGCAGATCTACAAGACCCACCTCGGCGGGCTTCCCTAAACAGCCGCCTCGACCGGCGCGTCGGCCCAACGATGGGCTGAGCCAAGAAGCGACCTGACCACGCGCTGGGCCACGCCCAGACCGTGGTTCTGCTCGAGGTAGGCGTACCCGGCGCCGCGGAGGTTCGCCTGCAGCTCGGTGGACATCGCGACCTTCGCGAATCGGACGGCGAAAGCCCGCGGGTCGGATTCGACGAACACCTCTCGTCCGGGTTCGACCGCGAGACCCCGCGCCCCATCGGGCGTCGTCACCACGGGCACCCCATTGCGAAAGGCCTCGAGCAGCTTCATGCGCACGCCGGAACCGCCCAGCACCGGCGCGACCATCAGAGCGGACCGCTCGTACAGGGGCCCGAGCTCGGGAACTAACCCGAGGACCGTTATCCCGGGCGCGCGCCACGCCGAGGGGACCAGCGGCGCGGCGCGCGAGCCATCCTCCAACCCCGAGCCCGCGATCTCCAGCGTCGCGGTCGGAAGCAGATCACGCACATGCGGCCACACCTGCCCGCAGAACCAGTCCAGCCCGCGCACGTTCGGATGCCAGGTAAGCGTTCCGACATAGCAGGCCCGCGGCGCGGCGCGCGTCTCGTTACGGCGTTCGAACGAGACGACCTGCGGTACCACGCGGGCTTCGACGCCCGCCAGTTCGCGATAGGCGCGCGCGTCGTCCGCGGAGATCGCGCCGACGGCATCCACCTCACGGAGCACGTCGATCTCGAAGCGACGCGCGCGACGCCACTCGGCCTCGGCGACCGCGCGGCGGACACCACGCTGCCGTCGCGCGAACTGCGCCCAGATGTCGCTCTCCACGTTGTGCTGGTCGAGGACGATTCGCGCGCGCGGCTGGAGACGCCGGACCAGCGGCAGGTAGCGCGCGGTGCCGAGGGCGCCGAGCCACACTACGTCGAAGGGCTGACCGCGTAGCTCTCGCTCGATTGCGCTCCGCACCAGCGGCGACTCCCACTTCCCGGAGAGGTACGGAACCCCGTGCACGATCCGTAGCCACGCGACGCGGGGAACGTAGCGGGGATGTTGAAAGAGATGGATCGGATGGAAGATCGGGTCGAGCACATCGACCTTCGGCATCTCGCGCGCGAGCCCGGCGCGAGCCGTGAAGGACGCCCGATCTTCGCTGAGCCAGAAGACCCGGATGCGTTCGACCTCAGGAAGCGACGAGAGCACTGCCAGCTGCGAGAGGACGCGAACCTGCCCCCCGCGAAGCGCCGGCCAGCCGAAATCAGGCGCCAGATAGAGAAGGCGCATTTGGTCCGTAGTTGATGAACGACCCGCGGCATTGAGGGCCGGTATCGGGCCTGATTGAGGGCCCGCCCGCCGCATGCCAGGCCGCGGGAGCCGTCTCCAGCAGAGCGCCCGCTTGGCCCGAAACGGCCTCAATGGGCCGGTCTAAGCCGCTTCAACCGCCGGAGTCCAACTTCGACTCTGCTCACATGCCCGATCTCTCCGTGGGCCTCGCGCCCCGACGGGCGGCGGCGGCCGCCTGGCCCCGCCCGGCGTGGCCACGCGCCCTCCGGGCGGCCGGACAGGTGGACGGCGCGGTGGCTCTGGGCCTCGCCGCGGTGGCGCTCGGGCTCGACCTCTTCAGGCTTCCCGGCCTGAGCCTTTGGGGAGATGAGCTCTTCTCGGTCCAGCTGGCGAGCCGGCCGTGGCCGGTCTTCTGGGAATTCCTCTCGCGGTACGAGCCGAACATGGCGCTCTACTACGTAGTGCTGCGGGGCTGGCTGGGGCTCACGAGTCTCCTCGGCATCGTTCCCGACGAGCTCGTCGTACGCGTGCCCTCGATCTTTTTCGCTGTCCTCAGCGTGATCGTCGTTTTCTGGATCGGGCGGCGGTTCTTCGGACGGACCGTCGGGATCGTGGGAGCGCTCCTGTACGCGCTCAATCTCATTCAGTTGACAGCGGCGCGCGAGGCGCGTTCCTACGGTCTCGAGATGTTCCTCTTGTGCCTAGGCTGGTACGCGTTCTTGCTGATCGTGACGCGGGACCGCCCTGGGCCGCGCGTGTACCTCGGATATATCGTCGCGATGGCGCTCGCCATCTATGCACACCTCTTCAGCACGCTGGTGCTCGCGTCGCAGGTGATCACATTCGCGGCCCTGCTCAGCCTCGACGGCGACTCGCGAGTGCGTCTGCGTCGCTCGGCCGGCGCGTTCGCGCGGAGTGTGGCGGCGATCGGCGTCGCCGTGATCCCGATGGGTGCCTACTTCTTCCGTCACGGATCGACGAACGCGTGGCTGCCGCCGGCGGACGCCACGGGTCTTGTTCGGTTGCTCTGGAATGTCGCCGGCCACCAGGTCATCTATGGCGTTCTTCTCGGGGTCGCGGTGCTCGCCGTTGTCGTTCTGGCCATCCGCGCGAGAGGTCACCGGGCGAAGGCCGCGCACGCCTGGCCGCGACTTGGGCCTTTGATCGCGCTCGGAGCCTGGGTCTGTGTCCCTGTCGCGCTGAGCTACGCCGCGAGCCAACCGCGGCTGAACCTGCACCTCTTCTCTTGGGGCTATCTCATCGTTGTGGTCCCTGCGCTCTGCTTGCTCGCCGGCATCAGCATCGCGGCCATCCGGCGGCCTCTTGCGCGACGTGCCGTCGCGACCAGTCTGGTTGCTGCCGCGGCACTGGCGATGCCGATCCTCACCTCTGCGCCGCAACAGGATTTCCGTACGGCCGCGCGCTGGGTCGAGGAGCGCTACCTGCCCGGCGACGGGCTCGTCGCCACGTCCTGGTCGTCCTCGCTCGCGATGGACTACTACGTGCGGATCGACGGCGCTCCAAACGAGCTGCTCGCGGCGTCACCGGCGCCCTGGTCCTGGACCGCAGGCGGGGACCAGCGGCTCGAGCAGCGCGCTATCGCCGAGTACACGGTCGCTCGCCACCGCATCTTCCTCGTGGACTCGCCGCTCGAGGGCGACTCGCCCGACGTAAAAGCGCGGTCGTGGATGGCGCGGACTTGGTTCGACTCCCGGTACGCGCTGGTCAGCGAAATCGCGCTACCGTCGGCGCTCGGGCAGGTCCGCGTGCGCCTGTATGACGTCGAGGAATTGCTGGACTAGCGGTCCGGCCCGGGCTCAACCGGCGTAGCGGTAGAAGAGCTCCCCCACCGTTCGGCACATCCATGGCGCGGAGTTCCGGATCACTTTTCCCATCATCTGCTGGAACTTGCGCGAGGATGGCTTGATCGGCCGATTCGCGATCCACGAATAGGCCAGCGGCTTCTCAAGCGCTCCCCATCCGTTCTTGAAGCCGCGGAGCGGCGCCTGCTCGAGATCAGACCGACCCAGGTCGACCGTGTGGCAGCCGTTTTCGCTGGCGATCCGTATTGCGGTCCAGATGAGGAGATAGTTCGCGTCGAGCTTGGCGAAGCGTTCGTCGCGCGCGCTGTACTTGTAGATGAGCGTTCCGTTCCACGACCCGAAGATCGCCGCAGCGATAGGGGTGTCGCCGGAATATGCGGTGAGCACGAATCCCAGGCCCGGCGCGACGACGCGCTCGAGCAGCAGACGGAAGAAGCGGCGCGGCTGAATGGGTACGCCCAGGCGTCTGCGGGTGCGCAGATGCAACCGGTAGAACGTCTCCATGTCGGCCGCTGAGGAGCCGCGCGCGATGCGCACGCCGCCACGCTCGGCGAGCCGGACGTTGCGACGGTGATTCTTGAAGAGACCCGCCCACGTCACGGTGATGTCGTCCGTCAGCGCGAGCTCGTGGCGAACGTGAGCGGAGCGGAGCTGGATCCCCGCGTGATCGGCGACCGGCGCGCGGAGCTCGAGCGCACGGACCGCGCGCGCTCTCGTGAGCGCCGCGAGCTCCTCGACGAGCTCTGGCTCCCGCTGGGCGGCGAGCGGCGGGCAGTAGTCGGTGAATGGCAGGGAGACCCAGCGGCGCTGGCCGAGTGGCCGGCTCACTTCGACGACCGGCAGGCCCGCGGTGACCGCGCCGGCGCCATCGGTCAAGGCGAGGGCCATCGCCCGGTAGCCATAGCAGTCGACCAGCAGCCGCGCCCAGGCGGGATGGTGGAAGAGCGTCGCCTCAGGCCGGCCGCGCACGAACTCGACCCAGCCGGGATCCTCGAGCTCAAGGAGCCTCATCGCGATGCGCCCTGGCCCGAGGGCACGGCCGTTGCGAGGGATTCGGGCAGGTCGCGCCTGGCGCTCGCGCGCCGCCAGGCGAGGTAGAGCACCGCGGGAAGCTCGATGAGGGCGGGTACCGGATCGTCGGTGGCCAGGATCGCGAACTCGATCGGACCGCGGAGTGAAGAAAGGTACGCAGCGACGGAGAGTCGACCTGCGCGTATCTCGCCGAACGCCGTGGGCAGGTCGGTGAGCGCGCGCACCCAGCGCACGCCGCTCCTCCCGCGGACCTCTGGCACCGAGGCGCCGCTCGTCATCCGCCAGAGCAGGTAGGGGAAGTCGACGCCGGCGCGACCGGCGAGCGTGTGCCAGCCCCACACGCGTGGGTTGACGTCGAGCAGCTTCAAGCGACCGTCGCGCGGGTCGCGCTTGAATTCGACCTCGACGATCCCTTCGTAGCCCAACACGGCGAGGAGCCGCGCGGCGATCTCTTCGACGTCAGGCGCCTCGATCGTCTCCACGTACGTGCTGGCCCGACCGAAGTCCATAGGCCACTGCCGAGTCCGGCGCGCGACCACCGACGCCACCGGTTGGCCTTCGCGGCAGAGCGCGGCGTACGAGAGCTGGCACGCCCCGCCGCCCACGATCAGCTCCTGGACCATGATGAGCGACGGGTCGACCAGCGCCGAGGCCTCCGCGTAGCGCGCCGCGAGCTCGGCGGGATCCTCGACTCGCCAGGCCTTCGACATCGTGAAGCGATTGAGCTCCGTCCGGATCGCCGGCTTGAGGATCGCCGGATACCGAACGTCCAAGCCTTGAAGGTCTTCCGCGGTCTGCGGGTAATGCGTACGCGGGTGGTCGATGTCGAGCCCGGCGGCGAGCCGGTACGTTAGGCGCTTGTCGTAGGCCCACCGCAGCACGTCCCAGCGCGGCACGGTGAGCCGGTACCTCTCGCCGAGCGCGCGCCGGTTGCGGGCCAGAAGCGCCGCCGTTTCGTCGTCGGTCGGGAAGATCGTCCAGCCTTCGATCGCGCTGCGCTCGCAGAGCTCGAGGAGGTAGCGGACGCGCTCCGCCTCGCCGACCGCGGGCCACGAGAGGGTCCGCACGCAGTAACGGGAATAGCCCGCGAGCGCGTGCTCGTCCTGGAGGACCCACACCGGGATCCCATGCCGCCCGAGGCTCCGGACGATGCCGAGCGCTTTGTAGTCGCTGCCGAGGACGAGCGCGCCTGGTGCGGCTTGGTGCGTTCGACCGTCGATCGCCATCGTCATTCCGCCGTTCGGTAGTCCACGATGCGATCGGCGGAGGCGACCGGGGCCTGCTTCACCTCGTGCCGAGCGACCCACGTGGTGAGCGCCCGAGCTCCGAATTGGGTCCCGGCGACGAACCGGACGAGCGGCCCGAAGGAGAACCCCGCGGGCGCGCCGAGGAAGTGCAGGCCGGGAACCGATGACTCGAGGCCCGCATCGAGGACCGGATGGCCCTCGACGATGCGCAGCGCCGCGAGCAGCGAGGGCGACAGGAAGCCGTACTTGCGCACATCGACGCGGTAACCGGTCGCGAGCAGGAGATGGTCGACGCGGCGGGTGGTGGCGTCGTCCAGCGCGAGCTCGAGATGGCCGTTCACGCGTGTCGCCGCGGTCACGTGCCGCCCGGTGCTGATGGCCATCCCCTCTGATCGCGGCCGAAGCCAGAGGGATGCGCCCGGCGCGAGCGAGCGCCGCATCGCCGCGCGTCGCATGGAGCCGGGCAGGTGCCGCAGCAGCATCGGTCGTGCGACGATGTGACTCACACCGGCGGGACCGACATCCGTCCGGTCGAAGAGGAGACGCCCCAGGAATCCCTTCCGCGTCGCGCGGCCGACCCAGCGGATGCGCGGAGCGCGCATGATCAGCTCGACATCCACCCCCGCCTCGTGCAGCAGGACCGCTGACTCGAATGCGCTCTGCCCACCGCCGACGACCGCGACGCGTTGTCCGGCGAAGCGCGCGAGATCGTCGTGCTCGCTCGAGTGGCTCGCGAACTTCCGCGGTACGTGATCGAACTCGCGCGGACGCCACGCGAAGGCAGCGATGCCCGCGGCGACGACGACGCGTTCGGATTCGATCGACTCCCCATCATCCAGCAGAACACGGAAGCGACCGTCGGCGCGCTCCACTCGCTCGGCCTGACGCTCGTCGATCGCCGGTCCGGCTAGCTTTTGGAACCAGTGCCCGTACGCCACGAAATCGGAGAGCGGTACGGGCCGGTCGATGCGTTCCCCGCGGCCACGCTCGAAATCGTCGAGCGTCAGGGCCGCAGCGGGATCGGCGATATGCGAGGCGGCCCACGGGCTCCGGAGCCGCATGCCTTTCGGCATGTGCCGCATCCAGAACGACATCGGCTTGCCGAGAACGCGTACGTTCGCTCCGGCGCCGCGAAGGTGCGCGCTCGCGGCGAGGCCGTAGGGGCCCGCACCGATGACGATGACGTCAGTCTTCTGCCCGCTCATTTTCGCTTCCACCCCCTGAATGAAGTGCTCCGTGTCTCCCACGAGCGGGTGACGAAGTCGCGAAGCGTGAGCGCATCGACGTCGCCCGTGACGGCGAGCGCGCTACGCGCCCCGTCCGGCCATCTCCAGATCCGGACCAGCGGTCCGGGCGCCGTCTCGATCTCGCGCAAGATGTCGCCCTCCGACCAGCGCGCCGTCGCGACGTCCACGTGCGCGCCGTATGCGCGCGCGTCGTCGGAGATCTCGAACGGCAGACCCTCCTCCGCAAGGAATCGGTGGACCGCGTCGGGCGACCGGTGCGACACGCCGACGACTGGCGCCCGTGCTGACTCCGTTTCGAAGTCGAACCGGTCCGTGCGCCGGTCACGCCCGTACCAGGGCTCCGCGCTTATCGCGAGCCCGCGAACGAGCACGGTCGCGTCCCCATCCGCGCCCACCTGGATGCGATACCGGCAGCCGCCGAGGCGCGTCACGCGGAGCGTGAAGCGACTGCGTCGCAGCCACCAGGATGCGATCTCGTCGAGGCGCGCGATGAAGATGGCCGGCACGCGGCGGCGCGCCGCACCGAGGACGGCCTGAAGAGCGTTCCCCAGCTCCGGGATGCGCTCCGGATGAAGCTGGATCGTGAACAGGTCGCCGCGGCCAAAAGTCAGATCGAGCACGTGGCACCACTGGGAGGCCGCGGCGCACTCGGACCAGCGCAGACGCTCGACGAGCGTCTCGTCGTCCGGGATGGCGACGGGCACATCGACCAGTCCGTCACGAAGTCGTGGGATCACCGCGACGTCGCGCGCCGCGATGGCGGAGTACAGCTCGAGTGCCAGCTCGTACCCCCGCGTCGCTTCGCTGCGCAGCGGAAAATGCACCGCCTGGCTGCTGTGGTACCGGAAACCGAGCTCGCGGAGGACCTCGAGCGTCGCCTGGTTGTAGCGGAGGTACGGTCCGCGGAAGCCCGTCGGCTCGAGGCCGGCGCGCGTGAACAGCTCCATCGCCCGAGCGATGGTGTCGTGCTGCCGCTGGCGGTCCATCGCGGCGTGATCGCCGTGGACGAGGCCGTGCACCGGGATCTCCGCGCCCCGCGCGGCGAATCGCTGGAGCACCTCCGGGTGCCGGGCGAGGACGCACGCCGTCGTCGGCCAGGTCGGCCGGATGCCGAGCTCGGACGTGAGCGCGTCGTAGCGCTCGAGGCGCTGCACCATCGCTCCAGGGGTGGCCCCGAAGCGGGCGAGCACCTTCGCCGTGCGTGCCGCCGAACCGGCGGGGCCACGTCCGCGCAGGCTCATCGCGAGGCTCATGCGCGCTCCGCTCCGTCCACGGCGACGGGAACCGATCGCCGTAGCGTGTCCGCGGCGGCGAGGTGCTCCACCAGTTCGACGTAGCGCTTGGCCTGGCGCACCCAGCGGTATGGCTCGTTGACCTCGGTCGCCCGCCGGACGAGCCGCTGACGCAGCTCGGGATCCTCGTAGAGCTCGAGGATCGCGCGCGCGAGGTCCTGCTCGTTGCCCGACTCGAACAGCTGGAAGCATTCGTCGCCGAAGTACGCCTCCACCGCGCGGGTCCGCGACGTGACGACAGGCTTCTGCATCGCGATGAGGTCGTACATCTTGTTGCTGTGCGTCAGGTCGAAGCACGCGTCCCTCCTGATCGCGACGACGCCGACGTCCGCCTCCGCGATCCTCGGGAGCAGCTCGTCCATGGGGACCCACCCACGGCTGAACCAGACCAGATCCTCGACACCGAGCTCCTTCGCGAGGGCTTCGATGGATTCGCGACGCGGCCCGTCGCCGTAGATGCGAAGGAGGAGGCCGGGGATGCGGTGGCGGAGCCGCGCGATCGCGCGCACGACCAGGTCGAGGCCGTACATGTCGTCGATGGTTCCGTGGAAGACGAGCACGAAGTGCCCGCGATCCCTCTTCACCGCGGAATACCGCCGCGGGTCGAACCGCTGATCATCGAAGGAGTTGAGGATGACCCCGATCTTCTCTTTGCGCGCTCCGCGCTCCGCGAACCGCTCGCGCATCTGCTCAGTGCAGGTGATGGCCGCGTCGGCGAATCGAATGCTCACCTGCTCGCAGAGACCGAGCGCGCGGACCAGTGTGTGCTGCGCTGGCAGCTTGTACTTCAGCGAGAAGAATTCGGGCATGCATTCGTGGAGGTCCAAAAGGACGCGAGCGCCGAGCAGCCGTGGCACGAGCGCCGCGAAGACTAGGCAGTCAGGCAGCGAGTTCACCTGGACCACGTCGTAGCGCTCCCGCAAGTGCAGCCTCGTGGCGCGCAGCGCGGCGAGGACGAAGAAGGCGCCGTACTCGAGGACGTAGCTGATCTTCCCGCGACGCTGACGCTCGATCGGCAGGCGGTACACGGTGAGGCGGCCGCTCCGTTCATGCCGTGGCTGGTCGCCCCAGCGCTGGCAGATGAGGTCGACCTCATGACCCGCGGCGATGAGCGCCTTGACCTCGCGCGTTAAGCGCGCGTCGAACGGGAAGACGCCTTGGCGGATGACGCAGATCCGGGCCACTAGCGCACCTGCTCGACCGCGGGGGATTCGAGCGATGCGGAGCGAACCAGGAACGCGCAGATCCCGAGGGCCGTCCCGAGGACGATCATCGACCGGCTGAACGTCATTCCCTGGTCGACGGAGGAGAAGATGACCTGACAGATAACGATCGCCAGGGGAAGCGCCGCGAGCCAGCGAAGCTCCCCGTCGCGCTGCTCTCGGACGAAGAGAGCCGAGCACACGAGAACCGCGCGCGCGACCAGGAACCAGAGCGCGAGCGCCGCGAAGGGACCCGCCTTCAGCCAGAGCCAGAGCAGCGCGTTGTGGGTGATGTTGCGCCAGTACGGCAACCCGTAGAGCGGCGGTGGCTGCTGCTGAAAGAGGTACTCCTGGCCAAGGCCGACGCCGGTCAGCGGCAGCTGACGCACGGTGTACGCGATATTCCGGTTCTCGATGACGCGCCACGCGTTCGAGCTCTGATCGCGCGTGCTGCTGGACGACGGCTCGACCACCGCGCGCACCGCCCTCACCGGCTCGGCGATGGGCCCGCTCGAGTCCCAAAAGAGCGCTCCGTACGCGGCGAGGCCGACCGCCGCGACCCCGGCGAGCACGAGCGCTCGGCGTCGGCGGACGAAGAACGTGAGCAAGGTGATGACGGCGAAGACCGCGGCCATCGCGATGAAGGCGGTCCGCCGCTGGTCGAGAAGCAGAGCGACGAGGATCACCGGCTGCAGCCCAAGCAGGAAATAACCGAACCTCGTGCGCACCCGCAGCGCCACCATCGCGATGGCGAGGGCGATGGCGGCGTCGAAGAAGACGATGTCCTCATGGCTCGTCACGGAGCCGGCGTCATATGGTGTCCAAGCGGGGCCCTCCTGGTAGTTACCGATCCCCTGGAGCGCCTTGACGGCGACAAGCGCAACGAACATCCACACGATGACCATGAGCTGGCGGCGGTCCTCGACGAGGTTCGCCGCGAGGAAGTAGAGGGCGCACAGCTCGATCGGCGCGCGCACCTCGTTCAACCCCGCCTCGAGGTCCACTCCGCCGCGGGCGACACCGATCAGGCCGCCGAGCGCGAAGGCGGCTCCGTACCCGACGATCGCCCAGCCGAACGGACCCATTCGCAACGCCTCGCGCCGTCCGGTCAGCCGATGGAAGACGAGACTCGCGCCGGTGAGCAGCATCAAGAGTTCCGCGAGGCTCAGACGGATCGGCAGGGGCGTGTAGGCGGACACATTCTGGAAGAGATGCGACTGCGCGGTGAGCGGGGCGAGGCCCGCGATCGCGAACTGCTCGAAGAGCAGCGCCGCGCCGAACAGCAGGTACACGCCGGTGACGGGGTGCGCGCCGACCATGAGTACGACGAGCGCGCCGACCACCGGAGCGAGCGCGAGCACGTCGCCGCCGGTGGCGATGATCACGGCGGCGTACGCGCCTGCGAATGCCACGGTCAGTACGAAACCGACGATCGCGCCGCGGCGCGCGCGCCACGCGTACGCATCGCTCGTCGGCCAGGCCCGCGCGCCAGTCTGGAGCACGGCGCTCATCGCGAGCCGACGAGTAGCGCGAACTGGGCGGCGACCATCGCCGCCGCGAAGGTCGCGGCGACCCAGGGGCGCGCGACGCGAGATCCGCCCATGGCGCCGAGACCCGCGCAGAGCACGAAGAGGAGCACCGCCAAGGCCGTGTAGGTCACGCGCGTGCCGCGAGGAGCGCCGCGGGGACGTCGACCGAGGATCCTCTGGCTCGGTTCAGAACGATGTAGGGCGGCGCCGCGAGGCTGAGCTTGCCGAGGGCCTGCTGGATCAGGGGTAGCGGTGTGGCTCCTTCGCGCAGTACGACGAAGAGCTGGTCGACCAGCGCGGCCCAGGGCAGCACGAACGTTTCGCCGGCAAGCACCGGCGGAAGGTCCACGATGACCGTCTCGAAGGAGACGGCCTCCTTGGCCACGAACGATGCGAGCCCCCGGAGGGTCGGCCTCGCGCCCATGCCGTCGCCGAGTGGCAGGAAGGCAACGCGCGAGGGGGCGTACCGGCGGATGCAGGCCGCGGCGTCGGCCCGGTCCGCAAGTAGCTCGGCCAGCCCAACGCTCGATTCGAGACGAGCGTCGCGTGTCAGCGAGGGATGGATCCAGTTCGCGTCGACGAGCAGCACGCTGCCCCTGCGCATCGCCGCGAGCGAAAGCGCCGTGCCGAGCGCGAGCGTGCTGACGCCCTCGCCGAGCAGGGCACTGGTGAAACCGATTGTGCGAAAGCCCATCGCATCGACGCGGCTGGCCAGCCCGTCGAACGTGGCCATGAGGCTCGCCGGTGCGCTCATCCGCTCACCTCTCCGTTTCGCGCGCCGCCGTCCGCGAATGCGATCGCGGCGAGCGAGGTGCGCAGGTCACCAGGACTCGCGCCGCCACCCGCTCGCGTCACGCGGGGTACGGCCGCGAAGAGCCGGGCGGGTGCGAGCCGGCTGACATCGGCGGGTCCTGATACGTGCGCCGGAAGCAGCGTGCCGATGACCACGAGGAGCGCGGCGAGGGCGCACCCCGCGGCGATCGCGACGGCGCCGATCATCGCGGCGGATCGAGTACCGCCTCGCGGCGAGGTCTCGACCTGTGGCTGGTCGACGACCTGGAACTCCATGCCGCTCACTGACAGGATGGCGGGCGCGAGGGCCGCTTGGTTGATGCGGCCGCGCAGGTCGCCGAGGCGGATCTGCGCGTAGTCGAGAGTCAGCCGGAGTTGATCCTTCAGATGCTGCTCGATATCGCTGAGCGCTCCGGGATGGCTCGCGTCGAACTCGTCGAGCGCGCGCTGGGCATCGAGCGCCTGGGCCTGGGCGACCTGGAGCTGCTTCTGGTAAAGCGTGTTCGTGATCGTCGTGAAGGTGGTACTCGCCTGCGCCACCCGATCCGCTCGAACAGCGAGGATGGCGTTGACCATCTCCGGTCCGAGCGGCGGATCGTGGGCCGCGAACGAGACGGTCAGCAGATTGTTCCCGTGTGTCTGGACGCGGAAGCTCTTCTGGACACCGGCCAGGAATTTCGTCTCGTCCGGCGCGGCTGCGAGCGCCGCGCGCAGGGAGGTCTGCCGGACCACGTCGCGAAGGAACTCCTTCGTCTGTAACAGCTGATTCAGCAGGTCAGCCTGCTGGGAAGCGGCCGTCTGAATGACCGTCGCATTCGGGTCGTCAGGGCTCGTCGTCGCCAATTCCGGCGAGGCCCGGAGCACCCAGATCGTGGCCTCGGACTCGAAGGTCGTCGCGTACTCCGTGTAGGCGGCGACGATCCCGGCTCCCCAGATGATCGCCAGGACCGCCCCGAGCAGCCAGCGATAGCGATGAGCAGTGGTGAGGTACGGCCGCATGACGGCGACGACCGTATCGGCGCCTCATTGAAGGAGTGTTAGTTGGGCCATTATTTCCCGTCGGTCGCCTGGTCGGTCGGGGGGAGGCTCGGCCAGGACGGCCTCAGCAAGCGCTACACCCACCCTCAATGCCGCCGCCGCTCCATAGGCGAGCATGCGAGCCGCCGACAACCCGACCGTTAGCGTCATCGTACCGACCTACAACCGTCGCACGCGGTTGGGCCGGCTCCTCGCGGCACTCGACAGGCAGCATCGGTCCGGGGTCCGTTTCGAGGTCGTCATCACGGTAGACGGCGCAACGGACGGCACGGCCGAGATGCTCGCGCGCCTGCGGCCTTCCTTCCCGCTCGAGGTCATCAAGCGGGCGCAGGGCGGTCCGGCGGCGGCGCGGAACGCCGCGATCGCCGCGGCCACAGGCGAGGTGCTGCTGTTCCTCGACGATGACGTCGTCCCGCAGGACGGTCTCTTCGAGCGGCACCTGGCGGTCCATCGGCGCGACCCGCGCGCCGCCGCGGTCGGACGGATGAGCGCGCCGCCCGGAGCGGTGCTTCCGCCGTGGCTCGACTGGGAGGCCGCGCTGCTCGACCGGCATTACGACAGGATCCTGTCGGGTGTCATCCCCGTCGACTGGCGGATCTTCTTCACGGCGAACGCATCGGTGCGCCGCGAGCACGCCGTCGCGGTCGGGTGCTTCGACGCGCGCTTCGTACGCGAGGAGGACCTCGAGTTCGCGCACCGGCTCGCGGATCGTGGCGTCGGGTTCCAGTTCATCTCCGACGCGGTCGTGCACCACGACCCGGACCGCACCCTCGCGGGCTGGCGGCATATGGCCTTCGAGCGCGGACGCCACGACTACATGCTCGAGACCCAGCTCGGCCGGGCCGAGCGATCGATGCGCGACGAGTGGGAGCAGCGGCACGCCGTGAATCGTGCGCTGGCGCGCTACTGCGTGGGCCATCGGCGCCGCACGCAGGTCGTCGCCCGCGCGCTCGAGCACGCGATCACGTCGGCATTCCAGCGTTCGCGTCGCCTGCGCCTTCTGCTCTGCAGCGCGCTCTTCAACGTCATGTACTGGGAGGGGGTCGCGCAAGCCGCGGGACTCGGCGCCGAGATCTGGAACGCTTTTCTCGAACGGCCGAGCTACGGCGCCGTCACGAACTCGAGCAACGCGAAACCATAACCGGCGAGGGTCAGGGTCGCGGCGTTCCCACCGGCGAGGCTCACAAGACTGGGCCCGTTCTCAAGAGGCGTGGTCGCATCGACCCGCCTCAGCGTCACCCCGATCACCGGCGGGAGACCCGAGATCGTCACTCGCACGGTGGCCGGAGATCCCCGTCCGCCCACCGCGCTGTCGCTATCTGCGCGATGGTTGACGACGAGCACGCGGACGTTCGCCGACCCCGGAGCTAGCGCGGCGAGGGTTTCAACCTCATCGAGGCTCGACGTGGCCGAGACGAGAACGCTTCCGGGCGGGAAATAGCGCGCGAGGTAGTAGTCACGCCAATACGGAAGGAGCGGCGCACCCGCGGCATCCAACAACGAGAACTGCCGAAGCGTCGGATGTACGAACTGGAACTGATAGACCGTATCGACGCCCGCTCGCGCGAAACGCGCGAATGCGCTGGCACCCCACGCGGCGCCGTACGCGGTCCACGGGCGCGCCGCGGGGTCGTCGCCATCCCAGGCGGCGTTCACGTTGACCTCGGTGATCCAGATCGGCGTATCGCCGGCGAGCGCACGCACCCTCGCGAGGCCGCGGTCGATTCCGGCGAGCCCGCAGCAGGCCCCGTCGCCACTGAACAGGAACCGATCGGTCTGTGCGTTCTGCCAACCGCCGTAGGCGTGGAAGCTAACGACGTCGGGCCGATGCCGAGCGCCCGATAGCACCGCGGGGAGATAGTCCGGGACCCGCGAGGTGACCGGGCCACCCGTGGTCGGGCCGACGAGCTTGATGGACGGGTCCACCGCGAGCATTGCGTCGGCCGAGGCGTTCCACATGCCCACGTACTGCTCGGGGGAGAGGCCCGGGCCGGGCGGGCACGCGGAGTGGTGCTGGTCCGGTTCGTTCCAGAGCTCCCAGTACGTGGCGCGGTTCCCGGTCGCGGCGGGATTCAGGATCTGCCGCCCGTCCTCGGCCACGAACGAACCGGTGTTGTAGTACGCGACCAGCCGCGCGGCGTACGCTGCGAATTCGCCGAACGTGGGATCACGCAGCGTCCGGGTACCGCAGTCCCACATCCATTGCGGTGGGTACGCGATCGTCATGAGGATCCGAGCTCCGGCGGCGCGTGCGTCGCCGACTATCAAGTCGAGGTTGGCGAAGTCCCAGTCGCCTTGCGTGAGTCCCGCCGGCATCACGAGGGGCAGCCCGGGATAACCATCCGTCGTCACATTGATGCGGATGATCGTGGGCGCGAGCGCGGCGAAGCGCGCGCGGGCCTCCCGGCTCCGATCGAGACCGCCGGGCCACACGAACTGGGTGCCAAGATGCGTCCGCACCGGCCCCAGCTCGTTGTCCGCGCGCACCGCGACCGCGACGTCGGCCGACGAAGCCGGAAGGGACGTGGCGAAGGGTGCGGCCACGGCGATCGTGATCAAGCCGATCGCGACTACGAAAACGCGGCGCATCAGCCGGACTTAGAGGACTGTGCGCGGATTGAGCGCCGATTGACGGTGCATTGAAGAGCGCCCGCCAGGGCCCGGCCCGACCGTGGGGAGCGTCGGGAAAACGTCATGGTCAGGCCGTACCGATCCTCAATGGTGCGGGGCTTCCATGCTCCTCGTGGCAGCGGACCCGATCGCTCTCCAGTCCACGATGCCAGCCCGTGCGGACGGCGCACGGCTTTCCGATTGGTCGGTTGCGGGAGCGCAGGCCGACGCACCTGCGCTCTCCGCCGTTGCTCAGGCACTCGGGGCGGCGGCCCGTCGCGAGACCTTCTACGCATTCTCCAAGCGAGCGCTCGACCTGATGATCGCCGCCGTGCTCCTTCTGGGACTCGTGCCGCTTTTCGCGCTGGTCGCTATCGCGATCCGCTTCGACGGACCCGGGCCCATCTTCTACCGTGGCGAGCGGCTCGGTCGCTACGGCAGCCGCTTCAGTGTCGTCAAGTTCCGATCGATGCGCGCCGACGCGGATCCGAACTCGCATTGCGCATTCCTCCGGAGCCTGATGCAGCAGGGCACAACGTGCACCGTTTACAAGGTCCCCGACGATCCCCGGATCACGCGGGTCGGCGCCATCCTTCGCAAGACGAGCCTCGACGAGCTGCCGCAGCTCTGGAATGTGCTCCGCGGCGAGATGAGCCTCGTCGGTCCCCGCCCGGACGTCCCTTACGCCGTCGCGGAGTACAGCGACTGGATCCACCGCCGGCTTCTCGTGAAGCCGGGGATCACGGGCTTGTGGCAGGTCAGCGGTCGCAGCCGCCTGAGTCCCCTCGAGATGTACCGCCTCGATGTGGCGTACGTCGCCGCGGCGTCACTGGCGTTCGACCTGCGGATCCTCCTGCGCACCATCCCGGTCGTCCTCACCCGGGACGGAGCGGCCTAGGCGGTGAGCGTGGCGATCGCAGCGCCCGCCGCCGGACAGCGCGCCCGAAAGATCCGCAGGGTCCGCAACTCGGACATCCTGCTTGGCGTCGTCGCCAGGGCGGTCCGCAGATCGCTCAGCGATCCAGAGCTTCGCCGCCGACTGCTGAAGGAGATCTGGATCGCGCTCAAGCGCTCCGCCGCCCAGAACGTCAAAGCCGTCGAGCTCTCACGCCTCCGCGGCATCGAGGCCGTCAGGGTGGACGGACCGATCACTCGTCTTTGCCCACTGGTCCTGAGCGCGCTCGCAACGATCCTCGAGTGCGAGACGATCTTCGAGTTCGGGACATTCCGCGGCGAGACCGCGTGGCTCCTCGCGCACAATCTTCCGAAGGCGCGCATCTTCACCCTCGACCTGCCCGGACAGGATGCGCACGACCACGCCGCGCTCGAGCTCACCGACGGGCCCGAATACTTCACCACCTGGGACCGCGGCGGCCGCTTCCGGGGAACGCCGGAGGCCGAGCGGATCACGCAGGTCCTCGGCGATTCGGCGACATTCGACTTCGCCCCGTACAGCGGCAAGGTCGACCTCGTGTACATCGACGCGAGCCACAGCTACAGCTACGTCAAGGCCGATACCGAATCGGCGTTCGGGATGCTCTCTGAGCTCGGAACGATCGTCTGGGACGATTACACGTACTACCCGGGCATCTACGCGTATGTGAACGAGCTCGCGCCCACCCTCGACCGCCCTGTCTACCACATCCTCGGTACGCGCCTCGCGCTCTACAGCCGTTGGGACATCGTGGTCCCCGACATGTGACGGAAGCCGAGCCGCGCATTCTCGTTGTCCTCGGCACCCGGCCCGAAGCGATCAAGCTCGCTCCGGTCATCAACGCTCTGCGCGCGACGCCCGATGCGCTGAGCGTCGGGGTGTGTGTTACCGGTCAGCATCGCGAGATGTTGACGCCGATCCTCGAGCTCTTCGGGATCGTGCCGGACTACCAGCTCGGCCTCATGACGCCGAACCAAAAGCTAGCGCGGCTCACGTCGGCGATCCTCGACGAGATCACGCCGGTCCTCGATGCCTTCCGTCCCGATTGGGTCATCGTCCAGGGTGATACGACGACAGCTCTTGCCGCATGCCTCGCCTCGTTCTACCAAGGCGTTCGCGTGGCTCACGTGGAGGCCGGCCTGCGCACGAACGACAAGCGCCGACCTTTCCCCGAGGAGGCGAATCGCCGCATCGTCGATACGCTCTCCGACCTGCACTTCGCTCCCACCGAACGCGCCCGGCGGAGCCTCCTCGCGGAAGGGACCAACCCAGCGACCGTGCACGTGACCGGCAACACGGTCATCGACGCGCTCTGCCAGACCAGCGCGCGCGAGTACGACGTCGGGTCCGGTCCTCTCGCCGGGGTCCCCTTCGATCGGCGCATCGTCCTGGTCACCGCTCATCGACGGGAGAGCTTCGGCCAGGGCATGATCGCGATCTGCCGCGCCCTCGCGCGGCTCGTCGACGAGGTGCCGGACGTTCAGGTCGTGTATCCCGTGCATCTCAATCCGAACGTGCGTGACCCGGTGCGAGAGCGACTGGGCGGCGATCCACGGATCAGTCTTCTCCCGCCACTCGACTATCAGGCGCTCGTTCATTTGATGCGCCGGGCCACGCTGATCCTGACCGACTCAGGGGGCATCCAGGAAGAGGCGCCGACCCTAGGAAAGCCGGTGCTCGTCCTCCGCGAGGTGACCGAAAGGCCGGAAGCGATCGAAGCCGGTTGCGCCCGACTCGTCGGCACCGACGCGAGCCGCATCGTGAGCGAGGCGCGACGGCTTCTCCAAGACCGTGGCGCCTACGACCGGATGGCGCGAGTCGTGAATCCATTCGGCGACGGCCGCGCGAGCGAACGCATCGTCGCTGTGCTGCGGTCGGCCGATGTCGCCGCTCGCTCGGCGGCACGGGAGACTACCTCGCGGCAAGGGATTGAGGCCGCCTTGACGCCGAATTGAAGACTCGCAGCGCCGCCAGCGCGGTCGGAAGACCCCGGCCGCAAGAAGTAACGCCGTGCCTCAGCGCTCCTCAACGCCCCGGCTTTGTCATCAGACGCGACGGCCAGGGTGCCGGTATTTGCCGTTGGAACGAGGAGATCTGAATGAAGACTTCGCTGCTGCGCCGCCTTAGTCCGTTCGCAATCGTCGCGGTCGTCCTGCTCCAGCTAACCGTTGGTGCGCGACCCGCCGCCGCGGCGCCAGGTGCCGTGATCGCCGACGTCGTCGTGCCCTTCGGAGACGATGGAACGCTCTGGCCCGTGGGCATCTCATCCAGCGTCGCCTTTGACGGAAAGTATCTCTACTACGCCGAGTACAGCGGTCCGATCCTGCATCGCATCGACGTGCCCCCGGCGGGCGGGCCGACCCCGGCGACGAACAAGATAGACATGCCGATCGTCGGGATGCACGCCGGAGCGATGTCGCTCGCCTACGACCGCGGCCGCGACATGTTCTGGGCGATCGGTGGCGACGGACTCTCGGTCTATCTCCTCAGCAAGACCGGCATCGCAACGCTCATGTTCACGATCAACGCGGCGACCGACCGCCCCGGCTATCAGCCCACGACCTACGCGACAGAGACCAAGCTCGCATACGACCGGTCCGACGACACGATCTGGTACGCGCCGGACGCCAATTCGCGCATCTTCCACTACCGGGCGTTTGGGGACACTCTCGGCTTCGCCCAGCTCGTCGCCGGGTCGCCATTCTTGGACGTCAGCGTGCCGCCGAACGACATGACACCGCAGTGCGGATACAGCATCGTGAGCGGGGTCGCGGTCGGTGGTCGCGACCTCTTCCTGGACATCGCGGGCTGTCCCTACTACTTCGAATATTCCAAGACCGGGACGAAGATCGGTTGGTTCCCTCTCGCGGGCACCGCCGCTGGCGACGTGGAATGCGACAACGTGAGCTACGGCGTGTCCGTGCTGTGGGTGAAGGACGCGTGGGCCGGTCACTTCCGGGCGTACGAGCAGCCCTCGGCGGGCGCGTGTGCCTTCGGCGGCGGGCTCTGACCCGCCCTTCGCGCATTGAGCGCTCGTTGACGCTGGGTTGACCGGAATGGGCAAAGAGCGGCGCTATCGCGAGGCGCGTTCCGAAAGGTCATGCCGTCGCCGCAGCGCTCCTCAATCCGCGACGTGTTTGATCCCACCCGTGCGCGGAGATCTCCGGCATCGGCTCGCGCTGATCCTCGTCACGGCGATGGTCGGTGTATACCTCTACGCCGCGGAGCCGTCACCGGCGACGACGGCCCTTGGCGCCGACAATCCGATCGTCGTTGAGAACCAGTTCCCGGGATCGAACGCGTGGCTTCCGGGATCGTCCATCGCCGACGATGCGGCCGGACAGATCAAGGGCTACGCCTCGGCGACCAGCGTCGCTCAGGGACAGAGCATCAGCCTGTTCGTCACGGTCAGCCCGGCCCAGACCTACACGATCGACTTCTACCGGCTCGGCTACTACGCCGGCGCCGGTGGCCGGCTTCGTCTGCAGACCGGCCCGCTCAACGGCGTCACGCAGGCCCCGTGCGGTGCGGACTCGACCACGGGCCTCATCGAGTGCAACTGGCCGCCGAGCTACACGCTGACCATCCCGAGCGATTGGACGAGCGGCGTCTACATCGTCAAGCTGACGAACTCCCTCGGATATCAGAACTACGTCATGTTCGTCGTCAAAGACGGGCGCCCGGCGCCGTACCTCTACCAGCAGGCCGTCCTCACCGACCAGGCCTACAACAACTACCCGAACAATCACGTGACCGGGAAGAGCCTCTACAGCTTCAATAGCTACGGGCCGAACACGGTCGCCGGCGAAACGCGGGCGGTCAAAGTCTCGTTCGATCGTCCCTACGCGGACTACGGCTTTCCAGAGGTGGATGCCATCGAGTTCATCCGCTGGATCGAGCGTTCTGGTTACGACGTCACGTACTCGACGAATGTCGACACGCATGCGAATGGTTCAGCCCTCCTGACTCACAAGGCCTTCATGTCGATCGGCCACGACGAGTACTGGTCGAAGCCGATGTTCGACGCGGTCCAGGCCGCCCGCGACGCGGGGGTTGGTCTGGCGTTCTTCGGAGCGGACGCGGTCAGCGTGCAGGTGCGAATCGAGTCTGCGACCGACGGCGAACCTAACCGCGTGGTGGTCTGCTACAAGAGCGCGGCCCTCGACCCGGTGCAGGGTCCGACGACCACGGTCGCGTGGCGCAGCGCACCGGTGAATCGTCCCGAACAGGCACTCCGGGGGATCCAGGACACCTTCCACGCGATCGTGAACTCGAACGTGGATTACGTGGTCAACAACAGCTCTCACTGGATCTATGCCGGGACCGGCTTCAAGGACAACGATGTGGTGCCGGGGATCGTCGGCTACGAGAGCGACCGCTTCATGACCGGGTTCCCCGCTCCGAACTCGACGAACCAAACGCTCTTGTCGCATTCGCCGTTCACCAACAACGAGGGCGGCGCCGAGTACCAGAACTCCTCCATCTACCAGGCCCCGAGCGGCGCATGGGTCTTCTCGTCCGGCACGATGTCGTGGAGCTGGGGCCTGGACAGCTTCTGGCACGGACGCGCAGACGCCCGGATCCAGCTAACGACGACCAACCTCCTCAACGCGTTCACCGCCGCTCCCGCCCCCACACCCACTCCGACGCCAACACCTACTCCAACCCCGACACCTACTCCCACGCCGACGCCTACTCCGACACCGACGCCAACTCCGACGCCAACTCCGACGCCGACACCTACCCCGACGCCGACACCTACTCCCACACCGACGCCACCACCGAGCGGCGTCCACGATCTTCGGGTGACGGCCGCGGCGACCACGACTGCGGGCCAGTCCTTCACCGTCGGTGTGACCGCCGAGGACGCGCTGGGCAGCCCGGTCACGTCTTACAGCGGCACCGTTCACTTCGCCAGCAGCGACACGTCGTCGGGGGTCGTGCTGCCAGCCGACTCGACCTTGACGAACGGTCAGGGCACCTTCTCGCTGACCCTGACCAAGGCCGGATCGCAAACGGTCACCGTTTCCGACGCCGCGAACGCGCTCACCACGACCGCGACAATGGGCGTCACTGCCGCGGCGGCCAACAGTCTCGCGCTCGCCACCGCGGCCAGCCCGAAGGCCGGGACGCCCTTCCAGTTCACCGTGACCGCGAAGGACTCGTTCGGCAACACCGACACGTCCTACGCCGGGACGGTGCACTTCACGAGCAGCGATAGCGCGAGCGGCGTGTCGCTTCCGGCTGACGGCAGCCTGACGAACGGTCAGCAGACCTTCTCGGCGACGCTGGTCACGCTCGGCTCGCAGACCATCACGGCCACCGGCGCGACGATCACCGGAACGCTTTCGGTCACCGTCAGCCCGGGGAACGCGTCGAAGCTCGTGCTTGCCACCAGCGGCACTCCGACCGCCGGTACGGCTTTCCAGTTCACCGTGACCGCGCAGGACCCCTTTGGTAACACGGCCACGTCCTACACCGGGACGGTGCACTTCACGAGCAGCGACACGTCCTCGGGCGTCGTGCTCCCGGCCGACTCGACCTTGACGAACGGCCAGCGGACGTTCTCGGCGACGCTCATCAGGGCCGGTGCCCAGACGATCACCGCGACGGACAAAGTCACCTCGAGCATCACCGGGAACCTCAATGTCTCGGTGCGGCCCGGCGCCGCCGCGGTCGTCATCGTCGCGGCGCCAGCGACCGTCGTGGCGGGCCAGTCCTTCAACTTCACGGTCACGCTGAAGGACGGCTTCGGGAACGCGGCGACCGGCTACACCGGGACGATGCACTTCACGACCAACGACATCTCGCCGCTCGTCGTGTTGCCAGCGGACTACGCCTTCAATGGCGGCGACGCCGGAGCGCACACCTTCTCGGCGACCCTCTGGACGCCGCCGAGCCGGCCGATCACCGCGACGGACACCGTAAACGCGAGCCTCACCGGCACGGCGGCGGTAGGAGTGACGCTGGTGCCACCGCTCCCGTAGGGCGGCGAGCACAGCCAGGCACGCTCGGAATGAAGCCTGAGTGAGAGGACGCCGACGAGTTCAGCGGCCCAGAGCCAGCGCCTGGCTGGAAGCTCGCCTTGTTCTCCGGGTAGAGCGTATCGACGATCCCCTCACTTTGGCCCTCGGCCGAACGCCTGTATCCTTGGCTCTACGCGGGGTGGGTGCTGCCGAGAACGATGCCGGTCAGCGCGTCGGGATCCTCGTTGTCGATGACGACCGGGAGCTCGTCGACCTTCTTGCCTTCCTTATGGAGCAATCCGGGCTGACCCCGCTCTGCGCGACCGAACCCGTCGCCGCGCTCGAGCTCTTCGACAAGGAAGACCCGTACGTGGCGGTCGTCGATCTCAACCTCAAGCCGTGGGATGGCTTCGAGCTGCTTGCGGAGCTCCGCCGGCGCAGCGCGCGGATCCCGATCCTCGTCCTCACCGGGCGCGGCAGCGAGGACGACAAGGTGCGAGCGCTCGACATGGGCGCGGATGACTACGTCGTCAAGCCTTTCTTGCACCGCGAGCTTGTGGCCCGGATCCGAGCGCTTGCACGGCGCGCGCAGATGGACCGCAATGTCATCGAGCCGACCATCCTGGAGGCGGGTCCGCTCCGCCTCGACCTCAAAGAGCGTGGGCTCCAGATCGACGGAGCCGACGTCCGCCTCACCGGGACCGAGTTCCGGCTCCTGGAATACCTGATGCGCCACCTCGACAGCGTCGTCTCCACGACCTCGCTGGCGCGGCACGTGTGGGGCTATGACGACCCCCCGGCGCGTGACGTGGTGCGAGTGACGGTGCACCGGCTGCGCCGCAAGCTTGGCGACGATGGCGAGAGCCCGCGTTTCGTCCACACCGTTCCGGGCGTCGGACTCAAGCTTCGGTCCACACCGTCTCAACGGGCGAGCTAGCCCCCGCTGTAACGGCATTGTGTCGGCTGCCGGGCCGGTGTAACGCCTTTGTTCCCTAACGCTTAACGCATCGAGGCATCCCATTTGCGGTTTCTACAGGCCGTGGCTCGGTGAGCCGCGACTCGCATGGGGGTATGGATTTCATGATCAAGATCCTGCTGGTCGAAGACGATCTCGACATGCTCGACCTGACCGCGTATGTCCTTCGGAGAGAGCGATTCGTCGTGATGGAGGCCTCGGACGGCGCAGCGGCCCTGCGGCGATGGAGAGCCGACCGTCCGGACCTCGTCGTCCTCGACCTTGGTCTGCCGAGCCTCGATGGGTTCGAGGTCCTGCGTCGCATCCGTGCCGACGACGAGACGCCGATACTCGTCCTCACCGGTCGGCGCGACGCCCAGGACATTTTGCGGGTCTTCAACCTGGGATCCGATGACTTCCTCGCCAAGCCGTTCGAGTTCAAGGAGCTCATCGCACGGATTCGCGCGATCCTGCGCCGCGTCCAAACATCCCCGAAGGAGAACACCGAGCCCCGCGTCGAAGTCGACGGGCTCAAGCTCGACCCCGAGGCATACGAGGTGGCGTGGAGAGATGCCTACGTCCGACTCACGCCCACCGAGTTCCGCATCCTCTACCTCCTCGTGACGAATGCCGGACACGTGGTCTCCGCCAATCGCCTCTACACGTACGTGTGGGGCAGCGAAGGCGGCGACGCGAACGCGTTGCGATCGCACATCAGCCACCTGCGGCGAAAGCTCGAGACGACGGGGGAAACGCCGGGCACGATCTCGTCGGTGCCGGCGATCGGCTACGTCTACCGCAAAGTCGCGCAGCCCGCGACCGTCCCGGTGGAGACGACCGCGATCGCACCATCGGCACCGAGTTCGAAAGACGACCGGGTCCCGACCCCTACGGCGACGGCGCAGGTCGCTCCCGCGGCATCCGGCTAGCGGGCGCGGTCGAGCGCCGCGAGCGGCGGGAAGGCGAGGTCGGTTCACGACGACGCGCTTCCCGGCCCGGCAGCAGCCTCGAGTCAGGAGAACACGCGGTGGGCCGTGTGAAGGGAAACGAAAGCGAGAGCCCGGCCCTCGCCCTTTCCGTGGGCTCTGCGTGGCTCGAACACGCGACCTCAGCGATGTCAACGCTGCGCTCTAACCAGCTGAGCTAAGAGCCCGAGAACCAAAGTCTACTTCAAAGATCGTCTTCTGATCCCGGCCAGTAACGGGCGCGCGCCGGCCCGATGTTTGAATCGCGCCACATGCGTCATCTCGCCGCAGGCATCGCGCTAACGATCGCTCTCACGGCTTGCGGATCGAGTACGGCGTCCGTGCCACAACCCGTGCCGACCCCCGCGGCGCCGACCGTCACCCCGTACCAGACGATGACGCCGACTCCGATCCCGCCGACACCGGCTCCGACGCCGACACCGACGCCAGGCCCCACGCTCTCCTCGGTGGCGGCCGAAAAGTACTTCCATCCGCTCGCGGGGTACGAGCTCGTCGTCCCGCCCCCAGAAGTCGCGACGCAGCTGCAGGCCCTCGTCTCGGCCCCCGAGGTGACCGACATCGCCACCGGCGTTGCGCTGCGCTTGGTGACCCGGAACGGCGATGCAGCGAACATGGCCGTCCTCAGCCTCTCGCTGCTGCCGTCGTACGCTGCGCTCCCCGGAGTCCTCGACGAATTCGCCGCGAGCTACTCGCAGGCCGCGGTCGAGCGCTTCACACTCGCCGGCCATCCGGCGCTCTACTACCAGACCGCCCCGAAGAGCCTCGTGTGGGCCCACCGCACGTACATCCTCGTGGTCTACGGCACCGACCGAGCGGCGATGACCCGGTTGGGCGAAGCACTCATCGCATCGAACCCGTAGCGCTGGTCGCGCCGAACATCCGCAGGCTCTCCGTCGGAGCATCCTTCGCGAAACACACCACCCTGAACGCGCCCAACCCATTCGGATCGAGCAACGCGTCGATCGCCGAGCGCCGGCTCGCCGCGCGCAGTTGCTCGATCGGGATCGACGGTCGCGCCGTGGCCTCGCGGATGCCGAGCGCGAGCAACACCTCGCGCTGCATCGCGGATCCCGCGAAGCGAAGTCCCGCGCCTTCCGCGGCACGGCGGATCGCCGTGAAGTCAACGCTCGCGGTCAGGTCGTGGCGGCCAGGCTCGGCCAGCGGATCGGAGATGAGGCGATGACCAGCGAACCCGCGGATCGTGCCCGCGCCGTCGCGCGTCAGGAGATCGGTCTCCTCGCCACCGTAGTCGACGAAGACGACGTAGCCCGACACCAGGGCGCCCGCGAGGCTTGCGACCCAGCCTTCAGCCGCGGGGCTGGTCTCCCACCGGCCGCCGAGGGGCACGGATTCGGGGACACGCCAGCGCAGATCCTGGCTGGGCACGCGTAAGACCTCCACGAGCGCCCCGCTCTGTTCGCCGACGAAGACCTCGCGCACACCCTCGGGCGTTCTGATCAAGACGTGGACCGGAAACGCGTCGAGGACCTCATTCGCGAACAGGACGCCCTTGATGGGCGCGAGGCTGTGAGCGACGGACGCCCATCGCAGGTCACGCCCCTCGAGCGCGAGCGATTGCTGCCCGCGCATGCGCGGCGAGACCTCGACGATCGCGGGCCGCACCCCTCGAACGGCGTCGGATCGTTCGCGCTCCAGCGCGGAGAGCAGATCGCGCATGAGGATGCCGCGTCCCGCACCTGCTTCGACGAGATCCCAGACCGCCGGCCGTCCCATGTGCGACCAGAGATCAGAGACGCCGCGCGCCAGCGATTTCCCGAACGCTGGGCCCAGGTCCGCCGAGGTGACGTAATCGCCGTCGAATCCGATCGACGCCCGAGTCGTGTAGTAACCATCCTCCGGGTCGTAGAGGGCCGCCTCCATGTAGTCGGCGAATGTGATCGCTCCACCCGAGCGAATCCGCGCGACGATCCGATCGCCGAGCTTCCCCACGCGGTCGAGGGTATATGGCAGCTAAAGGCGGCGCGGGATCCGTAAAGATCCGGTAACGCTCATGGATTGAGCATCCGTTGACGTCGAGTTGACGCTCGTGACGTCGGGGTGCTCTCTAATGCGAAAAGCCGCTCAAAACGTATGCGGGCGGCGCAACGCCGCTCAACCCGGGTCCGCTCGAATGACTGAGGTGCAGCCGACAAGGGACCGCCACGCCCGCCGAATCGGATTCATTCCGATCATGGCGCTGGTCCTGATGCAGCTCGCGGTGTTCGGCGCGCGGCCCGCAGCCGCCACCGGTGGCGATCTCATCGCCGACGTCATGGTGAACGAGCCGTACCCAGACTACGTCGCTCCGAGCGTCGCATTCGACGGGCGGTACCTGTACCACACCGGGTACGGCACATCAGTCCTCCATCGGATCAACGTGCCGCCGAGGGGGACTTCCGGCAACGGGACGGGCCAGGTCGACGTCCCGATCACCGGCGCGTCCTCGGGGATCATGACGCTCGCCTATGATGCCGGCCGCGACGCCTTCTGGGCCGTAAGCGGCGACGGGCTATCCATCTACATGCTGAGCAAGACCGGTGCGGCCACGCTTGCCTTCCGGATCGATCCGAACACTGACAGGCCCGGCTATCAGCCTGTCGGCAACTACCCGAACGAAGTCAAGCTCGCGTACGACCGCGCCGACGACACCATCTGGTACAGCAACGACGCTAACTCGCGCATCTTCCATTACCAGACGTTCGCCGAGGCAGACGGGACCGCGGCCCTCGTCCCAGGGACGCCATACATCGACATCAACGTCCCGCCGAACTCGATGGATGCGGAGTGTGGCTATAGCCAGAGCAGCGGCGTGACCGTGGGAGGAGCCCACATCTTCATCACGGTCGCCGGCTGCAACTACCTGTTCGAGTTCACGAAGACCGGCGGCAAGGTGGCCTCGTACGCCTACCACCCGTATCCCGGAACGGGGCCCCAAGATCTCGAGTGCGACAACCTGAGCTATGGCGTAGCCGTTTTCTGGATCCGCGACACGTATGACGGCCACATCCGCGCGTTCGAACAGCCCACATCGACATCCTGTCTCTACGGCGGTGGCACCGCCGCACGTCCGACCCCCACTCCCACGCCGACGCCTACTCCTACACCCACGCCGACCCCGACTCCGACACCCACACCAACGCCAACGCCTACCCCGACCCCCCCAACACCAACGCCAACGCCTACCCCGACCCCCACGCCGACCCCGACGCCCGCACCAACACCGACGCCAACACCGACGCCAACACCGACGCCGACGCCAACCCCAACCCCGACTCCTACGCCAACACCGACGCCGACGCTGCCACTTCCGACCCTTCCGCCGCTTCCGACGCCCCCGTTGCCTACGCTCCCGCCGCCACCTCCGTTGCCCTAACGCGCGGCGCGGCAAGACTTACACGACGAGCATCTCGCGTAAGCGTTCGATTTCGGCGCGCAGCACGCCGATCCGCTCCAGATATGCAGCCGCGTCAGCGTGCTCCGCGCGCACGGCCGTCAGCAGCTGGCCAATGACCCACGCACGCCGGGCCTGGCGCTCCGCCATGTCGGCGGCGACTTCCGGGTGTTCCGATCTGAAGCGCGCGTACTCGTCGGCGAGCTCGACGTCGCTCGCGCAGTAGTCGGCGACGATGTCGTCGTGGGCGACCTCGAGCGCGGCGAGCAGCAGCGCCACGACGATCCCGGTTCGGTCCCGCCCGGCCTGGCAATGGACGACGACCGCCGGATCCGCGCTCGCGATCGCGGCGAGTGCCGCTCGCAGCCCGCTCCCCGGCCGCGCGAGATCGACGAGCTGTTGCGCCATCGTTCCGGCGATCGCATGTTCGTGCAGCTTCAGGGTGTGCTCGCCGTCGACACGGACGTTCCGGTACGCGAGGCCCAGCCCGAACGGGTTTGGCAGCGCCGTCACCTCATCCGGCCCACGCAGGTCGATAACGGTCTTGACGCCGTGAGCGCGGATGGCGACCGACCCTGCCGGCGTGAGCGATCCCAAGGTCGATGCGCGCACGAGGGCCCCGCTCCTGATCACGCCGCCAGCGCAGCGAAGGCCACCGAGATCGCGCACGTTGAGGTACGCGTCCCACATCAGGCGCCGATCGTGTGCGATCAGGCGTCCCAGCGCGGCGGACCGGGCGGGCGGATCTCAGGCGGGCGCGGCGCGTTGTGGCCGTCGAGCGGGATCTCTTCCGACGGCTTCCACGTACGCGCGGCGGCGAGTTCTTCTTTCGCCAGCACCGTCCTCCCGAAGCGACCGTAGGTCGAGAGCTCGAAGTTCGGGGTCTCGCCGAGCGCGCCGTGCGGGCAGACCTCGACACAGTCGCCGCAGTAGATGCAGCGGACGATGTCCAGCTCGTACGTCTGCAGGTCGCGCTCGCGCATCATCAGCGCTCCAGTCGGGCAGGTCTCAGCGCACGCACCGCATGACACGCAGTCGGTGTACTTGAGCGAGACGTTCCATGGTGTGGTGACGATCGAGTCGTAGCCCCCGCCCATCAGGCCATAGCAGTTCGCGCCGATGACGTCGCGGCAGATGCGCACGCACTGTGTGCAGTTGATGCACTTGTTGAGGTCGCGAAGGATGAAGTCATGGCTGAAGTCGTACTCGTAGTCGTGATAGTCCACCGGCTCGGCACGGTGGAAGCGGTTGTCGGTGAGCCCATGCTCGAGCGATAGGCGCTGCAGGTGGCAGCGGCCGACGTCCGGGCAGACGCACTGGAGACAGCGCGCAGCTTCCTTCTCGGCCGCTGCCTTGTCGTACCCGTTCTCGATGAGCTGGAAGCTCTGCACGCGCTCGGTGAACGGCAACATCGGCATCCGGACTTGCGGCTCCTCGGGCTTGTAGGGGACGATATCGATGAGCTCGGGTACGGCCTCCTCGGCCGCGATCTCCTCCGCGACCCGCGCCATGTCGTCGCCGGCCAGGTACCGGTCGATAGCCTTCGCCGCGAGCTTGCCTTGCGCGATGCACTGGATGACCGTGACCGCGCCCATCTGACAGTCGCCACCGGCAAACACCCCTGGACGATCGGTCATGAGCGCGCCGTTTGTCACGACTGTCTCGCGCTTGCTCTTGCGGACGCCCTGCTCGCGCTCGAAGAAATCGAGATCCGGGTACTGGCCATATGCCGGTATGACCGCGTCACACTCGATGACGAAGTTCGAGCCCTCGATCGCCACCGGACGCCGCCGCCCCGACGCATCGGGCTCGCCGAGCGCCATGCGCTGGAACTCGACGCCGCCGACGCGACCGTTCTTCTCGATGACACGCACGGCCCCGGCGAAAAACTCGAGCTTGATGCCCTCGTGCTCGGCGTCGTCGACCTCGCTGTAGTGCGCGCCCATCTCCTTGCGCGACCGCCTGTACACCACAGTGACCTCCGCGCCGAGCCGGCGTGAGGTCCGCGCGCAGTCGAAGGTGGTGAATCCACCGCCAAGGACTACGACCTTCTGACCCTTCCCCACGGGGACCGGGTTGCCCTCCGCGTTCATCCGGAGGTAGTTGATCGCCTCGATGACGCCGGGCAGGTCCTCGCCTGGGATACGGAGCTCATTGGACCGCCACGCCCCGATACCGAGGAACACGGCGTCGTATCCCTGGGTGAAGAGATCGTCTATCGAGAAATCGCGGCCGAGCATCATCCCGCCCTTGAACTCCGTGTCCCGCAGTTCCCACACCGAGTTCAGCTCTTTGTCGAGCTTGACCTTCGGGAGGCGGTACTCGGGGATGCCGTAACGAGCGATCCCGCCCTGCTTCTCCATCATGTCGAACACCGTGACCGCATGGCCCTTGAGCGCGGCGTAGTACGCCGCGGTCATACCCGCCGGGCCGGCGCCCACCACAGCGACACGCTTGCCCGTCGCCGGAAGCTGAGGGAACGGCGTGGGCGCCTTGTCCATCTCCATGACCATCTCGCCGGTGTAGCCGTGGCACTGGCAGATCGCGATCTCTTCCTCGACAAGCCCGCGGCGACAGACCTCCTGGCAAGGCTTCGGGCAAACGAGGCCGAGCATGTAGGGGAACGGAAGGACTTCCTTCACCAAGCGCGCCGCTTCGACGTGCTGGCCCTTCGCCATGAGTTCCAGGTAGCCCGGGATGTCGATGTGCGTAGGGCAGCTGATCTGGCACGGAGGCATGCAGTACGCGTTGTGGTCGCTGAGGATGTACTCGAGGTTCTGCTTGCGCAGCTTGAACAGCGATTCCGAGGCCTGGGTGATCTTCATGCCCGGCTCGACCGGGAGGTGGCATGAAGGCATGGGCCGGTGGTAGCCCTCGATCTCCACGAGGCACATGCGGCAAGCCGCCGCCGGCGCGAGCTTCTCGTCATCGCACAGCGTCGGCACATTGAATCCGGCGCGCTGCGCGGCCCTCAGTATCGCTTCGCCGGGAATCGCAGTGACTTCCTTACCGTCTATCCAAATCGAGCATGTCGGCTGACCGCTGGGGATCTCTCCCACGTGCGCGACCGTCGGCAACTGCGATTCACCCGGCTGCGTGTACCTCTCGAGAAGACTCATATCGAAATCACATTACCGGCCGGACGCGTGACTGCGCAGCAGGCGGGAAGGCGAGCGGGTGTCTCGCGGCGCAGCGGGAGTTGCCGTCCGCCGAGCAAAGCGAACATTGGAGGTGCGCAGGCAAAGGGACCCGCGAGCACGCGAGCACCCCGAGCCTCAACCGCCTGCGGCCCAACAAAGTGAGTCAGGGCTGGACCATCGTTTCGTAGCGGCGGCTTCGCACGGCCTTGCAGGTGCCTTCAGGACACCGACGTTCTTGGATATGCACTCGATAGTCTTCGGGGAACTCGCGCATCGTGGTGCGAAGGATGGACGGCGCGGTGATGCCGAAGCCGCACAACGAGAAGCGCTCCATGTGCGTGCCGAGCTCGTCCAGCCAGGCCATGTCGCTGTCGCGTCCGAGCCCGGAATACGTGCTCTCGAGTATCGCCTGCACGCGCTTCGTGCCGACGCGACAGGGGACGCAGATCGCGCAGTTCTCCCGCGCCAGGTACGCGAAGAGCGTGGCGGCCTCATTCACGATGCACGTGCCCGCGGCGATCGCCCGGACCTGCGCCGATCCCATATGGGTGCCGGCGACCCGAAGATCGTCGAAGTCGAGTCGCGTGTCTAAACGCGACGTGCCGAGGATCCCGCCGGTCGGTCCGCCGACGTGTATGCCCTTCAGCTTTCCTGTCGCCCCACCGGCCCCGCTTAGGATCTCGCCGAGCTGCGTCCCGAGGACGACCTCGTAGACACCGGGACGCGTGACCGCTCCGGTGACCGACACGAGCTTCGTGTTTGCCCGTACCTGCTCTTCGACGACCAGCGGGAGCCAGGCCAGAGTCTCGACGCTCGAGACGAGCGTCGGCCGCAGCCGCAGTCCCTGCGCCGCCGGGTACGGCGGGCGCTGACGCGCCATCGCCCGGCGCGACTCGAGCACGGCGAGCAGTGCCGACTCCTCGCCGCCCATGAACCCGCCG
>VBDX01000002.1 GCA_005881885.1 Chloroflexota bacterium
CCTTGTGCCTGCGCTCATCGCGTATGACGCTGAGATCGCCCTCACCAGCTCGCGCGGTCAGCGGAACATGAAACTGATCGATCTCTTCGTGGCACCGCGCGGGCGCGAACGGCGCGAACACTCGCTTCGGCCAGGGGAGCTGATCACTGAAGTCCGCGTGCCCGAGGCAGCCCTCGCGCGGCGCGGCACCTATTTGAAAACGATGGACCGGAAGGCCTGGAGCTTCGCGCTCGTCTCCATCGCCGCAGCGGCGAAAATGGAGCGGGGCGTGGCGCGCGACGTGCGTCTCGTCATGGGCGGCGTCGCGCCGGTGCCGTGGCGCGTGCTCGCCGCGGAGAAGGGGCTCGAGGGAAGCGCGCTCGATGACGCGGCCTGCGCCGACGCCGCCGACCGCCTTCTCTCCGGCGCGACGCCGCTGCGCGACAACGGCTACAAGGTGACGCTCGCTCGGGAGCTGGTACGGCGCGCGCTCCGTTCGCTGGTCGCGTAGCTCTCAGAGTCCTCGCGGGCTCTAGCGCACCACCGCGAAGAGTCGCCACTCGCCCGGCACACCCTTGAGCTGGGCGAAACCGCGTTCCCGAAACTGAAGTCCCGAACCGGCGACGAGGTCCCTGACGGTCCCAGAGACCAGTACCTCCCCGGGGCGAGCCTCGCTCGCGATGCGAGCGCCGATGTGCACGGCGATTCCGCCCACTTTGCCTTCCAGCAGCTCGCACTCGCCGGTGTGAACTCCGGCACGGATCTCGAGTCCGAGCTCGGTGACGGCGTCGCTCAGCACTGAAGCGCAGCGGATCGCTCGCGCGGGCCCATCGAAGCTCGCAAAAAAGCCGTCCCCCGCGGTGTCCAGCTCACGGCCGCGGAAACGCGCGAGATGCCTGCGGACCAACGCATGGTGCTTCTGGATCAGTTCACGCCAGTGCCGGTCGCCTAGCTCCGCTGACTTCGCCGTCGAGCCGACGATATCGGTGAACAGTACGGTCGTCAGCACTCGCTCCGGCTCCGGTTCGTTCCAACCGCCCCGCTTCCAGACGCCGGTCAGAAACTGCTCGATCTCGCGGGCGATCGCCTCGCTGTCTCCGACAAAGGGGAGGTGGTCGATGCCCGGAAGCTCGACGAAGACGGCATCGGGAATGTGCTCTGCCGCATAGCGCGCGTTTTGGACGCTGCAGTTGCGGTCGCCGCTACGGTGCAGGACAAGCGTCGGCGCCTGAATGGAGGGCAAGACCGGTCGCGCATCCGTCTCCATTGCCATCTTCGTCAGGACGACGGCCGCCGAGGGACTCGCACCGAGTCGCAATCGCGTCGCGTACCAGCGTCGGAAGTCCTCGTCGTCGGCCATTGATGGCGCGTCTTCGCGAAGGAGTTGATCGCAGTAGTCAGGCGTGCCCCAGCGCCGCTCGAGCTCCGCGAGGTCTCGCAACGATTCGCGGACCGACCCGCGCTCGGCGGTCGCGCCGGACGTGGCGATATAGGGGAGCCATTCCGAGGCCAGAAACGACCCGTACAGGATGAGGGCAGGCGTTCGTGCCGGATAGGTGGCCGCGAAGAGAGCGGCCATCGCTGCACCCTCTGAGTAGCCGAGGACCGCCGCCCGCTCCGAACCGGTCGCGTCCATGATCGCGCGCACATCGTCAATCCGAGTCTCGAGATCCGGCACGCCGGCGACGCGATCGGAGAGGCCGGTGCCGCGCTTGTCGAAGATGACGAGTCGGCAGAACGACGCTAGGCGGCGGTAGAAGCGTTCGAGCGAGGGCTCTTCCCATCCGAATTCGACATTCGACACGAATCCCGGCGCGAATATGAGGTCGAAAGGCCCATCCCCGATGACCTGATAAGCGATGTTGACGTCGCCACTTTTGGCATACCGCGTCTGCGGCCGCTCCACGGTGACAGTGTGCAACGACGGCGCTAGCCCAATAGGATCGCTTCGCCCATCCGACCGAGTGCAGCTGGAGGATCAAGCCATTCACGTTCCGCAGCGATCCGCCGACGCTCTCTTGCCTCGTGTCGCCAGCCGCGACCTCGTCGAGGCCATCGAATCCACGCTCTTCGTCTTGCCCGCCGTCACTGGTCTGAGCCAAGACCTTGGCATCCCGGGCCTGCGCGGGCGGATCACGAAGCTGTCGCATCCCCTCGCGAACCTCTGCGGCGACGCTCGGTTCTCGGAACGCGAGGCCGACGCGCTGATCGAGAAGGTCCGCCAGCGCTACAAGGGTCTCGCCTTCGGATGGATCACCGGTCCGTCGACACGGCCGGCCGATCTTCCGCGCCGGCTCGAGGCCGCCGGATTCGAACACGCTGACCGCATCGCCGGCATGGCCCTGACGGATCTGGCCCAGCGGATCGACGTCAATCCCCGCGTCCGCGTCCGCGAGGCGAATTGGGATGAGGCGATCAACCAGAGCGAGATGATGGCGCGCGCGTACGGTCTTCCGACCGAGGTCAACCGTCTGCTCAACGAGCTGATCGCCGCGTCGCTCGATCGGATAAAGACACGCGGCTACTTCGCCTACGTGGACGGCGACGCGCCCGCAGCGTGGGGGTTCCTCGTGTATCTCCCGGATTCCCCTACGGTCCTGCTCGGCGGCGCGGCTACGCTCGAAGAGCACCGCGGTAAGGGCCTGTACACGGCGCTCGTCGCGCGACGGCTCGCCGATGCACGGGCGGACGGCCGCACCGCGGCGATCATCCAGGCCGACCGGAGGACCTCGGCACCGATCGCCGCGAAGCTCGGGTTCCAGGAGCTCTGCGGCCTCGAATTCTTCGCCTCGTCCGGCGAGTAGCGATGCCGGCGGTCCGCATCGGCGCGCCCTTTCGGATCCGGCCTATGCCGACTACCAGCGGCGGACGAAGCGCCGCCTCGCGGTGGTCCTGCTCGATCTGATCTAAGGCGCGAGCGAGCGCTGAAAATCCTCGAGCTCGTACGGCTCGTCGGCGAGATCGCGGTCGAACTCCATAGGGAAGGACGAGCCGGCGATGAGCGGGCCGAAGTGTGCCGCGATCGGCGGCGGGAGCTCGGCCGCGTCGCGGAAGTTCGTCGGAATGTCGGCGAAGTACTCGACGATGTTCGCGTGATCGCCCTGCCGGAGGAACGAGCCGGTCACCCACTTGTGATAGCGCGAGTGATCGCGCGCCATCCGCTTACTTTCCGCGATCACGCGTCGCAGACGGGCGAAGCCGCGGTCTTCGTCGGCGCGGTAACGAGGATGGTTCCAGCACACGAAGTGGAACAACTCATGGCAGGCCGATAGCCGTACCTGACGCAGGCCTTCATAGGTCTCCACGCCGGCGGCGAGCCAGATCTCATCGCGATCGGGCCAGTAGCCCCCTCCGCTGCGTGCGTCGTACCTATAGAAAGGACAGCGCTGCCCGAGCGCGCGGACCTCCTCCGGGAAACCCTCTAGCGCGCGGTCGATCAGGACTGCTCCGGGCGTCACATAGAGATAGGTGCGCGACTGCCAGAGCCGCTCGCGAAGACCGGCGAGATCGTGCGGCCGTAACGTCCGCTCGGCGAAAGCCAGGACGACGTGGCCCATCGCGTTCGGGACCGCTGCGCGACGCAGCTCCGTGTGCGGTGCGGTCACCGCGGCGACGTTAGCCCAGACGAGAAGAAAGCAGCGCGCGCTCCGCGGGGTTCTCCGTGAGCTCGAGCGCGCGCTGGTCTGCCGCGCGAGCCTCGTCGGCGCGACCGAGCGCACGCAGGAGCTCCGCCCGGGTCGCGTGATAGAGGTGGTATCGGTCGAGATCCTCGCCGAGCGCGAAGAGCTCGATGTATGCCTGCTCCGCGCCGCGGACGTGCCAGAGCGCGATCGCTCGGTTCAGCCGCACGACCGGCGAGTCATTGATCGCAAGCAGCGCGTCGTACGAGCGCAGGATGTCCGGCCAGCGGGTGGCCTCCCAGGTCTTCGCATCCGCATGCGCGCCCGCGATGAGGGCCTGCAGCTGGTACGCGCCGGGACGCTGCATCATCAGGAAGCGACCGACGATGGAGAAGGTCTCGTCGATCAGCCGGCGATCCCACCTCGAGCGGTTCTGATCCTGTAACAGGATCATCCGGCCACTCGCGTCGAACCGCGCGTCGGCTCGAGCGAGATTGAAGCGCATGAGCGCAAGCAACCCAAGCACCTCGGCTTCGTCGGGCATGAGGCCGGCGAGCAGCGACGTGAGCCATTCCGCTTCTTTCGCGAGGTCGCGGTCGCTGGCGCCGCGCTGTCCGGTGGCGAGATACCCCTCGTTGAACATGAGGTAGAGCACGGCGAGCACTTCGTCGATCCGGTCGGGCAGCTCCTCTCGGTCCGGAACGCGGAACGGGATCCTCGCGTCCACGATCTTGCGCTTCGCCCGAACCAGGCGCTGCGCGATCGTCGACTCGGTCGCGAGGTAGGCGCGCGCGATCTCCGCGGTGGTCAGACCCGCGACCGAGCGCAGCGTGAGCGCGACCTGTGCCTCGCGCGCGAGCGCAGGATGGCAGCAGGTGAAGATGAGCTCGAGACGCTCGTCGGGAAGGACCGCGCTCGGCAGGCTCATCGGCGGCTCCTCCAGCTCGGCGATCTTCTCCTGGTAGCGCTTCTCGCGCCGCAGACGGTCGATGCCCTTGCGACGCGCCGTCGTCATGAGCCATGCCCCAGGGTTGTGGGGGATGCCTTCGCGTGGCCAGTGTTCGAGCGCGGACACGAGTGCGTCTTGCACGCACTCCTCAGCGAG
>VBDX01000058.1 GCA_005881885.1 Chloroflexota bacterium
CAACATGATCGATCCGTTCGCCTCGGCGGAGGAGTGGGGCGTCGACGCCGCGCGCTATCTCGTCCTGCGCGAAGCGCCGTTCGAGAAGGACTCGCCGATCTCGCCCGAGCTCTTGAACGCGCGGTTCAACGCCGATCTCGCGAACGGCCTGGGGAATCTCGTCTCGCGGACGCTCGCGATGGTCGCCCAGTATTGCGGATCGCGCGTCCCCGACCCCGGTAGTCCCAGCGAATCGGAGCGGACGGTTCGGGAGGTCGCCGAGCGCGCTCTGCGCGATCACGACGCCGCCGCGAGCGAGCTGCGTTTCGCCGATGCCCTCGCGGCGATCTTCTCGCTCGTGGACGCGGCAAACAAGCATTACCAGCGCACGCAGCCGTGGCAGCTCGCGAAGTCGCCCGCGGAGCGTGTGGCGCTGGAGGCCGCCCTCTACGCGGGGCTCGAGGCGGTCCGTCTCGTCGCGTACCTGCTCTATCCGTACACGCCGACGATCGCCGACCGCATCACCGCGCAGCTTGGCGTCTCGCCGGCAAGCACAAGCACGTGGTCTGAGGTTGCGAGCTGGGGCCTGCTCCGGAAGGACTCGCCCGTGAGCGCCGGTGCGCCGCTCTTCCCGCGACTGGAGCGGACGACGGCCGCCTAGCGTCGGTGATCGACGCGCACGCGCACCTTACCGATCCACGCTTCGCCGAAGATCTCCCCGATGTACTCGACCGCGCCCGAAAGGCGGGCATCGCACGGATCCTGACGGCCGGCGAGGACGTCGCGTCGAGCGCGGCCGCGATCGCGCTCGCGCGGCGGTACGACGATGTGCGCGCGGCGGTCGGCGTGCATCCGCACCGCGCTGCGGCGTGGGACACTGAGGCCGCGGCGCGCATCACGGAGCTGGCGGGTGATCCGCGCGTGGTCGCGATCGGCGAGATCGGCGTGGACCTCTCCGGGCGCAGCGCGCCGCCGGATCTCCAGGAGAAGGCCCTTCGCGGACAGCTCGCGGTCGCCGCCCTCCTCGACCTGCCCGTCGTTCTTCACGTGCGCGACTCCGGGGAGCAGGTTCGCGCGGTGCTCCGCGACGGGCCGGCGGTGCGGGGCATGGTGCACTGCTACAGCGAGGGACCGGCGGAGATCGACGCATGGCTCCAGCTCGGCTTCCTCATCTCGTTCGCCGGCACGGTGACGTATCCGGGCAGCGAGCGGCTTCGCGACGCTGCGATCGTCGTCCCGGCGGAGCGCCTGCTGGCCGAGACCGACGCGCCGTACCTGGCACCTCAGAACGCCAGGGGGCGCCGCAACGAGCCGCTCTACGTCGCGGCGACGCACGCGGCCCTAGCGCATGACCGCCGGGCCGACCTCGGCGAGCTGGCCGCCCGGATCGCCCAGAACGCCCAGAGCCTCTTTGGAACCCGCTGGGAACCTGGCTCGCCTGCCTGACGTCTACACAGTCACCAAGACCCGCCGAAAGCAGGTGACTTTAGATGCGTAGGCTCGCCTTTTTGCTCGCCGGACCTTTCCTTCTGGCGGCCTGTTCGGCCGCGACCAGCGCACCCGCCGGCCGAGGCGGGGGCGGCTCCACGGCCGTAGGCCTCGACTCGGCCCAGTCCGCGGGCGCCCCGGCGGCCGTCCCCGCGCCGAATGGCGCGCTCGCGCCGAAAGAGGGCATCCCGACCGTGGTGGTCAACGCCGACCGCAATCTCATCCTCACCGCGAAGATCGACATGCGTTCGAAGGACCCGTGGTCTACCAGCGACCGCGCGCAGCTGATCGCCACCTCGCTCGGCGGGGACGTGCTCAATCTCTCCCAGACCGGAAGCGGCGAGAACCGCAGCGCCAGCCTGACGATGCGCGTTCCTTCCAGCCGCTTCAGCGAGGCCATCCGCCAGCTCAAGGAGCTCGACGGCGAGGTCGCCACTTCGGCGGTGAGCGCTCAGGACGTCACCGACCAATTCGTCGACCTGCAGGCTCGGCTTGCCGCGAAGCAATCGGAGGAGCAGCGCTACCTGGCGCTCTTGGGACGGGCGAACACCATCGACGAGATTCTCAAGATCGACGCGTCGCTCTCGAACGTGCGTTTGCAGATCGAGCAGCTCACCGGACAGATCAATTCGATCAAGTCGCGGACCGAGTTCTCGACGATCTCGATGTCCGTTTCGCCGATCGCGATCGTGCCCTTCCAGGAGCCGGCGAAGGCGTGGGATCCGGCCAAGACCGTCGCTCGGGCGCTCGCGGCGCTCGGTGCGATGCTTCAGGTCTTCGCCGACCTCGCGATCTGGCTGGTCGTCTTCGGCTGGCTGCCGCTCATCGCGCTCGCCGGAGTCCTGTTCGCGACGCGCGCGCACCGTCCCTCCGCCCCGAGCATACCGACCGTCTGACCAAGCTCCTCATCTCCTCGCCAAGAGCCCGCCCTCTGAGGCGGGCTCTTCGTTTGCGTCCGCATCACACGGCCCTACCCTCCGAACGTGCGGCCCCCGGCCGAGGCGATCAGCGCGCTCGCGCTCGTCGTCGGTGCCATCGCCCTGCTCATCTTCATCGGCGTCGAGGGCGCGCTCATCTACGCGGTGTTGCGCTACCGATCTTCGCGTCTACCTGCTGGACGGCCGGCGCGATTCGAGCGAAATACGCGCCTTGAGATCGCGTGGACGGCGCTTCCTGCGATCGTGTTGGCAGTCGTGTTCGTTCTCATGCTCGGCACGATGGCCGAGATAGGCGGCGGCGGGGTGGAACCCGGGCTGCGCGTCCGCGTCGCCGGGCATCAGTGGTGGTGGGAGTTCAGCTACGGCCCGGTGACCACCGCGAACGAGATGCACATCCCGATCGGGACCGCGGTCGACCTCGACCTCACGTCGGCCGACGTCATCCACAGCTTCTGGGTCCCCGAGCTCGGTGGAAAGAGCGACATGCTGCCGGGGACGACGAACCACCTGCGCCTCTTCGCGCGGCGGGCTGGCATCTACGAAGGGCAGTGCTCCGAGTTCTGCGGCGTCGAGCACGCGTGGATGCGCATTCGCGTGGTCGCCGAATCGCAGGCGGACTTCGATCGTTGGCTCGCGGCGCAGGGCCGGCCCGCCGCGACGCGCGGCGGGGACGGCGAGCGCATCTTCCTTGCGAACATCTGCGTGAACTGCCACACGATCCGCGGGACGGCGGCCGCCGGCGCCGCGGGTCCCGACCTCACCCACGTGGGCGCGCGCGCGACGCTCGGGGCGGGGGTCCTGCCGAGCGACGTCGCGCGGATGCGCGCGTGGATCGCTGACCCGCAGCAGTACAAGCCCGGCGCGCTCATGCCGCGGGTCCCGTTGTCTGATCCTGAGCTCGACGCGCTCGCCGCGTACCTGGTGTCGCTGAAGTGACCGCGATACCGCTGTGGGTCCGCCGTCCAGCCGGCGAGCGCGTTGGGTGGCTCCGGACCGTCGACCACAAAGAGATCGGCGTCCTCTACATCGGTATGGGCGTCGCCTTCTTCGCGGTCGGCGGCCTCGAAGCGCTGCTCCTCCGCGCCCAGCTCGCCACGCCGGAGTCGCGCCTCGTCGATCCGTTGACCTACGACCAGGCCTTCACGGTCCACGGCGTGACGATGATCCTGCTCGCGATCGTCCCGCTCCTCGTCGGCTTCGCCAACTACCTCGTCCCGCTGATGATCGGCGCGCCCGACGTCGCCTACCCGCGCCTCAACGCGCTCTCGTTCTGGCTCTCGCTTGTGGGCGGCATCATCCTCTACTTCAGCTTCCTCGCCGGCGGCGCGCCGGACACCGGGTGGTTCTCGTATGCCCCGCTCGCCGAGCGGTCGTTCGCGCCGGGACCGGGCGTCGACTACTACATCCTCGGGCTGGCCGTGAACGGCGCCGGCACCATCATCGGCGCGATCAACCTCACCGTGACGATCCTCCTCATGCGCTGTCCGGGGATGGCGATCTCACGCGTGCCCCTCTTCGTATGGATGACGCTCGTCACGACCATCCTCATCCTCGGCGCGTACCCCGCCCTCACCGCGGCGCTCGTGATGCTCTTCGTCGATCGGCAGCTCGGCGGCCATTTCTTCGACCCCGCCGGCGGCGGCCAGGCGGTGCTGTGGCAGCACCTGTTCTGGTTCTTCGGCCACCCCGAGGTCTACATCATGGTGCTGCCCGCGATGGGCATGATCTCGGAGATCATCCCCGTCTTCAGCGGCAAGCCGATCTTCGGCTACCGCTTCGTGGCCGGATCGAGCGTGGCGATCGCGTTCCTCTCGTTCGGGGTGTGGGCCCACCACATGTTCGCGGTCGGCCTCGGCGAGATGGAGAACGCGATCTTCTCCGCGACCAGCATGCTCATCGCCGTACCGACCGGCGTGAAGATCTTCAACTGGATCGCCACGATGGTCGGCGGCCGTATCCGTCTGACGACGCCAATGCTCTTCGCGATCGGCTTCATCGCTATGTTCGTGATCGGCGGCTTATCCGGGGTCTCGCTCGCGGTCGTGCCGATCGACCTCGCGGTCACCGACAGCTATTACGTCGTCGCGCACCTCCATTACGTGCTGTTCGGGGGGACGATGCTCGGAGTCTTCGCGGGCGGGTACTACTGGTTCCCGAAGATGACCGGCCGGCTCCTCGACGAGGGTCTCGGAAAGCTGCATTTCTGGGCGACCTTCGCCGGCTTCAACCTGACCTTCCTGCCGCAGCACTGGCTCGGCGCCGTGGGGATGCCGCGCCGCGTCTTCACCTACGCCGCGAGCACGGGCTGGGGCCCGTTGAACCTCGTCTCGACCATCGGTGCCGCGATTCTCGCGGTCGCGATGGTGATCTTTGCCGTGAACCTCGTGCGCAGCCTGCGCTCGGGCGAGGTCGCCGGTGACGATCCGTGGGACGCGTTCACCCTCGAGTGGGCGACGTCCTCGCCGCCGCCGCCCGAGAACTTCCCGGTGACCCCCGCGGTCAGTGGACGGCGCCCGCTCTGGGATCGCAAGCATCCCGAGCTGCGGGATCCAAGTTGAGCGAGACCGGGTTCATCCCGGGCGAGCGAATACCGCCAGCCTTGAGCGTGTCTCTCGCGCGCAGCGCGAAGATTGGTCAGGATCGAACATTGCTCGGCGTCGCGGTGTTCATCGCTTCCGAGTCGGTGTTCTTCCTGGCGATCGTGCTCGCCTACCTCGCGTATCGCGACGCGGGCCTCGTCACAGCGAAGGCGAATCTCGACGTGCCGCGCACGGCAATCTTCTCTGTCGCGCTCTTTTCGAGCAGCGCGACGACGGCCCTCGCGGCGCGCCGCGCGAGCCGGGGCTGGCTCGTTGCGACGATCGCGCTGGGCACCGTGTTCCTCGTGGGGCAGGGGAGCGAGTACGCGCGTCTGCTGGCGAGCGGTATCGGCCCCGGACGCGAGCTGTTCGGAACGACGTTCTTCACGCTGACCGGTCTGCATGGCCTGCACGTGCTCGTCGGGCTCGTCGCGCTCTTCGCACTGCTCGCCGCGCACATCCGCCGTCCGTCCGCCCTGCGTCCGGTCGCCTTCGAAGCGGTCGGCCTGTACTGGCATTTCGTTGACGCTGTCTGGGTCGTCGTGTTCAGCGTGGTCTATCTGGGCACGCTTCTATGAAGCAACATCGCGCGAGGCAGGGTCCTGCGCCTTCGATCTGGCCCGTCACCCTCGCGACGGGAGTCGGCCTCGCCGCGCTTGGGATCCTGACGAGCTGGATCGTCGTCGTCGCCGGCGCGATCATCGCCGCGTTCGCACTGGTCGGCTGGATCGTTCAGGCGCTCGAGGAAGCCTCGCCGTGAAGGAGATCTCGCGGCGCACGTTTCTGTCCCGCGTGTCGCTCGCGCTCACCGCGGCGATCGCTGGCATCGTCGGCCTTCCGATCATCGGCTACCTGCTCGCGCCGCTCTTTCAGAAGCCGCCGGATGTGCCGGTCGCGGTCGGGAACGTGAGCGAGTTCCCACTCGGCCAGACGAGGCTCATCAAGGTCCGCGACCCGAGCCCGCTGGCCTGGGCCGGCCAGACCGCGGACACGGCGCTTTGGGTCCGGCGCCGGCAGGAGAGTGGGCCCCAGATGTTCCAGGTCTTCAACGTGAACTGCACACACCTGGGTTGCCCGGTGAACTGGCAGGCCGAGGCGAAGCTCTTCCTCTGTCCCTGTCATGGTGGCGTCTACTACGAGGACGGCACGGTCGCGGGCGGTCCACCGCCGCGGCCGCTGTTCGAACGCGCATGGGAGGTCAGCGGCGACCGTCTCCTCGTGCGCCAGCAAGGGCTCCCCACCGTGAAGCGGGGATGAGGCGGATGCGCAGTCTTCTCGAGCGATGCGCGAGCTGGCTCGGGGAGCGCTTCGAGCTCGAGGACTCGGTCCTCGCGGTGCTGCGGCATCCGGTCCCGCGCGAGCTCGAGCGGCCGATCGGGTGGTGGTACGTCATTGGGAGCGCGACGCTGGCGATCTTCGTCATCCAGGTCGTCACCGGCGTCGGGCTCGCGATGACCTACGTGCCCGCACCGAACAGCGCGTACGACTCGCTGCAATTCATCAGTCACGACGCGACTCTCGGATCGATCGTGCGCGGGATGCATTACTTCGGGTCCGGGGCGATGGTCGTCCTCGTTCTGGCGCACATGACGCAGGTCTACTTGTTCGGGGCCTTCAAATTCCCGCGGGAGGCGAACTGGCTCACGGGATCGCTCCTTCTTCTCGCGACGCTCGCGATGGCCTTCACCGGGCAGCTACTCCGCTGGGACCAGGACGCGTTCTGGTCGATCGTGGTCGCGGCGGAGCAAGCCGCCCGGGCGCCGGTGATCGGGGATTGGCTCGCGCGGCTGGTCGTCGCGGGCAGCAACGTCGGCGGCGCCACGCTCACGCGCTTCTACGCGACGCACGTGTTCCTCATCCCCGCCGCCATCTTCGGCCTGATCGGCATGCACCTGTACCTCGTGGTGAAGCGTGGGATCTCGGAGCCGCCGGTGGCGGGTGAACCGGTCGAGCCACGCACGTACCGCGCGCGTTACACCGAGATCCTGCGGCGCGGGATCCCGTTCTGGCCGGACGCCGCGTGGCGCGACGCGCTGGTCGCGACCCTCGCGGTCGTGGCAGTTGTCGTTCTCGCCGCGGCGATCGGGGCGCCCGCTCTCGGGAAGCCCCCGGACCCCACGAATGTGCTCGCGGATCCGCGCCCTGACTGGTATTTCCTCGGATACTTTGCCGTCCTCGCGCTGATCCCGCCGGCGACGGAGTCGCTCGTCATCGTCGGTCTTCCACTCTTCGCGTTCGTATTCCTTTTTCTCGTCCCGCTCCTCTGGCCGGATGGGGAGAGGCACTGGTCCCGCCGGCCCGCCGCGGTCGCCGCCGTCGCGCTTCCGTTCGTCGCGTACGCTGCGCTCACCGTCGCGGGACTGCAGTCGCCCTGGGTCCCGCAACTCGAAGGCGCCGCGCTACCTTCGGCGGCGACCCATGGCCTGAGCGGCACCGCGGCGCACGGCGCGGATCTGTTCGTCACGAAATCGTGCTGGGCTTGCCATCAGATCGAGGGGAGCGGCGGGCGGCGGGGACCGGACCTCACGCATGTCGCGTCACGGTTATCGCGCGATCAGCTTACGCAGCGCGTCGCCACCGGCGGCGGTGGAATGCCGGCATATGCCGGAAGCGTCACCCCCATCGAGCTCGACGACCTCGTGACGTACCTCGCGACCCGGAAGTGATCTACCACTAAACTCGCGCCGATGCCCGACGTGCGCGTACGACCTATGAACGAGCTCGACATCGAGGGGATCTGCCGCATCGACGAACGCATCACCGGCCGCTATCGGCCCGACGTCTGGGAGCAGCGCACCGCGTATTACCTGCGGCGCGACCCGGACTCGTCGCAGGTCGCGGAGATCGACGGCCGCGTCGTCGGCTTCATGCTCGGAGAGGTGCGCGGCGGCGAATTCGGCCTCGAGGAGCCAACGGGTTGGGTGGAGTTCTTCGGGGTCGACCCGTCCGCGCGCGAGAAGGGCGTGGGGCGGCGGCTCATCGAAGCGCTGCTCGGGCACTTTAGGTCGAAGGGCGCGCATGTCGCGCGCACGATGGTGGCGTCGGGGGACAAGGAGATCGCGAGCTTCATCGCGGCGATGGGCTTCGTCCCAGCGCCCGTGACCGCGCTCGAAAAACGGCTCTAGAACCCGTGCCGGAGCACGCGCTCATCGCGCATTTCAAACTCTCAGATGCTGGATTCGGCACGCCGGCTGAGCGACAAGACTTCATGTCGCTCGAGCCCAAGCTCGAGGCCGCATTGAAAGCTTCCGGGGTCGGGCTGTTCGACGGAAACGAGTTCGGTGACGGCGAGTGCGTCTGGTACATGTACGGCCCCGATGCCGACGCGCTCTTCCGTGTTGCCGAACCGATCATCCGCGAGGGCCGCCCGCGTCCGGGATCCTTCGTTGTGAAGCGCCGCGGCGCGCCGGGAGACCCAGAAGCGAAAGAAGAGACCGTTCAGCTCTAACGGACACGTCGGGCACGGCTGTTTGCGTCCGCCGAGGCCTATTCCCCGCCATTGCCCGCCGGCGTATCTGCGTGGCGCGTCTTCCTCGACTGGGCGGTCGAATACGCGCGTGGGATCGCTCGAACAGGACGGAAGCTCTGCGTTGCGTCCGGCGAGCCAATTGGGAGTGCCGTTCCCAGCTAGACGTTCGCTCCGGCGAACGGTATGACCATTGGCGATCGAACTCGATACGCTAGTGCCGTGAAAGACGAGGTCCGCACGCTGCCGAAGGCCTATCACGATGCGATCGAGCATTGGCAGCGTCACAACTTCCCGGACTACCCGAAGCTCGCCGAAGAGTGGGACCGCTTCTTTCCGAAGGACGAGCCGTTCTGCCTTTGCGCGAAGATCGCTGAGGACATCCCGAACGAGATCGAGGTCGGCGACCGCAAGGGTCAGCAAAAAGCGCTCGCGCCAAAAGAGCTTCCGGAGGAAGCCGCGAAGCACCTCCTGACGGCCATCAAGGCGCAGGCCTCGACCGAGTTCGGCTCCATCCAGCAGCACCAGGGGACGCTAGCGCGCGCGCAGGAGCCGCAGGACCACGCGTGGGCGCTCCGCGTGATGGCCGAGGAGCTGCGCCACGGGTACCAGATGGTCCACCTGCTCACCAGCGCGGACTGGTCGCCGGTGACCGACACGAAAGCCGCCGACATGGTCGAGGAGATCCTCTCCATGCAGACCGGCTCGCACGTGCTCGCGGCGTTCAACCTCGAGTACGACAGCTTCCTCGACAACGTCGTGTTCGCCGCGTTCATCGACCGGGTGGGGAAGTACCAGCTCACCATGCAGAAGATCTCCGCGTACAAGCCGTACGCGTCGAGCATGCCGCCGATGCTCCGCGAGGAAGCATTCCACCTCGCCGCGGGGGTCATCCCCCTACGGCGCTGGGTCGAGGCCGCCGCGCGCGGCGACGGCTACATCACGATCAGCGACATACAGAAGGCGATAGGGAAGTGGTTCGGCAGGGGTCTCGAGATGTTTGGCGACGAACGAGGCGGGCAGACCAACGTGAAGTACGGACTAAAGGACATGGCCAACCGCGAAGCCCAGGACATGTACATCGACGAGCTGCAGCGGATGCTCGACGATCTGAACGAGCGCTACGTTCGGGCCCGCTTCGCGGGCGTTGGTCGTGATGAGGCCGAGAAGCGATTCACGCGGATCAAGGCAGGCGAGACCGTCGACGGCGTGCGTCCGGAAGATCTGCTGCGTCTTCCCGACCGACGCTTCTTCCGCCGCCGCGGAGAATTCGCGTACCAGATGGTGGGGGCGCACGGCGAAGCGTTCACGGATGTCGAGAAGTACATTGCGCACGTCCTCGCGAATCTGCCGGAGGCTTACCGGGCGTCCATCGACGTGAAGCACTGGGCCGATCTGCAGCGCAAGGTCACGCGTGGCGAGATGCCTCTCAAAGAAGCGATCAACTCGATGCCGCGTCTTGCCCGCATGGGCGGCGGCTGTCCGTGCGCGAAATCCGTGCGTTGGGTCCAGGAGTCCTCCGCGAGCTAGCTCACTGGGGAGGTCGAACGTGGCGCAGTTCAACGACAAGGTCGAGCCCAAGGACTTCACGAAGATGCCGAAGGAATATCAAGACCTTCTCACACGCCTTCTCACCATCCAGGCGGACTGCGAGATCGGCGGACCCCACATCTACGTCGACCACTGGACGCTGCGTGCGCCGACCGTCGACGATCAGTGGCGCGTCGCGCGGATCGCCGCCGAGGAGATCGACCACTGCCGCAAGATGCTGCGGCTGCTCGGCCTCCTGGACATTGACCGCTCCGACATCCTCACGCGTCCCCGGAGCAAGCGCGAGGTCGACGCGTTCAAGGAGGACATGCCCACCTGGGCGGACTTCGCCGCGTTCGGGATGCTCATCGACAAGGTCGGGGAGTACCAGCTTGAGGAGATGAACGGGTCGACGTATCGGCCGATCGAGGACTATCTCGGCCAGATTCTTCGCGAGGAGAAGGGCCACATCAGCTACGGGCAGCAGCAGCTCGAGAAGCTCGTGCAGTCGGGCGACGAAGGACGCGAGCAAGCGCAGGCCGCGGTCGACAAGTGGTACACCGTCGGCCTCGACATGTTCGGACAGTCGCAGTCGGCGCGGACCGAGCGCTACATCGAGTGGGGCCTCAAACGCCGCACCAACGACGAGGCCCGCCGCCAGTACATCGCCGAGGTCGATCCGTTGATCGAGGGCGTTGGCCTCGTGGTGCCCGACAAGCTCAAGGGCCGGAAATACCTGTAGCAACCGTGGGGGGTTCGAGGGGGGCGGAGTCCCCCTCGGCTCGCTTCAACCTCGCCACCGCGCTCGTCGACTCACATGTCGCGGCCGGCCGCGGCGACCGCCCCGCGATCCGCTCCGCCGGCACGACCCTGACCTACGCAGATGTTGCCCTCGCCATGAACCGCGCGGGCAACGCCCTGCGTTCGCTCGGCATCGAGCCCGAGCAGCGCGTCGCGCTGCTGCTGCACGACTCGCTTGAGTTCGTCGCGGCCTTCCTCGGCGCGGTGAAGATCGGAGCGATCCCGGTCACGCTGTCGACGCTGCTCACGAGCCGCGACTACGAGTACCACCTCACCGACTCCCGCGCCCGCGTCGTCGTCGTCGACGCTGCGCTGTACCCGCGGATCGCGGAGGTGGGCAAGGACCTGCGTCACCTGCGACGCGTCGTCGTCGCCGGGCCCGCGGCGCCCGCAGGGACAGTCTCTCTCGCGGAGATCGCGGCAGAGGCGTCCGATCAGCTCGATCCCGAGCCGACGACCGCCGACAACATGTGCTTCTGGCAGTACTCGAGCGGGACCACTGGCGCGCCGAAGGCGGTCGTACACCTCCAGGCAAGAGCTGTGACGCCTGCGGAGCTGCACGGACGGCACGTGGTCGGCATGACCTCGACCGACCGCGTGTTCAGCGTCGCGAAGCTGTTCTTCTCGTATGGGCTGAACAACTCGCTTGTCATCCCGCTCCGGCACGGCGCGACGTCGATCCTCGTGGCGACACGGCCCGAACCGCAGGCGGTGTTCGCGACGATCGCCACGGAGCGGCCGACGGTGTTCTACAGCGTGCCCACCTCGTATGCGGCCCTGCTCGCCGCTGCGGAAGAGGGCGCCGAGTGCGATCTTTCGTCGGTCCGAGTCTGCATCTCGGCAGGCGAGGCGCTGCCGAAGCCTGTCTTCGAGCGTTGGAAGGCGCGCTTCGGCCTGGAGATCCTCGACGGCATCGGCTCCACTGAGATTGGCTACATCGCCATCTCGAACGTCGCCGGTAGGGCGCGTCCCGGCACCTCGGGTCAGGTCATCCCCGGCTACGAGGCGACCGTCGTTGACTCGACCGGAGCGTCCTCGCGCGAGGACGAGATCGGCGACCTCATGGTGCGCGGGCCTTCCACCGCGCTCGGCTACTGGAACAACCTGACGGCCACGAAGCACGCGTTCCGCGGCGAGTGGATCTTCACGGGCGATCGGTACTCCGTGTCTGCGGAGGGCTACTACACCTACCACGGACGGAGCGACGACCTCCTGAAGGTCGGCGGCGCGTGGGTCTCCCCCCTCGAGGTCGAGAGTGCGCTCCTCGAGCACGCCGCGGTTCTGGAGTGCGCCGTTGTGGGGCGGGAGGACGCCAAAGGCCTAGTGAAACCGAGCGCCTTCGTGGTCCTCAAGCGGGGCAGCGCGAGCGACAGTCTGGCGGAGGAGCTACGGACCTTCGTAAAGAACCGCCTCGCGCCGTACAAGTACCCTCGTTGGATCGAGTTCGTACCGGAGCTACCGAAGACGTCCACCGGCAAGATCCAGCGCTTCAAGCTGCGGTCGCGTTGAGCACGCACCGCGTCGCCTTCACCCTGAACGGTGACCGGCGCGAGCTCGAGATCGCCGCCGACCGCCTGCTGATCGACGTCATCCGCGACGACTGCGGCGCGACAGGCACCAAGCTCGGCTGCGGCGTCGGTGTCTGCGGCGCCTGCAGCGTCCTCGTCGACGGCGAGCTGCTGTCGGCCTGCCTCCTGCCCGCGGTCTTCGCCGACGGACGGCGCATCACCACGGTCGAAGGGCTCGCGAACGACGAGCTCACGCCCCTGCAGGACGCGTTCATTCGCGAAGGTGGCTTTCAGTGCGGGATCTGCACTCCCGGGCAGCTCATCGCCGCCACGGCGCTGCTCGCCGAGCAGCCGCGGCCCGATGCGGAGGCGATCCGCAGCTGGATGATGGGGAACCTCTGCCGCTGCACCGGCTACTACGGGATCGTGCGCGCGATCCAGCGCGCCGCGGGGCCCGCGTGACGTTCGATTACCACGAGCCGCGGACGCTCGCCGAGGCGCTCGCGCTGCTCGACCGATATGGCGAGGACGCGCACCTCATGGCCGGCGGCACCGCCACCGTGCTCCTCATGCGGCAGGGCCTCCTCCGGCCCGGGCACGTGATCGCGCTCCGCGCGATCGATGAGCTCGGCGGCATCGCCCACACGCCCGACGGCGGGCTGCGCATCGGCGCGATGGCGACACATCGCGCCGTCGAGCGCTCGGCCGACGCGTTCGCCTACAGTCCAGCCTTGACCGACGCGTTCGGGAGCGTCGCCACGGTCCGCATCCGCAATCAGGCGACGGTCGGCGGGAATCTCGCGCACGCCGATCCAGCGCAGGACCCGCCGCCGATGCTCTCCGCCCTGAACGCGACCGTGTCCGTACGGTCGTCGCGCGGCGGGCGGTCGCTGCCGATCGAGGAGCTCGCCGTCGATCACTTCACGACGTCGCTGGCGCACGGCGAGATCATCACTGAGGTGATCCTTCCTCCGATCGAGCCCGGCACCCGCGAGACGTACCTCAAGTTCTTGCCGAGGACCGCGGACGACTACGCGACTGTCTCCGTCGCCGCGACGCTGCGCTTCGCTCCTGGCGGCACGATCGCGGAGACGAGGATCGTCCTCGGGGCCGTCGGCCCTACCCCGATCCGGGCACGCCGCGTCGAGGATGCGCTGCGCGGACAGCCGGTCTCGCGGGCGCGGGATGCGGTCGACCTGGTGCGCGATGAGATCGATCCGATCGATGATCTCCGCGGCTCAGCGGCGTACAAGCGTGAGATGGCCCGCATCTGGACCGGGCGCGCGCTCGCGCAGGTGACGCGTTGAAGTTCACGCACACCGCGACCGTCGCGGCGCCGCGGGACAAGGTCTGGGCCCGGATCATGGACATCCCCTCCGCCGCGCGGTGTGTTCCAGGAGTCGCCTCCGTTCGAGCGTCCGGCAAGGACAAGTACGAGGGAACGCTCGCAGTGCAGATCGGACCGGTACGCCTGATGCTCGACGGTGACTTCGTCATGACCGCGCGCGACGAGCAGGCGGGCACGGCGTCGCTCAAAGCGGATGCGAAGGACTCGCGCGTTGGCGGGGCGATCCGCGCGACGATGGATCTCGCGCTTGCTGAGAAGGAAGGACAGACGGAGGTCAAGATCGCGACGGATCTCGCGGTCATGGGCCGTCTCGGCGAGTTCGGTCAAGCCGTGATCAAACGGAAGGCCGATCAGCTCATGGGGGACTTCGCCGATTGCCTGGCCCGGCAGGTTACGACCGCGCGGTGACCGGCGTCGTCGAGCGCTCCGCTTCGATCCTCGACCAGCCCGAGTACCGGGTCGAGGGCAGCGCCAAAGTGACCGGCGCGGCGCGCTACGCGGCCGACGTCGCGATGCCCGGCATGCTGCACGCGGCGTACGTGACGAGTCCGTACCCGCACGCGCGCATAGGCTCGGTCGACGTCTCGGCCGCGCGGAAGCTCCCGGGCGTTCGCGCCGTGCTGACCGGCGCCGACACGAAGCCCGGCCGGTTGGGGCGGAGACTGCAGGACTGGCCGATCCTCTGTTGGGACCGCGTGCTGTTCATCGGCGATCGGGTTGCCGCGATCGCCGCCGACACCGCCAGGGTCGCGGAGGAGGCCGCGCGGCTCGTTGAGGTGGAATACGAGGAGCTTCCCTCGATCCTCGACACCGACGCCGCGCTCGCGGCGGGCGTGCCTGTCCTCCATCCCGACGCCGCGACCTACGTGTTCCTCGGCGGCACGCGCGCGGAGCGGCCGCATCCTAACGTGCAGGGTCATGCCGTTCACGTGCACGGCGATGTGGAAGCGGGTTTCCGTGCGTCGCACAAGGTGTACGAGCACAGCTTCAGCGTGCCGCGGACGCACCAGGCGTACATCGAGCCGCGCGCCACGCTGGTCTGGCTCGACGGCGAGACCGTGCGCGTGGTCACGACCAACAAGGCGCCGTTCGCGCTGCGGCAGCACATGTCCGTCGCGCTCGGGATACCCGAGGAGCGGATCGTCGTGGACGCGGGGTACATCGGCGGCGACTTCGGCGGCAAGGGCCTCTCGATCGACGAGTTCGTCCTCTATTACCTCGCCCGCGCGACTGGACGTCCGGTCCGTGCGCTTACGCGCTACGCCGACGACCTCCAGGCGACGAACACGCGACACGCGGCGACGATCACGCTACGGACGGGCGTCGACGCCGAGGGCCGGATCCTCGCGCACACCTCCCGCGTGGTCTTCGACGGGGGCGCGTATGCCGCGGGGAAGCCGGTGATGACGCTCATGCCCGGCGACGCGATGCTCACGCTCGCCGGGTACCGCGTGCCGGCGGCGCGCGTCGAGGCGACGACCGTGTACACCAACCAGGTGCCCGCCGGGCACGCGCGCGCGCCGGGACAGCCGCAGAACGCGTTCGCCGCGGAGTCGCATATCGATCTCATCGCGCGCGACCTCGGGATCGATCCGCTCGAGTTCCGAGAGCGCAACATCGTGCGACACGGTGACGTCGACGTTACCGGGCAACCGTGGCACGGCACGGACGGCCCGGCGATGCTTGCGCGCTTGCGCACTGCGTCCAGCTATGGCCCATCGCTCGCGAGGCCTCGCCAGGTGAACTGGTGGGGCTGGGGCGTCGCGCTCGGGGTCCGGCATGTCGGCCGCGGCCGCGCCGCGATGGTCCTGCGGAAGCTCGCGAGCGGACGCGTCGAGCTGCGCACGGGCGTATCCGACCAAGGCGGTGGCGCGCACACTCTCTTCCAGCGGATCATCGCGGCCGAGCTCGGCATTCCGCCGGGTCGCGTCGCCGTAAGCCGCGGCACAACCGACGCCGTGCTCAGCGATCCAGGGGTCGGCGGTAGTCGAGTGACACCGGTGCAGGGGAGCGCTGCGCTGGACGCGGCTCGGATGCTCAAAGCGAAGCTCGCCGAGCTCGGGCGCACGATCGACGATGCCGGCGAGATGGAAGTGACCGGCGAAGCGGCGCAGGAGACGCACGAGGCCTCCATGTACGCGTACGTGCTGCGCCTGACGGTCGACCGCGAAACGGGTTCGCTGAAGATCAACGACGCCACGCTCGTCGCCGACGTCGGCACGGTGATCAATCCGGTCGCCCTGCGCGGGCAGCTCGAGGGTGGCTTCATCTTCGGCCTGGGCCAGGCGGTCATGGAGGAGCTGCGCGTCGAGGACGGCCGCGTGGTGACCGCGAACCTCGGCGACTACAAGCTCCCCACGATCGCCGACGCGCCGCCGCTGCGGATCGAGCTCATCACCGACCACCCCGGCCCGGGACCGTTCGGCGCGAAGTCTGTGGGCGAGCTCGCGAATCCGGCGGTCGGCGCCGCCGTTGCGAATGCAGTTCAGGACGCATGCGGCGCGCGGGTCATGAGCCTGCCGGTGACCGCCGAGAAGATCTGGGCCGAGCTCCGGAAGGGGAGCGCTTAGCAGGCCGCGGCGGCCTTCGCGTATGCCACCGGCCGGCCCGAGGTGCTGAACCAGACCTCGCGGTCGGTCATGAGAGCACCGGGCGGCGCGGCGCCGGGAAATTCAGGGACGAGGTACATGACCTTTCCGCTCTGCCGGACGAGCCTCCACATAACCAGGTCTCTCCCGCAACTCGCGTTGCCCAGCACGAGCTCCGCGGCGGTGACCGGATCGGCCGAGGTTCCTCCGGCCGCGCGTGCCTCGGCCTCGGTCGGGATCGCGATGCCGCCGCCGCGGTTGCCGCCGACGATCCCCATCCCGTTTAGGTCGGTGTAGACGAAGACCGTGACCAGCGTCTGGTCCTGGTAGCGCACGGGAAGGAGCCAGCGGCCGGTCGTCGCGGGGTACTGGCGGACGAATACCGATTGCCCGAGTTCGAGGAGGTCCGGCCGGCACTGGGGTGCGCGCGGGTCGCGCATCGGTCCGGGACGAACGCCGGCCAGATCGTTGAAGAGCAGGCGTACCGACGGATCGCGCCGCGTGCCCTCAATCACCTCCGCAGCTGTGCGCGCCGGGAAGGGGATGGGAGACGCGCCGGAGTCATCAAGCCCGCGGCAGGTGTCCGCAGCTTTCGCGATGACGGGTGCCTCAGTGGCGGAGCTGGTTGGAGTCGGCACCTGCGCCGGCGACAGGTTCGAGCGAGGGACCGTCGCGATGACTAGAAAGGCGGCGAGCGCCGCCAATACGCCGCGGACAGCCCAAGACCACATCGCAAGTAAGTCTTGTGCTCCGTCCGCGGCCGCGAATCAGAGTTGCCGGACGCTAACTCCTACGGCTATTTCTTGTCTAATGCGCGATCCGCGGCGCTCTTCACGAACGAGTCGTCGAGCATCGTCTTCACGTCGAGGCTCTTCACCGCCGGGTTGGACGCGCCGAGGGTCTCCTGAGCGGCCGCGAACAGTTCGGGCTTCGGGTATGGCAGCGCGGCGAGCGCCTCGCTCCCGTAGAACTCGACGGCCTCTTCGAACCCCTTCGCCGCGGAGTCGGCATTGAAGTACTTCTTCATGATCGACACCGTCTGCGTCTTATTTTTCCTCATGTACGCGACGGCCTCGACGAGCGAATCGATCCAGCGCTGCATGGCCTCACGCTTCGTTGAGAGGAACGAGGTCTGCACCACGACCCCGGTCTGCGCCGTCGCGAGCTTCTGCCCGGCGAGGTCGTACACGCTGTGGAAGCCGCGGTCGATGAGCTCGGCCGTGTTCGGTGGATCGTCCACCGCCGCCTGAATCGATCCCGCAAAGAGCGCGGCGGTGCGCTGCGCGTGCGAGCCGAGCGGGATGAGCGTCACATCCTTCTCCGGGTCCAAACCGAGCGCCTTGAGCGCCTTGCGCGTCGCGATGTCGGCCGAGCCGCCTGGGCTCGAGATTCCGATCTTCTTGCCCTTGAGGTCCGCCGCCGTCTTGATCTCCGGCGCGGCCATCAGGTGATACGGAAACACCGGCGTGAGGACCGCGGTGACCGTGATCTTCGCGCCGCTCGCCGTGGCCGAGAGGCACTCGGCGCCGCCGAGGCTCACGATGTCGATGCCGTTCGCGAGGAGCGCGGCCATCCCGCGCGAGCCGCCGTCGATCGACTGCAGGTCGACGGTGAGCCCGTTCTTGGTGAAGATGCCGGCGTCCATCGCGGTCCAGATCGGGAGGCTGTCGCCCGTGAGGTTCGTGTAGGCAGCCTTCACGTTGATCGGCGTGAGCGGTGTCGCGGACGCTGCAGCTGGGACGGAGGCGGCAGGTGATGGTGGGGCCGTTCCGCCACCACAGGCGGCGACAACGATCCCGGTGAACACAATGAGCGTGACGAGTCTTCGCATCTCTCCTCCTAGCGAAAACGCTTCTCCTGGCGATGACGGACGATCGTGTCGACGAGCGCGGGACGCTTCTCGCGCCGGACGACCTCGAGCGCGCGCTCGAGAGCGGGGCGTACCTTCGCGGGATCGGCGATCGGGCCCTCCGCGTGCCAGCCGAACGAGCGCGCGAGCATCGCGAAATCGGGAGCCGGGTCGTCGAGCTCCTGACCAACGCGCGCGTTCTCCTTCGGCGTGCCGCGGTGCTGCGCCACGCGGAGCTGATGCTCCCAGTCGTTGTAGTAGGCGCGGTTGTTGTACATGACGACCAGGAGCGGGATGCGGTGATGCGCGGCGGTCCAGAGCGCGCCCGGGTCGTACAGGAGATCGCCGTCGGGCTGGATGTCGACGACGAGCCGGTCACTACCGCGATACGCCAGGCCGACGCCGAGGGAGGTCCCGATCTGCGTCGCCGTACCGAACGAGCGGCCCGGATGACGGCGCGGCCCGTCGATGTCCCAGAGACGCAGTGCCCAATCCTCGAGCGTATTCGAGGTGAGGATCCAGTCCTCGCCTTTGATCACCGACCAGATCTCCGAGGCGAGGCGCGGCGCCGTGAGCGGCGACGCGTCCCAGTCTTTCCGAGCATCGCTCTCCCACCGCGCGCGGATCTCGTCGTGCTTGCGGCGAAGCTCGGCGCAGCGTGCGCTGCGGTCACGCGCGCCGCGGTCGCGCACCGCGACGCGTAGCGCGGGGATCGCGAGGCTCGTGTCGGCGACGATCGAGAGCGCGACGGGCTGGAACTGCCCTAGGTCCTCGGACCACTTGCTCTGCCGGAGCTCCGCGAGCCCGAGGTCGATCACGGCGCAGCCCTTCGGGATGCGCGGTTTCTTCTCGTTGGTGAGACGATCGAGCTCGTTGAGAGCGCGGAACGGATCGCCGACGTCCATGAGCATGACGACGTCGGCATCGGCCAGCGCGTCGCCGCCGGTGAGGTTCTGTTCGTGCCGATTCGGGAAGTTCACGCGGCCGTTGAGGTCGACGACCGCCGACGCCGTCTCCTCGGCGAGCGCGATGAGCTCCGCGACGGCCTCGGGATGCCGTCCGGTGAACTCGGTCACGATGACCGGCCGCTCCGCGGCTGCGACGATCTCGGCGGCCCGGGCGATCGCGGAAGGGTCGGCCTGCACTGGGCTCGGGCGCGCACCCTCTGCGACGTCGGCCACGTCGATCGGCCGCGCGAGCTTCTCCTCCTGCAGCCCTGCGTCATAGCAGAGATAGACCGGGCCGCACGGCTCGGTCGTCGCGATGCGATACGCGCGCGCGAAGGACGCGGGAAAGTCGGCCACCGTCGAGGGCTGGTCGTCCCACTTCGTGTAATCGCGCACCGCGTTGCCGTTCACGAGCGCGGTGTGGATCCAGTCGATGTACGGACGACGCTTGCTCCGATCGACCGGGCCGGTCGCGCCGAGCACGAGCACGGGCGCACGGTCGACGTGGGCGTAGTAGATGGTCATCGTGGCATGTAGGAGTCCGACGACGTCGTGGACCGCCGCGGCCATCGGTCGGCCCGTCGCCTTCGCATAGCCGTGCGCGATGGAGACCGCGATCTCCTCGTGCGTGCAGAGGATGATCTCCGGCTTGTTGCCGCCGTAGTTGACGAGCGAGTCGTGAAGACCCCGGTACGACGCTCCGGGGTTCAGGGCGACGTACTCGATCCCGAACGCCCGGAGCAGGTCGACGACGACGTCCGACCCGTACCGCTGCGGCGCTATTTACCGACCCCGCGCTTCTCCGCATCGGCGACGAACGAATCGTCGATCGCTTTCGTCACGTCCAAGTTCTTGACGTTCGGATTCGTCGCGGCGAGCGTGTCCCTCGTGTAGTTGAATGCCGCGGGGTCGAGGTGCGGATACGTCGGCATGATCTGACCCACGTAGAAGTCATAGGCCTGGCCGAGCGCATCCTGGTCTTCGATCTTCAGTAGCTTGCTCATGACCTTGATCGTTCCGGGTTTGTCCTTCTTGGCCGCGGCGATGGCTTCGATCTCGGCGTCGATGTACGCCTGCACCGTCTGGCGATTCGATTGAAGATACGAGCGCCGCACGACCGTGCAGTTGTCGGTGGCCGGGATCTTCTCTGCTGCGAGGTCGACGATCACCTTGAAGCCATTCTTCAGGAGCAGCACCGTGTCCGGCGGATGCCCGGGACCGGCGTAGACGGCGCCGCCGATCATCGCCGCGGTGAGGTTCGCGACCGATCCCAACGCTTGTTTGGTCACGTCTTTGTTGGGGTCGAGCTTGAGGCGCTGCAGCGAAAGATCGGCCGCGACCTCGCTCGAACCGCCCTTGGATGCGACGCCGACGACCTTCCCGCGGAGGTCCTCAGGCGTCTTGTACTCGGATTTCGCGAGGAGCTGCCAGGGCGTCACCGGGACGAAGAGCGAGACCGCCACCATGTCTGAGCCGGCGGCCACGCCGCTCATCGTCTCGGTCCCGCCGAAGTTCCCGAATTGGATCTGTCCAGAGATGAGCGCGGCCGCCGAGGGTGCGCCCCCGTCGATGAGCACCAGATCGACGTCGAGGCCGTGCTTCGCGAAGATGCCCATTTCCTTCGCGTAGAAGGGGGCAAGGTTGGCCGGCGTCACGTTGCCGTATGACGATTTGATCTTGATGAGCTCGGGCGCGAGCGTCGCGCCGGAGGAAGCCGATGGGCCCGGGGTCGTCGTCGCGGCACCGCAGCCCGCGACGATCAGCGATAGGACCGCGATCGGAACGAGCGCGCTCCAGATCCTGCGCATCTCCCGCCACCTCCCGCGCCGCCGACGCACCGGGGCGGCGGCGCCAAAGGTTATACCATTCGACCGTCCGCACGGATCACTGAAAAACAGGGGTGCGCCGGTGGCCGACGAAGAAGGCCGCGTCTTCCTACGCGGCATCAGCGCCGAGACCTATGGACTTTCCGAATTCCGCCGCCGGCAGCGCACCGCGCCGCGCGTGCGGCGGGCTGGGACCGTGACCGACGACGCCACGGTCGGGCATTCCGGCGATTCCGATGAGGGCCTCTCGCGGACGTGGTGGATGCTCGGCCCGGGGGACGAGCCCTTCCTTACTCAGACGCTCCAGGTGCACTTCGTCGAGCTCAAGCCGGGCGGATCGAACCACGGCCACGGCCACCAGAATGAGGCGACCTTCTACATCCTCGAAGGCTCGGGATACGAGATACACGACGGCAAGCGCTACGACTGGTCGAAGGACGACTTCGTGATCGTGCACACCGATTCGGTGCACCGCCACTACAACGCGAGCAAGACCGAGCGCGCGCTCGCGCTCGTGATCAAGGCCAAGGCGACGTGGATGGCGCTTGGGCTGATCCAGCAGGGCCGCAGCAAGCCGTTCGAAGACGGCGCGAGCTTCGAGCCGGCGCGGGACTGGTCGCAGCTCTGGACGCCGGGAGCGACCGACAAGAAGAAGGTCGTGAAAAAGAACGATACGAAGTGGGAGACAACACGCGACGGGCGGGTGCGCGTGATCAGTTCACCGCAGCGGAGTGACGTGCGGACAACGAGCGTCGACGTCTACGAACAGGAGCTCGTGCCGGGCGCTCGGTCCGCGAAACACTGGCACATGGCGGACGAGGTCGCCTACGTGCTGGCTGGGTCGGGCGAGAGCGAGCAATGGGACGTCGAGGCCGAGATCGGCGAGCGCTACCAAGCGCGCATCGCGATAAGGCCGTCGCGCTGGCACTTCTCGGCGGGCGATCTCGTCTACGTGCCCCAGAACACCGTCCACCGGTACAGCAGCGACGGGAGCGGCCCGCTGCGACTTCTCGTCGCGCAGAACCGCTTGTTCAAGCTGCTCGGCTATGACTCGATCGTCTATCTCGAGGACGCTCGCGAATTCGAGCGCGAGGTAATGGCCCGCTCGAGCGCGCCCTCGAGGTAGACGGGCTCGAGCCCGCTCGCCCAGTACTCGAGCGCGGCGCGGTTCGGCTGCAGCGTCTCGATCGGGCTCCTCCGGATCATCCCGCCGGTCCCGCGCGGGGTGAACTCGATCCAGCCGACCCAGGTGCCGTTCTTTCGCGCGCGCCCGACCGCTCGCGCGACATAGGTGTGGCCGTCCGCGTCAGCGACGTCGCTCTTGAAGACGTGGATCAGGGCGTTCATATCCGAAGTTAACGCAGCAAGTCGGCGGCCAGAGCCCTACGGCAGATCCTTCGGCTTCTCTCCCTTACCAACGAGCCAGCCCCAGCGCTCGAGGGCCTTCCGCTTGGTCTCGGGCGTCGGAAGCTGCGAGACCGGGAACCGATCGCGCCACTCCCAGGGGCGCGTCGCGTCGATGATCGCCCGCGAGCTGAAGCCCTTCTTGTCCGGATGGATACGTGGGTCGAGCGGGCCCGACCACGCGCGCGGGATGATGTCGATCGATTCGGCCGGCTCGCTGCGCGTGCACATCGCCCAGAGCACCTGCTCGAGGTCCATGACGTCGATGTCGTCGTCGACGACGACCGTGTAGCGACCGAGGTACGCCCCGGTGTGGACGCTCGCCGCGGCATGTCCGACCTGGCGCGCGTGACCTGCGTAACGCTGGTTGATCGAGATCGCGTTGAACAGGCGCGAGCCGCCGACCTCATGGCACCACACGCCGACGATGCCGGGGATCGACGCGGCCTCGATGTCGCCACGTAGACGCGCGCTTCGCATGAACGCTCGATAAAACGACTGCTCGTCCGGCGGCACGTTCGGCGGCGACGCCAGGATGATCGGGTCGTTCCGGTGGTAGATCGCCTCGACCCGGAACACGGGCTCGGCGCGCTCGCCCGAGGCGTAGTAGCCGGTCCACTCGCCGAACGGCCCCTCGACCTCGCGCTCTTCGGGATCGACCCAGCCCTCCATCACGATCTCGGCGTCCGCCGGGATCGGGAGGCCGGTGACCGGTCCGTTCATCACACGATACGGCGCGCCACGCACGCCGCCGGCCCAGTCGTACTCGGTCGTGCCGTACGGGATCTCGGTGCAGGCCGCGAGGAAGAGCAGCGGGTCGCCGCCGGCGCAGAACGCGAGCGGCATCTTCTCCTTGCGCGCGAACCACTTGTCGCGGTGCTGGCGGCCATGCTTGCCGGGCGAGATGTAGAAGCCGAGCCGCTTCTTGTCGTGGACCATCACGCGGTAGGTGCCGAGGTTGACCCAGCCCTCGTCCGGGTCGCGCGTGATGTCGAAGCTGCCGGTGCCGAGATACCGCCCGCCGTCGAACTCGTGCCACTTCGGGGTCGGGAAGATGAGGCAGTCGACCTGATCGCCGCGCAAGACGTTCTCGAAGACCGGACCGTCCTTCACGACCTCCGCTGCGATCGTGGGGATGCCCTTTCGCACACGCTCCTGCCACATGCGGACGAGCTCGTGCGGCGAGGCCTTCGGATCGAAGCCCAGCGTGACCGCGATGCGACCGAAGGAGCCGAGCCCGTTCGAGAGCACGCGGAAGCCCTTCTTGTAGCCCTTGATCTCGTCGAAAACCGTCGCCTTCGAGGGGCGAGTCCGTCCCAGGAGCTCGGTCGCCATACCGATGTCCTCCTCGGTATTCGCACCGCGGACCGTTTGGAGCTCGCCGAGCGCGTCGACGCGCCGGAGCCAGTCCCGCAGATCGGTCGGTGTCGAGACTTTGGTGGGAATGGTCGTGGCCATGTCCGCCCTCCTACGACTCGTCCTCGTCAATCTCTTGGCTTCGCCAAGAGACGCGTTCAGGACTGAATGATTCGCTCCTCGCGACTCAGGGGCAGGGGCCCCTGGGCGCGAAGCGACCGCTCGTCGCTCAGCCCTCGTCTTCGTCAAAGGTACGCGTGAGCGCGCGGGGCCGCCATCCGTCGTCGGGGATCGCCAGGCAATGCTCCGGAGGAAGCTCTACCCAGACGCGCTGCTCGCGGCGCAGCTCCGCCGTGGGGTGCGCGCTGGCGCGGAGCTCGGTCCCGCCCACCTCGACGATGCAGTCGAGGTGGTCACCGAGGAACGCCGCCACCCGCAGGGTGCCCGGGAACTCATTCGGCGTTCCCGCCGGCGCGCCCCGGACCAGGACCCGCTCAGGGCGCATCACGAGCAGCGCTTTCGCCCCGGGGATGAGCGCTTCGCTCAGCGCGCATCTCACGATGCCCCCGAGCGCGCGCACCCCGCCTTCGACGACCTCTCCCGGCAGGAACGTCGCGTCACCGACGAAGTCCGCCACGAACCCCGACGCGGGAGACGCGTAGAGATCGCGCGGCCGGCCTTCCTGGACGATGCGGCCGTTCTGCATGACCGCAACTCGATGCGACAGGAAGAGAGCCTCGCCCTGATCGTGGGTGACATAGACCGTCGTGATACCGAGCCGCCGTTGCAGCTCGCGCAGCTCGATGCGCATGCGCTGCCGCAGCTTCGCGTCGAGATTCGAGAGCGGCTCGTCCAGCAGGAGCAGCTTCGGTTTTCGCACGAGAGCGCGCGCCAGCGCGAGCCGCTGCTGCTGGCCGCCGGAGAGCTGCGGCGCGGGGCGTTCCTCGAGGCCCTCCAGCCCGACGAGAGCAAGCGCTTCCGCGACCATCCGCCGCGTCTCTCCCCGCGACGGGGCCTTCGCGCTGACGCGGAGCGGGAACGCGACGTTCTCGAACACGCTCATGTGCGGCCAGATCGCGTAGGACTGGAAGACCATCCCGATGTCGCGTGCGTGGGTCGGGACGAAGCGGGCGTCACCTGAGAGAACTTCGTCGTCGAGCCGGATCGCGCCGCCCTCGGGCCGTTCGAGCCCGGCGATGCAGCGGAGGGTCGTGGTCTTGCCGCAGCCCGAAGGACCGAGGAGCGTGAAGAAACGACCGTCCTCGACCGTGAACGAGACATCCTCGACCGCACGCACGGCGCCGCGCTGCGCCGTGAAGGTCTTCCGAAGCGACTCGACCCGGAGCGTGGTCACGCTTCGCGGATCGTGCGCCCACCGATTCGCTGGAGCACGGTGACGAGCGCCACGAGCACGATGATGAGGAACACCGACAGTGCCGCGATCGACGTGTAGTTGCCGGAGTCCCGCAGGTCGAAGATGCGCACCGCGAGCACGACGCTTTGGCGCGGGCCGCAGCAGCGGGAAGAGGATGTGGCGGAAGGTCGGCCACCAGCGGGCTCCGGCCGCGCCGGCGGCCTCCTCGAGCTCGCGATGGATCTGTACCAGTGCCGAGGTCGTACCGCGGATCCCGTACGGGAGGTACCGCGTCACGTACGCGACGAGCAGGATCCAGAGCGTTCCGTAGATCCGGATCGGGATCGTGAAATACACCCAGATGAGGCTGATGCCAAGCACGATCCCGGGGATCGTGATCGGCACGAACGCGAGAAAGTCCAGCACGCCGCGCCCGGGAAACCGCGTGCGGACCGTCACCCATGCGATCACCGCGGTCACCGCCACGACGATGGTCGCCGCGGCGACACCGAGGATCAGGCTGTTGAAGACGGCCGTCCTGGTCAGCTCGTCCTCGAGGATGAAGGAGTAGTTCGAGAGCGTGAGCTCGCGGAGCGATTCGAGCGAGGGGACCGAATACACACGGATGAAGCTCGCGTAGAGCAGGACGAGGAACGGCAGAGCGACCGCGAGGAACGCGTAGAGGGCGAGCGCGCCGACCGCGACGTACCGGAACCGACCGAGCTCCAGGCGCCGCGGCCGGTAGCCCTTTCCCGTCACCGTCGCGTAGCGCTCGGCGTGGCGGGTCGCCCGACGATGGAGCACGAGGCCAACGACTGAGATCGCGAGGAGCACGAGGCCGTATGCAGCGGCAAGCCCGAAGCTCGGCGGGTACAGCTTCAGCGAGAGATAGATGCGCGAGGTGTAGACGAAGATACGCCCTGGCACGCCGATGATCGCCGGTACCTCGAATCCTTCGAGCGCTCGGACGAACAGGATGAGCAGCACCGACGCGACGCTCGGGAGTAGGAGCGGAAGCGTCACGCGCCGGAACGTCTTCCACGCGTCGGCTCGGCTCGCGGCCGCCGCCTCCTCGAGACTTGGATCCATCGCGCGGAACGCCGCGCTCATGAGAATGAAAGCCAGCGGAGCGGTGTGCAGCCCTTCGATCCAGATCATCCCGGGCAGGCTGTAGACCGAGAGCGAGAAACCGAAGAGCGTCTTGAGCGGGGCGTTTATCCATCCGATCTCCGGGCTCAGTAGGAAGAGCCAGGCGATGGTGTGGACGATCCCGGGCACGATCAGCGGGACGAGCGCGAGGCCATACCAGAGACTCCGCGCAGGGATGTTCGTGCGCTCCACCGCCCACGCGGCGGCAGTCCCGAGCGCGAACGCGAGGGCCGCCGCGCCGCCCGCGTAGACGAGCGAATTCGCGAGCAGCTCTATCGAGGCCTGATCGGTGAGAACGCGCTCCAGGTAACGCGTGGTGAACTGGAAATCCAGCGCGCTCCCCGACGCTGAGACGGCGCCCAGGAGGAGCATCGCAAGAGGAACGACCGTGAGATACGCGAGAAGGAGAGCGGCGGCGCCGGCGACCACGATGTCCGCGCGCCAGGCCGGGATGCGCATCCCAGCGCGGCGCGCGACGGTCGTGGCCGCCATCAGCTCGAGGTTATTTGACGCCCAGGGTGCTGTTCCAGAACGCCTGGTCCTTATCGAAGTCCGCGCGGAGCGCGAGGCTCACGTAGAAGATCTTCGCGAAGTTGTTCAGGTCCGGGTACTTCGGCGGGACCTTCGGGTTGGCGGGGACGCGGCCGGTCGACTGGATCGCCTTCTGACCGTCCAGTGAGGTGAGCCACTCCATCAGCAGCTTGCCGGCGTTGGCGTGAGGCGGTTTGTTGGCGAGCGCCATGCCCTGGACGTCCGTGATGATCGGGTCGGTCCGACCCCAGTCGATCGGCTTGTTCTCTTCGTTCTTCAGCTGAGCCAGGCGGTGGCCGTTGGATGAGAGCGTGACCGCGAATTCGCCCGCAGCGAGCAGGTTCGCCATGTCGGTGTGGCCGCTACGCAGCGACGGCTTATTGGCGGCGATGCACTTGAGCACGTTCTGGGCCTCTGTGTCTCCGAGGATCTTGCGCAGGGCCGAGTACACGACGACGTCGCCCTGTTCGACCGCGATCTTGCCCGACAGCGCCGGATTGCACAGGTCCTTCCAGGTCTTGATCGTGATGCCGGCGGGGAGCTTCTGCGTGTTGATCCCCGGGATGTCGTTGTTGAGCCGCGCCGCGATGAACGCGCCGTCGGCGCCCTTGACCTCGGCGGGGTAGTCACCGGCCGACGCGACGATGTACTTCTGGGTGTAGCCCTGATCGATGATGTAGCCGACCTCGAAGAGGTTCGACTCGACGACGTCGAAGAGGTCTTGTCCTGCCTTCTTCTCCGTCACGACGCGCGTCGTCAGTACTTCACCCGATGCGCGGGTGTGCTCCACCTTGACGCCCGGGAACTTCGCCTCGAACACCGGGAACACTTTCTTGGCGTCGTCGGTGTTCATCGACGAATAGATAGCAACCTTGCCCTCGC